>CAYOGR010000031.1:11605-17851 GCA_964403605.1 uncultured Chthoniobacter sp.
GGAGGTTGCGGATGCCGAGGCGGATGGCCGCGTCGGGCAGGAGATTTCGGGCGAGTAGGTCGTCGAGTGAGATCATGATTTTGGAAATAGTTATCCCGCAGAGGCGCGGAGGCGCAGAGGAGGTTCTTCTAGGCCGTTGACGCAGCGGGTGATGCCGTCTTTGAGAAAAGCCTCCCCGAAATTGAGCAGATATCCCAGCTTCAATCCTGTCAGCCGGAGATAAGTCTGCACTTGTTTCTTGTGGGCCGGAATAACGGCCTCCACCGACTTGAGCTCGATCAGGATTTTGTTTTCAACCACAAGATCCACGCGAAAGCCCTCGTCGAACTTTATTCCCCGATAATGGATCGGCACGGAAACTTGCCTTCGAACCTCCAGGCCCCGTTTTTTGAGAGAGTCCGCAAGAACGACTTCATATACGGACTCAAGCAGCCCAGGGCCAAGCTCCCGGTGAATTTGGATCGCCTCTTCGATCGCGATCGTTCCGATGTCATTCTCGTTCATTTCAAAACCCTCCGCGTCCCAGCGCCTCGGCGGGAGATCATGATTTTGGAAACCAAGGGATGAAGGCGCTGGTGCGGCGCTGGTAGTCGCGGTAGGCATCGCCCCGGGTGGCGAGGGCACGCGCCTCGGCGGGCGGGATGCCGGTCATTCGGGTGAGGAAAAAAAGAATCAGCAGCGGGCTGAGGATGCCGGCCCAAGACCAAGGCGAGCCGAGCGCGAAAACGAAGTAGGCGATCCAGATGACCCACTCGAAAAAATAATTCGGGTGGCGCGAGTATTTCCAGAGTCCGATGTCGCACACGCGGCCTTTCGCGGCGGGGTGGGCCTTGAAGAGGGCGAGCTGCATGTCGGCGATCGACTCGCCTCCGATGCCGACAAGCCAGAGAAGGACTCCGGCGATTTCAAAAAGCCCGATGCCCGGCGCGGGGTTCGCGCAGGCGAGCGCGATCGGCAGGGAGAGCAACCCGATCAGCAACCCCTGAAGTTGGAAGAACCCGAAAAACATCAGCCAAGTGCGTTTTGGAAATTGCTTCCGGAGTTCGGCGTAGCGCGGATCCTCCTCGGGATGGTGGGACATCACGCGCTTGTAGAGGTGCATTCCGAGTCTCAGGCTCCACGCGCAGACCATGGCGGCGATGAGGCCATTGCGAATCATGTGCCCGCTGCCGAAAACCCCGTAAAAAACCGCCACCGGCGCGAATCCAAACGACCACCAGATGTCCACGATCCCGGCATTGTTCATCCGCCGGGCGAAAAACCAAACGACCACCATCATTGCCATGGCGAGCGCGGTTCCAGCGACAAGGAGCGGGAGCGGATTCATTTCGGCGGAGTATCGTCCCGGGCGGCTGGGGTTGGAATCCAATTTCTCCCCAATCTTGACGCGCTCGATTGTAGTAACGAATGTTATTCCATGATCGCTCAATCCAAAGTTCGCAAAATCGGCAATTCCCTCGGTGTGGTTCTTCCCAAGGAGGCCTTGCAGCAGCTCAAGGCCGAGGAGGGAACGATCCTGTATTTCACGGAGTCGCCGGAGTGCTCCTTGCGGGTGACGCCGGAAAAGCCGGGGTTCGACAAGAAAATGGACATCGTCGAGAGCCTGATGAAGCGCTACCGTAACACTCTCAGGGAGCTTGCGAAATGAGCGAGCCGGTGTGGGTGGAACGCGAGGACTGCCTTGCGATGCACGAGAAGTTGCTGGATCGGTTCGGCGGGTTGAAAGGGATCCGTGACGAGGGGCTTTTGGACTCCGCACTCAACAAGCCCAAACACCAATTCAGCTATGGCAGCCCGTCGATTTTTGACATGGCGGCTTCCTACGCGATAGGGATCGTAAAAAACCACCCCTTCCTGGATGGCAACAAACGAACCGGTTTCGTCGCCGCCGCGCTTTTCATCGAATCGAACAGCTTTACCTTCCAAGCCACCGAGGAAGAGGCCGTCATCGAAACTCTCGCCCTTGCCGCCGGGGAATCCAGCGAGGCCGCCTACGCCGCGTGGCTGGAGCGCAACTCGGTTCAGGCGGGCAGTTGATAAATCGCTGAAGGAATGCCGAGGTTGTCGGGACGCGAGAGCACGAATTGCGCGACGGTGATGTGGCGCGTGCCGAAGGCCGCCTCGCAGTAGGCGAGGTAGTAGCGCCATTTGCGGATGAAGATCTCGTCGAAGCCGAGCGCGCGGACGGCGTCGAGTTTTTCCTCGAAGGTTTCGCGCCAGCGTTTGAGGGTGAGCGCGTAGTGCGGCGCCATGTCCTCGTAATCGAAAAGATTCAGATCTCCGCAAGCGCGCAGCGCCTGTCCGATGCGGGCATTGCACATCAGGAGCGAGCCGGGGAAAATGTGCTTTTGGATAAAATCCACGCCGTCGCGGAGGATGGGATATTGGTTGTCGGGGCAAAGGATCGCCTGCAGGCCCGCGAGGCCGCGTGGGGCGAGGAGTTCCTCGATCTTCGCGAAGTAGCCGTCCACAAATTTTTCGCCGACGGCTTCGAGCATTTCGATCGAGGCGATCTTGTCGAACTGCCCGCGCAGGTCGCGGTAATCGCAGAGGAGGATTTGGATGCGGTCGGCCAGGCCGGCCTCGCGGATGCGGCGCGAGGCTTCGTCGAATTGTTGTTGGGAAATCGTGACGGTGGTGACGCGGCACCTGAAGGTGCGCGCGGCGTGCATGCTGAAACCGCCCCAACCAGAGCCGATCTCGAGCACGCTGTCTGAAGGTGCGATGTGCAAGCGGCGGCAGAGTTTGTCGTATTTGCGGATCTGGGCGGCTTCAAGCGGCTCATCGGCCCGCTCGAAATACGCGCTCGAGTAGGTCATTGTGGGATCGAGCCAGAGTTGGAAGAACTCGTTGCTCAGGTCGTAGTGCTCGCGGATGTTTTCGCGGCTCATTCGGCGGCTGTTCGGGCGGCGCAGATGAAGCAGGCGATTGGCGAAATTCAGAAGGTTGAAAGCTCCCGTGCCGCGACGGCTGCGGGTCTGCATGGCCTCGGCGTCATCCGCATTTAGAATGAACCACGCGATCACCTTGACGAGATCAGGAGTCGTCCACTCGCCCGCCAAGTAGGCTTCGGCAAATCCAATCGGGCCGTGGAGCACGCAACGGCGGAAGAAATTTTCATCCAAAACCTCGATCCGGGCCTGGATCCCGGCGCCCAGTCCCCCGTAAACGCCGCGACCCCCATCGGGAAGCAGAACCTCCAGCCGTCCGGATTTGAGCTTGGAAAAACTATTGAGAACGAGGCGTCGGAAAAACATCGCGGCGGGGACGATGACTCCCGCAACCAGGTGAATCAAGAATTCAGCCGCAGCCGCAACCCGCGCCACAGCCGTGTCCACCCGAAGCGGCGGGGGCGGAAGAGCTGATTTTACCTGAAGACATGATGCCTAGCCCGCCGGTGATGATCCGGCGGATCGGCTCGCCTGTTTCGGGATGTCGGGTGAAGGCCGCGTCGCGCATGCTTTGCTGGATTTCGTAGGTGCGAACCGCTTGGTCCGGCGTTTCGGGAATCGTCTCGTAAATATAGGTCGCCATGGTTTGAAAATCCGCGGCGGGGTTTTCGTGCGCAAGCGATTTCCTCACATGCATCCTTGATCTACAATCGCGACATCAGAAGCTCGCGCTGGAAGATAAGATCCTTCGGCAGGTCGCTGTAGAGTTTGATGAAAAGCTCGTCTTGCAGAAGCAACTCGCGATGCCACTCGGTGGTTTCGATCTTCTGGGCCTCGGCGAAAACCTCGGGCGTGACCGTGTTTTCCAGCCCTTCCATGTCGATGTCCCCGTAGTCCGGAAGCCAGCCGATCGAGGTCTCGAGGGCATGGGCACCGAACCGGCACCGCTCGACCATCCACTTGAGAATGCGCGTGTTCTCGCCGTAGCCGGGCCAGAGGAAATTCCCGTCGGGCGTCTTTCGGAACCAGTTCACATGAAAAATGCGGGGCACATATTTGATCATTTTCCGCATCCGGAGCCAATGGGTGAAGTAGTCCCCCATGTTGTAACCGCAAAAGGGCAGCATGGCCATCGGGTCGCGGCGAACCTGGCCGAGAGCGCCCGCGGCGGCGGCCGTCATTTCAGACCCCATCGTGGCTCCCAGATACACGCCGTGGGACCAGTTGAAGGACTGGAAAATCAGCGGCATCGTGGTCGAGCGGCGGCCACCGAAAATCACGGCACTGATCGGGACGCCGGCGGGATTTTCCCATTCGGGGTCGATGACGGGACAGTTCGCCGCCGGAGCCGTGAATCGGCTGTTCGGATGGCTGCTCAGAACAGGCTTTCCATCCTTGTCCGTCCGGCCGGGTTGCCAGTCCTTGCCTTTCCAGTCGATGAGGTGCGCGGGCGGCTCCTTGGTCATGCCCTCCCACCAGACATCGCCGTCATCGGTGAGCGCGACATTGGTGAAAATGACATCGCGTTTGATCGAATCCATCGCGATGGGATTGCTTGAATGCGAGGTTCCAGGCGCGACGCCAAAAAAACCGGCCTCGGGGTTGATGGCCCGCAGGTGGCCGTCCGGCCCGGGCTTGATCCAGGCGATATCGTCGCCCACGCAGGTGATTTCCCAGCCCTGTTTCTTGATGGAGTCTGGCGGAACCATCATGGCGAAGTTTGTCTTGCCGCAGGCGCTGGGGAATGCGGCGGTGACATAGGTTTTCTCTCCATCGGGGGACTTCACGCCAAGCACGAGCATGTGTTCGGCCATCCAACCCTCGTCCCGCGCCATGGCGGAGGCGATGCGAAGGGCGAAGCATTTTTTGCCGAGCAGGGCGTTGCCGCCGTAGCCGGATCCGAAGCTCATGATCAGCCGCTCCTCGGGAAAATGCGTGATGTAGGTCTCGGGCGGGTTGCAGGGCCAAGGAACATCCATTTGGCCGGGTTCGAGCGGATAGCCGACCGAGTGCAGGCATTTTACGAAGGACCCGGATTTGTCGATCTCGCGATACACCTCCGGACTCACCCGAGTCATGATCCTCATGTTTGCGACAACATACGGGCTGTCGGAAAGCTCGATGCCGTATTGGGCGATTGGCGAGCCGACCGGGCCCATGCTGAACGGAATGACATACAGGGTGCGCCCGCGCATGCACCCATCGAAAAGCCCCTGCAGCTTCGCCTTCATTTTGTCGGGGGCCTCCCAATAATTCGTGGGGCCGGCGTCTTTTTTCGACCGGGAGCAAATAAAGGTGCGCTCCTCGACACGCGCGACATCGCGGGGGTCGCTGCGGACGAGCAAAGAGTTCGGCCGTTTTTCGGGATTCAGCCAAAGCCCGGCACCTGAGGCGACAATGGCCTCGCGCATGGCCTTGTCCTGTTGGGCGGAGCCATCGCACCAGAAAATTTTGTCGGGTTTTGTGAGCGAGGCGAATTCCTCGACCCAGGCAAGGATGGTGGCGTTCCCGGTTTTTTCGGCCCCGGTATGCGGCGGTGGATCGTTTTGGTTTTTCATAGCAACAGGATTTTCTCCTTATCAACAATCTCCACAAGAAAAACGGGGTGATGCACTTGGTTGACAAGGAATGAGGATTGCGAAGGCCTCTGGAAACTGCTTTGATTCAAGGTTGAGCATGAAATCGCCATTCAACACCCTGCGCCAATTCGACTCCGGTTCCAAAACCCCGACCTACCTCCACTCCCTGCCCGCTCTGGAAGAAGCCGGCGTCGGCCCGGTCTCCAAACTCCCCGTCAGCATCCGCATTGTTTTGGAATCCGTGCTCCGCAACTGCGACGGAAAAAAAGTTCAGGCGCGTGATGTCGAGACGCTCGCTAACTGGAATGCGAAGGCACCCGCAGAGGAGGAGATTCCCTTTGTCGTCGCCCGCATCGTGCTGCAGGATTTCACCGGCGTGCCGCTTCTGGTGGACCTCGCCGCCATGCGCAGCGCTGTAAAAGGCCTCGGTGGCAACCCGGCCATCATCGAGCCCCTTGTGCCCGTCGATCTCGTCGTGGACCACTCGGTGCAAGTTGATTTCTACGGCTCGGCGAATGCGCTCCAGCTCAATCTCGACATGGAATTCAAGCGCAACCGCGAGCGCTACCAGTTCCTCAAATGGGGCCAGCAGGCATTCAAAACATTCGGCGTCGTGCCTCCCGGCATCGGCATCGTGCACCAAGTGAACCTCGAGTATCTCGCGAAAGGCGTGCTCTCGCAGGAATCTGAAATTTCAAATCTCAAATCTCAAATCTTCTATCCCGACACGCTCGTCGGCACCGATTCCCATACGACCATGATCAACGGCCTTGGCG
>CAYOGR010000031.1:17951-19937 GCA_964403605.1 uncultured Chthoniobacter sp.
CCCGACACGCTCGTCGGCACCGATTCCCATACGACCATGATCAACGGCCTTGGCGTCGTTGGCTGGGGCGTGGGCGGTATCGAAGCCGAGGCGGGAATGCTCGGCCAGCCCGTCTATTTCCTCACACCGGAAGTCGTGGGCGTAAACCTCACCGGCCGCTTGCGCGAAGGCGTCACCGCGACCGACCTCGCCCTCCATGTCACCCAACTCCTCCGCGCCGCGAAGGTCGTGGGCAAATTCGTGGAGTTCTACGGCGAGGGCGCTGCGAGCCTGCCGCTCACCGACCGCGCAACGATCGCGAACATGGCCCCTGAATACGGCGCGACCATGGGCTTCTTTCCTGTCGATGCCGAATCCGTCAACTACCTGGCCGCCACCGGCCGCACGGAGGAGCAATGCCGCGCGTTCGAGAATTACTTCAAGGCCCAAAACCTCTTCGGCATGCCGAAAAAAGGCGACATCGCCTACAGCGTGGATATCGACCTCGACCTCGCCACCGTCCAACCCGGCGTGGCCGGTCCCAAGCGCCCGCAGGACCGCATCAATGTCCCCGATCTCAAATCCACCTTCACAAATCTCCTCACAAAGCCTGTCGCCGAAGGTGGGTATGGAAAAAATTCCGAGGCCCTCGCGACATCCGCCGCCGTCAAACGCAATGGCACACTCTCGAAGGATGAATCCGAGATGGTCGCCGACCGCCCCACACCCGACCCCGTGGCCGCCCCGCACGCCCATGGCGACCTCCATCTCCGCAACGGCTCGGTTCTGATCGCCGCCATCACAAGTTGCACGAACACCAGCAACCCGAGCGTGATGATCGGTGCCGGTCTCCTCGCGAAAAAAGCCGCCAACCGCGGCCTCCGCGTCGATCCTGCCGTGAAGACCTCGCTCGCTCCCGGCTCCCGCGTGGTGAAGGATTACCTCGAGACCACCGGCCTCCAGCCCTACCTCGACCAACTCGGATTCCAAATCGTCGGCTACGGCTGCACCACCTGCATCGGCAACTCCGGCCCCCTCGCGCCCGAAATTGAAAGCGCCATCGTCGAGAACGACCTCGTCACCGCCGCCGTCCTCTCCGGCAACCGCAACTTCGAGGCCCGCATCCACCAAAACATCCGAGCCAATTTCCTCATGTCACCCCCGCTCGTCGTCGCCTACGCACTCGCCGGCCGCGTCGACATCGACCTGAGCAAGGAACCGATCGCGAAGGACAAGGACGGCGTGGAGGTTTTCCTGAAAGATATCTGGCCGAGCCTTCAGGAAATCCGCAACGAAATGCAGGCCGCGCTCAAGCCCGAGGTCTTCAAAAAACTCTACACCGGCTTCGCGGACCAGAATCCCAAGTGGAATGAAGTCCCCTCGAGCGTCGGCCAAATTTACGAGTGGGACCGCAAGAGCACTTACATCCAGGAGCCGCCGTTCTTCGAGAACTTCGGCATGGAAGCCGGCACGATTTCGAACATCACCGCCGCCCGCCCGATGGGCATCTTCGGAGATAGTGTCACGACCGACCACATCTCGCCCGCCGGTGCCATCAAAGCCAGCTCGCCCGCCGGAAAATACCTCGTCGAAAACGGCATCGAAGCGGTCGATTTCAACAGCTACGGCAGCCGCCGCGGCAACGACCGTGTCATGACCCGAGGCACCTTCGCGAATGTGCGAATCAAAAACCTCATGATCCCCGCGAAAGCCGACGGAACCCGCGTCGAAGGCGGGCTTACGATCCACCAGCCCACCGGCGAGCAAATGTCGATCTACGACGCCTGCATGAAATATCAGGCCGAAGGCACCCCGCTCATCGTCTTCGCCGGACAAGAATACGGAACCGGTTCCAGCCGCGACTGGGCCGCCAAAGGCACCCGCCTCCTGGGAGTCAAAGCCGTCGTCGCCCAGAGCTTCGAACGCATCCACCGCTCCAACCTCGTCGGCATGGGCGTCCTCCCGCTCCAATTCCCCGAAGGCATCAGCGCCCAATCCCTCAACCTC
>CAYOGR010000032.1:0-18386 GCA_964403605.1 uncultured Chthoniobacter sp.
TCACGATTCGGCGAATAGGCGATACGCTTTCCTCAAGATCCTCGATTCGATCCCGCACGCGCTCCATTCGATTTTCTCTGGAATCCGGGGATTGCATGAAATGTCGTCGCCATTCCTTCGGGAGTGAGGGTGCCTGTGGCGAATCTCAGCGCGGCAAGCGAGATGGCGTAGTTCGAGAGATTGGTCGCCACGGCCAGCTCCGCCGTGGCGAGGTTGTTCTGGGTGGTGATGACCTCGACGAGGGAAGCCATCCCCATGGAAAAAAGTTCCTCCTGGGCTTTGACCGATATCCTCTCGTTCTGCGCGGAGGCGATTGCCTCCTCAAGAGACTTGCGGGTCATGATGACGGATTTCAGGGCGGTGATCACATCCGAGGCGACTTGGGTTTCGGTGAGGCTGACCTGGGTTTGGGACTGCCTCAATTGACTTTCCTGCTGAACGACCAGTCCCTCGGCGGCGTTGTTGAAAATGGGGTAGGCCATATTGACCCCGCCGCCCACGAACCAGCCGCCTTGGCTGTCCTTGGCCGTGGTGGAGGGGGTGGTTTGGGTGATGCGGGCGACCTGGTATCCTCCACCCAAAATCAGATCGACGGTGGGCAGGGCGGCGTTTTTCGCTCCCGACAGGAGAATCTTGTTGGCCGCGATGGAATCGATGCCGGCTTGGATGTCGGGGCGCATTTTCATCGCGAGGTCGATCAGCGGCCTGGCATCGGCGATCTCAAACGAGGGCGAGGCGGAGGGTTTGGGAAACGAGTTGATGGCCAGAGGCTCGGCCAGGAGTTCGCCGGGAGAGAAGCCCATGGCCACTCCGAGTTGTTGGCTGGCGGTGGACTGCTGGAGTTCGGCGGAGATGCGTTGGGAGGTGTATTGCTCGAGGTTCGCTTTGGCCTGGGCGAGTTGGGCGGCCGGCTGGACATAGCCTTGGATCAGGGCCTCGGTGATGCCGACAAGGCGGCGGGCTCCCTCCTCCTGGCTGAGGGCGATGCGCACATTGGTCTGGGCGAGCAGGAGATTCCAGTAAGCCGAGACCGTGTTGTAAATCTGCTGGGAAACAACAAAGTCGTAACTCGCCTTGGCCGCCTTCAGATTGAACCCGGCGGCGCGCTCGGAGGCGGCAAACTGGTTGTTCGGGCCGAGCCCCTGAAGCAAGGGGATTTCCAGGGAAAGCCCGAGAGTCGCGGAGTCGTCCCCGTAGGTTTCGCCCGGATAGTCCTCGAGTTGGCCGGAATAGTTCGCTTGCGGGGTGATGGTGATTCCATTCCGCAGGAGGGTCTGGATGGAAGCATCGGCGCTGGCTGTGTTTTCGAGGTTCGAGTAGGCCGTTTGCTGTTCGATGGTCTTTCCGAGGAGGCGCGAGAGGGCGGTGCTGATTTCCGTTTCGTTGGATTTGTTTTTGGTGCTGTAGCCTTGGAGTTGGGCCGAGACGAGGGGGTCGAACGGGCCGGCGGCCTGCTGGAGCTGACCCCGCGCCATCAGGATTTGCTCCCTGGCGATGAGGATGTTCTGGTTTTTCCGCAACGCGAGCGCGACCGCATCCTTCAAGCCGAGCGGAAGGGGTTTTCCCAACGAGGGGCGCGGGGGTTCGACGGCGGGAAGGTGGAATGAGGCATTGCTTCCGGGCGTGGCGGGAGGTTCCGGCGTGGCGTGGCTCGGCGAGGCGAAAAGAATCGCCACGGCGGCGGCGCTAAACCATCTGGCGGCCCGCGAGCCGCCGGAATACTCCGTCTTTGGCGAGCAATTCATCGAACGAGCCGGACTCTGCCACCTTGCCTTTGTCGAGAACAATGATTTTGTCGGCCTGCCGGATCGAGGAGAGGCGCTGGGCGATGACGATTCGCGTGACTTTCAGGGCGCGCAGATTGTCGCTGACGATTTTCTGGCTGGTGTTGTCCAAGGCGCTGGTGGCCTCGTCGAAGATGAGGATCGAGGGGTTCTTGATCAGGGCCCGGGCGATGACGAGGCGCTGGAGTTGACCTCCGGAAAAGCTGCCTCCTCCCTCGGGAACAAAGGTGTGCATTCCCATCGGCAAGCGCTCGATTTCCTCCTTGATCCCCGCCCTGGACGCGGCGAGCCAAGCCTCCTCGAGCGAGTAGGCTCCAGCGCCGGTGATGTTGTGGAGGATATCGCCCGTTCTGACGCGGTCGTGTTGAAGAACCACGCCGAATTGACGCCGAACCCTCTGAAGGTCGAGATTCCGGAAGTCGCGTCCGTCATAAAAAATCGCACCGGACTCCGGCGACTCGAACCCGAGAAGCAGGCGGACAAGCGTGGACTTGCCGCATCCCGTGGCTCCGACAATGGCGACAAATTCCCCCGGCTCCGCCGTGAATGAGACGCCATCGAGGACAGCCGGTTGGTCCGGCGCGTAGCGGAACCTCAGATCCACAACATCGAGGCGGCCGCGAAGCCTGCCGGGATCCGCTCCCACGACATCACGCTCCACCGGAGCCGTCAGAATGGGCCTCAGGCGCTCGTAGAGCGGAATGCAATTGACGAGGGTGATCGTGGCGGAGGCTGCTCCCAGCACGGCGCTGAGCATTTGACCGAACGCCGCGTTGTAGCCCATGAACGCCCCGGCGTTGAGCGTTCCGCCGAGGAAAAAGTAAAAGATGGCGAAATTCACCAGAATGGCGAAGAGGGGGAAAAACGCGCGAAACGCCCCGGCGGCGGCCTTGATGGTTCCGGCCGCTTTGTCCAAGCGCTTTTTTTCCAAAAACAGCGGCGCCCATTGACCAATGGCCCGCTCCTCGGCGGCGGCGGTCTTCCATTTCACGATGCCGTTGAGGAGTTGGAAGACCCGTCCGGTGATCCTGCCCGAGAGAGTGGCGCTTGGCCGGTGGTAGCGGAGTTCCAACCAGGAGGCGACCAACTCTACCAGCCCCGCAATTCCCGTCAGGACGATGGCCGTGATGGCGAGCTTCCAGCTGTAGTAAAAAATCAGGCCGATGTTCAGGAGCGAAAAAACGGCCCCGAGCATGTAGCCGATCACCGCCGTCGAGAGGGCGTGGCGGATGGCGTTGATCCCATCGACCCGGTTGGCAAGATCGCCAGCGGAATAATTTCTGAAGAACCCGGTATTGAGCTGCAGGACCCGGCTCCAGACCGCGGTCTGGACATCATGGACGCCTCGCCCTTCGATTCGAAGCATGGCGAATGCCGCCGTGACATGGAATAGAGCCATGGCCGCCGCCACCATGACCAAACCCAGACCGATTTCGAGGAGTTGGCCGCGCTGCGCGCCGGGGATGACTTGGTTGATGACAAACTCGGTGGCCAACGGCACGGCGAGGCCAAGAATCCCGGCAAGGATTCCCACAATCAGAATGAGCCAAAGGTCCCAAGCCCTGCCTTGCAGCGCGAAGGCGAGAAGTTGGCGGGCATTCAACGGCCCATCCGGAAACGGGCGGTAGAACATGACGGCCTCCGGCTTCAATAGCCGGGCGGTGGGCTCATCAATGTCCCGTGAGGAGCATTCGACGGGATCGACAAGGCGGTAAACTCCGGGCTTGCGGGGCACCAAGGCCACCGGCCGACCCCCATCCGCAAGAAAAGCCAGAAACGGCCCGGAGTCATGGCGAAACCAGTCCGCCTGCAGCACGATGGTGCGATGCCTCAACCCCGACGGCCGAAGCGTCGCATCCAATGCCGCCATGAGATTTTCGTCCTCCACCGGCGCGGCGCGGTGCGGCATGCGGATTCCCATCGAAAGAGCCACAGCCGAGCACGCCTCGTAAAGGCCCACGCCGGATCCGGCGCGGATCGGGACCAGGCCGCTCGAGCGATCTTCGAGGAGTTTCTGGCGGGCTTCTTTGAGAAACTCGCCAGGGAGGTCCCCAAGGGCGCGGTGGTAAGGATCGGGACTGTCGGTTTTCATCGATTCAATCCCGGACCAGGCGCGCGTAGACGCCATTTTGATTCACCAAATCGCCGTGGGTTCCCCGCTCCACGATTCGTCCCGATTCGAAGACGAGGATTTCATCGGCGTCGCGGATCGTGCTGAGCCGGTGCGCCGAGATCAGACACGAAACCCCGCGCTTGCGGATGTTTTGATCGATTTGAAGCTCGGTCTCCGGATCCAAGGCGCTGGTGGCCTCGTCGAGCACAAGAATGGTTGGATCCAAGGCGAGGGCGCGGGCGATTTCGATGCGTTGCATTTGGCCCCCGCTGAAGTTCGCGCCACCCTCGCCAACCATGGCAAAAAACCCTCCGGGCCTCCGCGAGATCGCATCGGCGATTCCGGCATCGCGGGCGGCCTGCTCGATGCGCGCGATTGGAACCTCGGGATCGAACAAGGCGATGTTTTGGGCGATCGTTCCCTCGAAAAGATAAATGTCTTGCGAGACATGGGCCAGGGATGAGGCCAGCAGGGAGCGGGGCCACTCGCGGCGCGGCTTGCCATCGAAAAGAATCTCCCCGGACCACGGCTCGAGAAGCCCAGCGACCAGATTGGCAAGGGTGGACTTTCCGCTGCCGGAGGCTCCCACGAGAGCCACCCGTTTTCCCGGCTCCAGCGTGAGGTTGATCTCCTGAAGAAACGGCGGCTCCTGCTTGGCATATCCAAATGTCAGGTTCCGTATCTCCAAAAGGCCGCGCAGTTTTTCAACGCCGGGAGCCGCCTTTTCTTCGATACTGTCACTCCACACGGGATCCAAGCGCGCCCGCATCACATCGTCCAACCGGTTGATCTCCCCCCGCGCGGTCTGAAGCTCCCCGCCCAGTCCGGCGAGGGTGGAAAAGGGCGACATGAAAGCGGTCATGAGACTCTGAAACGCCAACAGCGCGCCGATCGAAAAATGGCCGTCCATGATCGCCAAGCCGCCGACGGTCAGCATCGCGGCCGCATTCACATGATCCAGAAACTTGGGGGCAAGAACCAGTGCCTGGGACCAGACGGCGAGATGCTGCCGGGTGTTCACAACCTTTGCCATGGATCCGGCGAGTCTGGTGAAAAGCGCATCCTCCCCGGCGCTGGCCTTGATGCTCTCGATGGCCTGGAACCCCGCGATGGCGGTGCCGGTAAGCACACCCTGATCCTGGAGCAGTTGACTGTTTTTATCCTCCCGGGCCCGGGCGACCCATCGCATCACGGCGAGATTCAATAGGGCAAACGCGCAACCGATCGATGCCAGCGGCCAGTTGTAGGTGAACAACACCAGGCCGTAGGGAAGAATGGTCACGAGGCTCACCAACGCCATGGCAAAGCGCCCGGTGAGAAGACCCGCCACCTTGTCGTTGATCGTGGCCCGCTGGGCGAGTTCCCCCGCGTATCGTTGCTGGAAATAAAGAATCGGCAGCCGCAGCGTGTGCCAAAGGAAGCCCCCCTCCATGCGAACGGCGAGGATCGTCGAGAATCGCACCAGCACATACCCCTCGAACCACTTCAAAACCCCGGTCAACACCGCCGCGGCCAGAACCATCCAGAGCATCGCCCGCACCCAGGATTTCTGGCCGTCGATCAGGTAGTCGTCCATGAACACGCGCTGGAAGGTCGGCGTGATCAGCCCGAGCGTGGCCAGAAGCAACCCCGAAAGCACCAGATAGGCGAGCGGTCCGGAGGCATGGGCTGGGAGTCGGTCCGCCAGCGATCGCAACAAGCCCGAGGGGCGACCGCCGGGCTCGAACTCGGGGGACGGCTCGAATTCCAGCGCCACTCCGGTGAAGGAATGATCGAACTCCTCGATCGAAATGCGCCTCGGGCCGGTGGCGGGATCGTTGATGAAAACCGAGTCGGCCCGGAATCCTTCGACCACGATGAAATGGGAAAAATTCCAGAACACGACAAAGGGCAGCCTCAGATCCCCGAGGTCGTCGGTTTCCTTTTTCCATCCCTGGGCCTTGAGTCCATAACCGCGGGCGGCTTTGAGGATTTTCAAGGCGCTGCTGCCCGAGCGGGAGATGTCGCAGGCGGTGCGAACCTCCTCGATCGGGAGATATTTGCCATAGTGCCGGAGGATGATCGCCAGGCAGACCGCGCCGCACTCGACCGCCTCGATTTGAATGAGCGTGGGCGTCTTGACCCGGGGTTTTATTTTCCCTTGAAAACGCGGGGCGACGCCATGGTCGGGGTGTGTTTTATCCCAAGGCATCGCGCGTCAATCGGCCACGCCAAAGAATTTTTTCAAGAGGGGGATGACAAGCTCGATGGGGCGGACCTCGCGTGTCACCGCCCGCGCCTTGCAAAGAGTGCCGGAGGAAATGCCAAAAGGAGGCCCCTGCGAGGAGGACCACTGGAAGCCACTCGGCGTGGAGGCATCGAGTTCCAGGCCGCCGGCGACCCTCAACACCGTGCCGCCGCCCGAAACCGCAGCCACCAGCGACTTGTTCGCGACGACCGCCATCATCGACCCCTCCGTGGCGGGAACCTCGCCAACATCCTCCACCCGCCCGAGCACATAACCGTAGCGGTCCACCCGGACCGTTTCCGGAGAGAGTTGCAGCGGCATGCCGGGGAGAATCTCCTTGCCCTTGCCCGAGGGAAAAAACAGCAACGCTTTCATGGGCTCCGCCGAACGCTCCAATGCCACGACCTGGGTGCCGGGGTTCAAACTCTGGCCGATGGCCGCATCCACACTCACCACCCTGCCCGCGCGGGGGCTTAGAACCGATGCGTTGCGCTTCATCCGCGCCTCGAGATTGAGCAACTGGGATTCCGCCTGCTGCAGGGAAATGCGGGCCGAATCGATGGAGCGGCGGGCATCGGCATCGGCCTGGATGATGTTGGTTTCGATTTGCTGCAGCTGGGATTCGGCTTGGAGGATGTTCAGCCTGGTCGAGTCGAGCTGGGTCTGGGACTGCAACAAGGTCGTCATGGGAATCAGCCCCTGGGCCAGAAGTTTGGATTGCGCGTTGACGACTTTTTCGAGCGCTTTTTCCTGCTCGCCGTAGTCCTGGATGGAAGTTTGCACGCTGGTGCGCTGGCGCTCGTTGAAGGCGATTTGGGACTGCCGTTGCTTTTCGGATGTGGAAACAACGGCATCGAACTGCGCCTTGTAGTCCTTGACCGTTTGACGCTGGTTTTCGATCTCGGATTCCAGCGTGGGCTGGAAGACGGACGCCACTTTCTGCCCTTCGGCCACCGTGTCGCCGAGGGAGACAAGGAGTTCCAACAACTGCCCCTCCCCGGGCGACACCACTCCCTCCATGACTCCGCCGCGAAGCAAAATGCCGTTGCCCTCCACCGTTTGCGGGATGCGACCGACAATGCCCCACACCAAAGCCGCGAAAATCAGCGCCCCGATGGCGGAGAGGGAAACCCAACCGATCGTAGGAACGATCCGCACCGGTTGATCGACGCGCCCGGCGGCATCCCGGCGATCCATGGACGATTGTCGGAAAATTTTGCTGCCTCCTGCGGGAGGGCTGTCCACAGGTGGCGAGACAACTGGTGGTTCGGCAGGCATTTCGATTGCTCTTGGCTATCAAAGCGACCTACGATTGCAAGCCGCAGCGCCCCTCTTCGCGGCTGTCTGCGACTGCCCATGAAGGACTTTATTTTCGACAAGACGGTGGCCGACCACTTCGATGACATGGTCTCCCGGAGCGTTCCGCTATACAGCGAACTCCAGCGCATGGTGGCGGAGTTGACCGGGCGCTTTGCCCAGGATGGAAGCACGGTGGTCGACCTGGGGTGCTCCACGGGAACGACGCTCGAACTGCTCGACGAGGTGTTGCAAGGCCGGGGAATCCGGCTGGTGGGGATCGACAACTCCAAGCCCATGCTCGAAAAAGCGGCCGTTCGTCTCGCCGACAGGAAGTCCTGCGAACTCGTCCAGGCCGATGTGAACGACGGCCTGCCCGACATTTCCGCCAGCGTCGTGTTGATGAACTGGACATTGCAATTCGTCCGCCCGCTCAGCCGGGATGCGGTGATTCGCGACATCCACACGAAGCTTCTGCCCGGGGGCTGCCTTGTTCTTTTGGAAAAAATCCTCTGCGCCGAATCACTGCTCAACCGCCTGTATATCGACCTCCACTACGACTTCAAAAAGCGCGAGGGCTACTCCGCCTCCGAGATCGCCGCCAAGCGGGAGAGCCTCGAAAATGTCCTCGTTCCCTACCGCGTGGAGGAGAACACCACCCTGCTCAAGAGAAACGGCTTCGGCATCGTCGATGTCTTTTTCCGGTGGTATAACTGGGCGGGTTTCATCGCCGTCAAAACGCAGTCCGGAAGCGATGCCGGCTGAGCAATCGCCTTCCGGCTCCCTCCTGCAACGGCTCTTCTTGAAAAGGCCCCGCTTGCTCGGGCATTGGATCTCCGGCGGAACGGAACTTTCCGGCCGTCGACGCGCGATTTTCAACGCCCTCGTGAAATCCTTGGATGCGGCCTACTACTCGCCGACAGCAACCACGCAGCTCCGCGAAGAAATCAAACACATCTGCATGGGGCGGGATTCCGGCGTTGCGTGGGCGAAACGCTATTTGAAAAAAGGCTTCCCCGAACCGCAAACAGCCAATTTGCCGATGTTCCAACGCCTCGGGGAATGGTTTGCGGATGGCGGAATCCGCTCGGCTCACCAGGTCGGTTGCTGCTCGGGTCGTGAGATCGCCTGGTTCGCTCAACAATTTCCAGGGCTTCAATTCACCGGCTCGGATTGCGATCCGGCGGTCATCGCCTTCTTGAAAGAGCACTGGGCGGGCGTGCCCAATCTCGACTTCATCGAACTGCACATGGACAAGCCGATTCCGGAGGGGGCGGATCTTCAAACTGACCTGCTCTATGCCAGCGGGGGATTTCACTACATGGACCCGGATTCCTTGCTGCGTTTTCTCGTGGACACCCGAAGGCATGCCCGCCGAATCGCGCTTTCCCAACCCCTCGACAGGCATTTCCACCCCGAGACATCCCAGGAATCCACGCCCCGAGGGATGCTGAGCTGGAACCACCCCTACCCGCGATTGCTCCAGCAGGCCGGATGGAGCCGGATCGAGTGGCGCGAGGGATTTGTCCCGGAGCTTCCCAAATTCAAAAATATCGCCGCCTGGGCCATTGCCTCCGATTGATCAATTCGGCCCGCCGATGATCAACTCCGAACCCAAGGTTTCGGAAACGCGGTAGCAATAAGGCGCCAACCGCCGCCTGGCGAAGGCGACCATGCGCGGGAAAATCGCCGGCACGGTCCAGATGCCGTGGTCGTATTCTGTCCCGGCCACCCTGTGATAAGATTCCGCAATCACAGCAGCAAAAGCCCCGCGCCCTTGCAGGTCGTCGCGGAGCCAAGAAGTCGTGAACCGCAGAACCCCGGGGGCCTTCGGGTGGTTCACCACCCACCCGACCAGTTCCCCGTCCCGCATCACGCCAACGCTGGTCTCGCGGTGGAAATCCGGCCCATAGTTGAGCGGCCAAACCTCGACATGAAAATGCCGCCCCGCCGCCAACCTTTCGATCTCCAGAGGGTCGACCTCATGCCAAGGCACAATGGTGAACAGGGGATCCAACGGGGGCGGGTTCGCCATCACGGGCGACCTCAACATCCCCTCGAAGGTGGATTCGAGAACCATCATTCGCAGTTGCGGGCGGGCCCATCCGGCGCGTTCCAGCAGGGATTCAAAAGCCACCCGATCCTCCAGAGTGCTGCGGTGGACGGCTTCCACCTTCCTGACACCCTGCTTCTCCAAGACGGCTGCGCCTTTTTGGAGAAGCTCAAGCCCCAAACCCCGGCGGCGGCAGTCCGGTTCCACCCACACCGAGCGAAGCACCGCCGTGGCGGGGGTGGTTTTTTCGAACAAGGCCAGGCCCGCCGGACGCGAACCCTGCCAGGCTCCGAGCGCGAGAATCTTTTGCCTCCACGATCCCAGCAGGAGCCGGTCCCGATACATCGGAAAGGTGAAGCCCGCGAACAGCGGCGCATCGAACGATGACACCTCGCGAATCTGGAAACCGGATTGCAAACCGGACTGTGGATCGGGCGCTTTGTCCATCATTCGACTCGAAGAATGTGCCGCCACCTCGCATGGGAAAAGTCCAAAGCTTCCATTGTGACGAAACTATCGGTTGACCGCGCGGTTGGCTTTTCTTTATTGAAACCAAAATTCCGTGGACTCCTCGTCAAACACCTCTGTCATTCCCTCCGAAGATGCCGCCCTGCCTCCGGTCTTTCAGCAGCTTCAACAGCGGATTCACGAGGCTTTTGACAAAAAGCCCGAGTGTTTCGAGCCCGTTCTCAAAGCCAAAAATCCCAGCCCCGCACTGGTCCGGCGTCTTTCCCATGTGAAGCGGTTCCTGGAGCTTTGGACCGCCGACCCCGACATCCGCGCGCGCGCCGCCGCCGATGCCCAGGCGACCATCGATTCACTCGGCCTGGACCTGGTTGCCGAGGAAATCCGGTTCCTTTACGACGAGCCCTACTGCCTCGAACGCCTGCGCACAAAGGGCTGGAAAGCCCCGCTCATCGTCCAGCAATACAGGCTTTGGTGCATCGAAAAAACCCTCTACCGCGAGCGCAGCCGCATCCAACTCGGCACCCCGGCCCTCGCACGCCACCGCGCTTGGCGGGATCGGCAAATCCAACGCTCCAAGGGCCAACTCGGCCATTCCCACGCGATCAACATCGTCCACGCTCCGCTGGCCATCGAGTTGAGCGACGGGTGTTCGGTCGGTTGCTGGTTCTGCGGCGTCTCGGCCGAAAAACGCAAACGCGATTTCGAGTGGAACGACGAAAATGCCGCCCTCTGGACCGGCGTCGTCACCGCTCTCAAGGACACGATCGGCCCCGGGGCGCGGCAGGGATTTTGCTACTGGGCCACAGATCCCTTGGACAATCCCGACTACGAAAAATTCTGCACCGAGTTCGCGCGAATCACCGGCCGGTTTCCTCAAACCACCACCGCGCAGGCCCACAAGCACATCGAGCGCGTCCGCGCGCTTCTCGGGCACTCGAAGTCCCTGGGATGCGAGATCAATCGCTTCTCGATCCTGAGCCTCCCGATCCTGAAAAAAATCCACGAGGCCTTCACGCCCGAGGAGCTTCTGTGGACGGAATTGATCACCCAAAACATGGAGGCCACCTCCATGCAGAGCAACTCCGGCCGCGCCCGCAATTCCAGCCGTCTGGAAAAAAAAGCCGCCCGGGTTGAAAACCTGCCCTCTTCGTGGAAAGAGGCCCCCGGCACCATCGCCTGCGTCTCCGGGTTTCTCCTGAACATGGTGAACCGCTCCGTGCGCCTTGTGACTCCCGCCCCCTGCGACGACCGCTGGCCCAACGGCTACTGGATTCTGGAAGAGGCCGAATTCCGCGATGCCGACGATCTTCGCGGCATCCTCCAAGGCATGATCGAACGCCACATGCACTCCATGCCCCGGCTCGACGACACCATGGCTTTCCGCCGCGATCTCCGCTTTTTGGAAAAAGAGGACGGCTTCGAGCTTCACTCCTGGGGGCTTGTCCACACCTTCGAAGCGGATGATGCCAAGCTCGCGATCGCCCGCTCCCTCGCCGCCGGAAAGTCCACCGCCCGCGCGATCATTCTGGATGCCGAGGACACCCACGGCATGCCTTCAGAAGAGGCCATGATCTTTCTTTGCCAACTTTTCGACGCCGGACTCCTCAACGAGGAGCCTGCCGTCACCCACGCAACCAACAACAAAACACAACACGCAGAAAGTCCAACAACATGAAAATGTCAGAAAAAAACCGCGCCGTTTTGGCCGAAGCCATCGCGCGCTCCTGGAAAGACGACAACTTCCGCCGCATGCTCAAAGGCGCTCCCAAAAAGACCCTCGCCGCCGGCGGCATGGAAATCCCCGCCGACATGGATGTGGTCGTTTTGGAAAACACCCCGTCGATCATCCACGCCGTCCTGCCTTCGATCGCCGATCAGGCCCGCTTTCAATCGAAACTCGACCAGGCCCTCAAGCGCATCTCCAACCTTCCTGAAACGATGGAACTCCGCGTCGTCCGCGACACCGCGCATGTCGCCCACATCGTGATTCCCGCCGCACCCTCAGCGATTGCTGCCGGAGCGCTCAGCGACGAGCAACTCGAGCAGGTTGCCGGAGGCAAATCCGCCACATCCACCTACCAGACCCAAACCGGCGTCACCACATCCACCGTGGCCGCCGAGGTCGAGGCGGAAGCTGTGGAAGTCCAAACAGCCGCCACCACAACCACTGTCGCCGCCGAGGTTGAGGCCGTGGTTGTTCCCTGCTTCATCAGCTAATGGCCGATCTCGGCCGAAGGTTGGCGCATCCCGCCCCCCTGCAGGCTGATTACAATTCGAAGCCGAACTGGGAGCAGACGGAAGCGGATTTGGCAGCGGTCCTTGAGTCCTCGAAAGGGGAACTCGAGTCGTTGATCGATCCGCTTTCCCCGCGCTCTCCCGGTTATGCCTCGGAGGTCGCCCACCTCAAGCGCTTCATCGAGCGCTGGCGGGCGGATGTCTCCTTCCGCAAGGCTTTGCCATTGGACCCCGCCGGAG
Organism: uncultured Chthoniobacter sp.; assembly: GCA_964403605.1. Lineage (GTDB taxonomy): Bacteria > Verrucomicrobiota > Verrucomicrobiia > Chthoniobacterales > Terrimicrobiaceae > UBA967. Next base: position 12,417 of record CAYOGR010000032.1, read on the forward strand.
TCGCCTCGAGCCACGGGCTCTTGGCGGATCCGGAAATGCTTCGTCCCTACTGGGAGGGGATCGACCCCGATCCCGCCGCCGAGCCGCCTGCCATCAAGCGCTACAGGTTTTTTACCCGGGAAAAACTTCTCCACCGCGAGAAGTTGCGCTGCGTGGAATGCGCCCCGTCCGATGCCAGGCACCGGGTCTGGAGGGAACGCCAAATCCGCCGCACCATGGGGCACTTGGGTGCGCGGTCGCATGACGGCATCGTCCATGCCCCGTTCGCCATCGAACTCAGCGACGGGTGCTCTGTCGGGTGCTGGTTCTGCGGCGTTTCCGCAAAGAAAAAAGGCGGCGATTACTGCTACACGCCCGAAAATGCCGCCGAATGGCGGGAGATTCTCCAATCCTTGCGCGACAGGCTCGGCCCCGCCGCCGGGACGGGATTTCTCTACTGGGCGTCCGATCCACTCGACAACCCGGACTACGAACTCTTCGCCGAGGACTTCGCCCGCATCTGCGGACGGTTTCCGCAAACGACCACATCCATCGCCCACCGCCATGTCGAGCGCGTCCGCCGGCTCCTCCGGCTCTCCATGGAAATGGGATGCACCATAAACCGCTTCTCGATCCTGAGCCTGTCGGCCTTCAACACCATCATGGAGGCGTTCACTCCCGAGGAACTCCTCTACTGCGAGTTGGTCTGCCAAAACAACGAGGCCACGCTCATGCAAAGCAGCGCCGGGCGCGCCAGGGGCAACCAAAGACTCAAAACCAAGGCGGCCCAACTCGAGGACGCCGCAGGCTGGACGGAAACACCCGGCACGATCGCCTGCGTTTCGGGATTTCTTGTGAACATGGTCACCCGCACGATCCGGTTGATCACGCCGTGCCCTGCCAGCGTGCGCTGGCCAAATGGCTACTGGATCTTGGACGAACGCTCGTTCTCATCGCCGGCGGAATTTTCCCAATTGCTCGACGACATGCTCGAGGACAATTGCCGTGGCCACCTGCGCCACGATGACATCTTGCGCTTCCGCCCGGACATTCGCCACGAAAGCACGCCGCAGGGATTCATCCTTCACTCATATGGTTCGGTCAAAACCTACGGCCGCCCGCAAAATCCGCCCTCGCCGTTTCTCCGGGAACTCGGGGAGACGATTGCCGCCGGAAAATCCACCGCCGGGGAAATCGCCCTCGAGTTCGAAGACCGCCACGGCCGCCCGCCCGAGGAGACTTTTATTCTGCTGAACCGCCTGTTCAACAACGGCGACATCGACGAGGAGCCTGTTCCCGCGACGGTCGCTGTATGAAACCGCCTTTCCCGTTCTTCAGCGGAGAGTCGGGAGGAGCCGGAGTTCGCGAAGCCCGCGCCGAAGAGGTCTGTCTTGTTCTCATGCCCTATGCGGATGTCTCGCGTCCCTCGCTCGCGTTGGGAATTCTCAAATCCAGCCTGCGCGGAACCGGCATTGGATGCCGGGTGGAATATGCCAACATCCGGTTCACAGAAATGGTCGGCTGGGACATGCCGGACCTGCCCTACCTGGAGCGATTGCTTGGCGAATGGATTTTTTCCTCGGCGGCATTCCCCGGGCGCGCCGCCGCCAAGGCGGCCGACTTGATTGAATCCGGAGTCAAACAAACCACGCATATCGCGCCGGATGCTTTCCGCCATCCCCGGCTGGCTGAGGCGCTGGAGAATCTCCGGCGTTTTGCCGCCGTGTTTGTCGACCGGATCGCGCGGGAGATCGTCGCGACGCGGCCCCGGATTGTGGGATGCAGTTCGACCTTCGAGCAGCATTGCGCCTCGCTGGGCCTGCTCCGCCGGGTCAAGGAGCTGGACCCCACCATTTTCACGATGCTTGGCGGCGCGAATTGCGAGGCGGAAATGGGCTGGACCACACTCAAGGAATTCGACTGGGTGGATTGCGTGGTGTCCGGAGAGGCCGATGAACTTTTTCCAAAACTCTGCCGCAGGATTCTGGAAACCGGTGGCCGGTTGGAGTCCGCCGATTTTCCCAATGGCGCCATGGGACGCGTCCATGCCGCGAAGGCCGTTTACGACGCCGGACGCCTTCCTCCGCCCCGGGCCACGGTGCCCAATATGGACTCCTCGCCGGTGCCGGACTATGCCGATTATTTCGAGGCCCTCGGCCGTTCCACGCTGGCCGACAGAATCACGCCCGGCCTGCTTGTGGAGACCTCCCGGGGGTGTTGGTGGGGCCAAAAAAGCCACTGCACTTTTTGCGGCCTCAACGGCAGCGGCATGTCGTTCCGGAGCAAAAGCCCCGAGCGCGCGCTGCAGGAATTCAACGAACTCGCCTCCCGCTACAAGGTTCCGAGATTCATGGTCGTCGATAACATTATCGACATGGGGTATTTCAACTCCGTCCTTCCCTCGCTGTCGGACCTCCAGGCCCCCTACAAACTGTTTTACGAGACCAAATCGAACCTGAAGCGCGCGCAGGTCGAGGCCCTGCACAAAGCGGGCATCATTTGGATTCAGCCCGGCATCGAGGGCTTCCACGATGACCTCCTGCGCCTCATGGCCAAGGGCAACAAGGGCATGATGAATCTCCAGCTGCTGAAATACACGCGGGAGTTCGGGATGCACACCACATGGCTCCTGTTGTTCGGGTTTCCCGGCGAGGAGGACTCCTGGCACGCGGAGGTGGCCGCTTGGCTTCCTCTTGTCGTCCACCTCCAGCCGCCGCGTTGCATCGGGCGCGTGTTGTTCGACCGCTTCAGCGTTTACCACTCCGATCCCGACCGCTTCGGCATCCGCCTCGAGCCGGCCCCGGCCTACTCCGGCATTTATCCCATCTCGCCCGAGGCACTGGGCGACATGGCCTACTTTTTCACCAACACGGCGGAGGAAAATCCCGCTCCTGCGGGAAAAGGAGTGGCCTCGCTCGCCGCCGAGGTCGTCCGCTGGTCGAAGCTCCACAAACGGGAAATCCCGCCCCTTCTTTGCATGGACCACCAGGGCGACAAGGTCTCGATCTTCGACACGCGCCCCTGCGCCACCGCCCGCCGGGTCGAACTCGAGGGACTCGAGGCCGCCGTTTTTCTGGCCTGCGAACCGGCGGTGACGCGTGCCGGCCTGCCCGCCCGCTTGCGAAATTCACCCTATGCCGACGCAACGCCTGAAGACCTCGACCGCGCGCTGCAATCCCTCGTGGACTTGAAGCTCGTGCTGTTTTTTCAGGACCAGTATCTCAACCTCGCCGTGCCTGGGCCCAACCCGACGATCTGTCCGCCCGAAGAGTTTCCTGGCGGAAGTGCGGAGCGTCTTCCTAAGCTCGACACACGCGCCGTCGAGGACTTCGCATCGAGAATGGAGCGCCTCTTGGAGAGCAACCTTGAAATGAAAGCCCTCGCGACATGAGACAGGATTCCGACATCGTGCTCGTCACCATGCCCCACGCCCAAGTGATGCGGCCCTCCATCGCCCTCGGCATCCTCAAAGCCAGCCTGCTGCGCGAAGGGCTTTCCTGCCGGGTCGATTACGCCAACCTGCGCTTTGCCGAAGCCGTCGGCCTCGAGATCAACAGCTTCTTGATGCAACTGCGCACGGACAGCCTGCTCGGCGAGTGGATTTTTTCGGACGCGGCCTTCCGCGATGGACGCGACAACCTCGAGGAGGTCCTCGGGCGCGCCCGGGGAATTCAGCCGGCGAACCTCCCTGCCGTGGCACTCGATGACAGGAACTACGCCCCGCTCTTCCGGCAGTTGAGGGCGTTCGCACCGCGTTTTGTCGATGAAACCGCGCGCCGCGTTCTGTCCCACCGCCCAAGGATCGTGGGGGCGACCTCGACATTCGAGCAGCACTGCGCCTCGCTGGCATTGCTCCGCCGCATCAAGGAACTCGATCCCTCGGTGACAACCATGATGGGCGGGGCGAATTGCGAGACCGAGATGGGATGGACGACTCTCAAGAACTGCCCGTGGGTGGATTTTGTCGTTTCTGGCGAAGCAGACCTCCTGATCACGCCGCTCTGCCGGGAGGTTCTTGAAAACGGATCGGATCTACTCCCCGAGCGCCTGCCCGAGGGGGTCATGTCGCGCTCCCATGTGCGCCTCGGAAGAGGGCGGGCCTTTCCCTCGTGCAAACTTCCGCGTGCCGTTGTCGCAACGATGAACAAGAGTCCGGCTCCGGATTTCGACGAGTATTTTGAAACCTTGGAAAAATCGCCCCTCCGCGACTTCATCTCACCCGCGCTGGCGGTGGAAAGTTCCCGGGGTTGCTGGTGGGGACAAAAGAGCCACTGCACCTTCTGTGGCCTGAATGGTTCGGGCATGAACTATCGTTCGAAGGACGCCTCCGTCGTTTCGGAGGAATGGCGCGCCCTGGCCGCAAAATATCCGACCCGCAAAATGGCGGTGGTGGACAACATCATCGACCTCCGCCATGTGAAGGAACTCCTTCCCGCGCTGGTCGAGGACGGCAAGCCCTACGAGTTGTTCTACGAAACCAAGGCCAACCTCCGGCGCGAGCAGGTTCGCCTCATGGCCGATGCGGGCGTCACCAAACTCCAGCCCGGCATCGAGTCCCTGCACGACGACCTCCTGCGCCTCATGGCCAAGGGCAACTCGGCGACGATCAATATCCAGTTGCTGAAATTCGCGCGCGACTACGGCATCTCGGTCGTTTGGTTGTTGCTCGTCGGGTTTCCCAAGGAGGATCCGGAGTGGCACCGCGAGGTTGCGGAGTGGCTGCCGCTGGTGTTCCACCTGCAACCGCCGAACGGCGTCGTGCACATCCGCTACGACCGCTTCAGCGTTTATTTCGAGCAGGCTGTTCGCTACGGCCTCGATTTGAAGCCATTCCCCGCCTACGCGGCGGTCTATCCCTTCTCCGAGGAGGATCTCGCGGGTATCGCCTATTTTTTCTACGACGCCTCGGCTGTCGATGCCCCGGAACCCCATGAGGCGGTGGTTGCCATGGCCACCCGGGTGAAGGAATGGATCGTCGCCTTCAACAAGCCGCTTCGCCCCGTGTTTTGCTACGATGATGACGGCTCGACCCTCCGCTTCCTCGATACCCGGCCCTGCGCGCCGGCCCGCAGAACAGAGCTGACCGGGCTCGCAAGGGAAATTTATCTGGCCTGCGATTCGTCGATCCAACCCGAAACACTGGTCGGGAAATTCACCGGCGGGGATGCTCCGAAAGCCACCCTCCAGGAGGCCCGCCGCATCGTCGAGGACCTCATCGCACGCAAGTTGGTTCTCCATGTTCACGGGCGGATTCTGGCGCTGGCCTGTCTCGGAAGCGCCCCGCCGCTGCCGGCGCTGGACGAGTCGCCGAACGGGTATGTCGAAAAATTCGATCCCGCCGTGGTGGCGTCTCCCACTGCGGCATGGAATTCCCTGCGCGAAGGATCGCCCCGCCTCGCCTCGCTCCTCGTCTCTTGAAAAAAAAAAGGCCGATCCCTCTCTGGATTTCCCTTCTCGCGGCTGTCGCCATGGGGGCCGCGATCGTCGCGATTGCGGCTCCCCGCGCGGCCTATCTGCAGGCTTCTCCCCTGTGGCTTGCCTCGCTGGCCCTATCGGTGGTCGCGGGATTCGTCTTGGTTTTTCCCAACATGGCCGGGATACGGCTCCTGGCAGTCTTGAAGTGGACTGGTTACGGAGCGGCAGCCACGCTTCTTGCGTTTTCCCTGCAATCCGTCCTGAACGGTTCGCTCGTTCGACTCCTCGGGCCCGATTCCATCACCCAACCGATCCCCGCCTTGATCCTCGGAGCGGGTGCCGCGCTATGCCAAACCCTCGGCAAATACGCGGCGATACGGATTGGAACGCTTGGCACCGGGTTCCGGAGCGAGCCGTCCCTGTGTTTGCCGATTGGACTCGGGGTCGGGCTGGGGTTCGGCATTTGCGAAACCTTTCTTCTGGCAATCCAGCAAATCCTCACCGGTGTTCCCGTGGAGTCGCTCATTGGCGTGCTGGAACGCTCCTCCGCCAACGGATTCCACATCTACTCCGCCG
>CAYOGR010000032.1:18486-19852 GCA_964403605.1 uncultured Chthoniobacter sp.
GCTAAAAAAAGAAATGGTATTTCCCGTCCTCCAACAGGACGGCATGCCCTTGCAGGGTGATTCGCCAATCCGCGCGCGTCGTTTTCACGGGATTCGCGAGTTGGTGGTAGGTCATGCCGTCATGGAGCACCATGGTTCCCGTCTCGTAGGCCAGGAACGCCTTGTTTTCATCGAACCAGCGGAGCATCGCCGGATCGCGGGGAACCGCCTGCCCGTGCTGAAACCCCGGCGGCAACTCCCGCCAGTAATAGCAACCCGCCCCGGCCGACGGCAGCACGATCGGCACGGTCACCGAAAGCGTGTGACGCACTTCCGAAGCCTTGTAGTGAAGCCGGTGCGGCAGGTCCAAATGGATGTTCCCTCCGGCAGCCAGCCCAGTCGGAGCCGCCTCATTGCCTTGATAAATATGAAATCCCGGCGGGCTCAACTCCGCGGCGTTCACGCACGCCACGCCGGTGAGTTCCTCGATCCGCGCGAAGAGGGATTCATACAACCCGCCGAACTCCGCGCACAGGGCCTCGGCGGATTTTTGCCTCTCCGCGTGATAAACCTCCCGCACCGGCATCAAGTAGGTTGCGGCGCCCAAGGTGTGGAAACGGATGTTGAGCGCCTTGCTCACCTCCCACTCGACCCAGCGATCCCGCAGCGACAGGATTTTTTCATAAACCGCCGCGCAATCCCCGGCCGTGAGAAACCGGTGGCCCAGCCCAGCGTGGAAACTATCGATCTCTTGGGAAAATGGCATCAGTTGAACGCGAGGTGCCTGAGGTGCGGCGGACATTCCACCCGATCCGCTCCGGGCCGCAGGATGTCCATCAGCAAAATCACGCGATCCGCCCCACCGCGGTTCCACGCCGAGTGCTGGACCGTGTCATCGAAAACAAAATTCGATCCGGGATGCCAGGTTCGTGTTTCGTCGCCAACCTTGAGCCCGCACTGGTCTCCGCCGATCAATCCCAAATGGAAGCGCAACACATTCCCCGTGTAGCCGCGATGCGGGTGGATTTCGACCCCCGGAGCCAATTTGGAAAACCCCGCTGTCACCATTCCCTCGACCTGCTCGATCAGCGCTGTCGTCTGCGGGCACAGCCTGCAACAGGCGTCCACCTTTTCACCGAACCGGTAAAACGGAAAAACGCGCCAGCTCCCCCGATAGATGGCCTCGGGCCAATTGACGAATGCCCCAGGCGGAAGCGCGAGCATTTCGCGGGCGATGATTTCATGGTTTTCCACGAGCGGGGACAGGCTCGGAAATTCAGAGGTTGGATAAAACATGGTTCTGCCGGAAGAATCCACGGCCCGGAGGGATTGCTCAAACACAAAGCTGCCATCGGGCGCTTCTGGATTTCTCCTTTCCTCCCGCCGC
>CAYOGR010000033.1:0-19851 GCA_964403605.1 uncultured Chthoniobacter sp.
GCCATCTGGTCGCCGTCGAAGTCCGCGTTGTAGGCGGTGCAAACGAGCGGGTGGACGCGAATGGCCTCTCCTTCGATGAGGATCGGTTCGAACGCCTGGATGGAAAGGCGGTGGAGGGTCGGAGCGCGATTCAGCATCACCGGATGGCCCTTGGTGACCTCTTCGAGGATGTCCCAAACCTCGGGCGTCTGGCGCTCGATGAGCTTCTTCGCGCTGCGAACGGTGTGGACATAGCCAAGCTCCTTGAGGCGGCGGATGATGAAAGGCTCGAACAAAACAAGCGCCATCTTCTTGGGAAGACCGCACTGGTTGAGCTTGAGTTCCGGGCCGATGACGATGACCGAACGGCCCGAGTAGTCCACGCGCTTGCCGAGGAGGTTTTGGCGGAAACGGCCGCCCTTGCCCTTGAGCATGTCGCTGAGCGATTTCAACGGACGGTTGGCGGCACCGGTGACGGCACGGCCGTGGCGACCATTGTCGAAGAGTGCATCCACCGACTCCTGGAGCATGCGCTTTTCATTGCGGATGATGACCTCGGGGGTCTTGAGCTGGAGCAGCGTGCGGAGACGATTGTTGCGGTTGATGACGCGGCGGTAGAGATCGTTTAGATCGGATGTCGCGAAACGGCCGCCCTCAAGCGGAACGAGCGGGCGGAGATCCGGCGGGATGACGGGAAGGACATTGAGAATCATCCACTCCGGGCGGCTCTTTGAGTCGGCAAAGCCCTGAACAAGCTTGAGGCGCTTGGCGAGTTTTTTGCGGAGCTGCTTGGAACGCGTGTTGCCCATGGCCTCCTCGATTTCCTTCTGGAGATCGGCGAGGTCGATATTCGCCAGGATTTTTTGGATCGCCTCGGCGCCCATACCGGCGGTGAAGCTTTCGCCATATTGCTCCTCGGCATCGCGGAATTCCGCCTCGGTGAGCAGTTGGCTTTTCTCGAGCGGCGTGTTGCCGGGATCGATGACAATGTAATCCTCGTAATAAATGACGCGCTCGAGCTGGCGGCTCGTCATGTCGAGCATGAGGCCGAGACGCGAGGGCATGCATTTGTAGAACCAAATGTGCGAGACCGGCACGGCGAGGTCGATGTGGCCCATGCGCTCGCGACGGACGCGGGAGAGGGTGACTTCCACGCCGCAACGGTCGCAGATGACGCCCTTGTGCTTGATGCGCTTGTATTTTCCGCAGGAGCACTCCCAGTCGCGCGTGGGACCGAAAATGCGTTCGCAGAAAAGACCGCCTTTTTCAGGTTTGAAAGTGCGGTAGTTGATGGTCTCGGGATTCTTGACCTCGCCTTTGCTCCAACTGCGCATGGCGTCGGGGGACGCCACGGTGATGGCAACCTCGTCGAAACCGACCTCCTTGGTTTCCCCAAGGGCTTCGCGGAAATTAATTTCTTTCATGTATGGAATGGTTCGTCAGTTTTGGGTGGTTGGGATCAGGCGAGAGCGGCTTCGGTGAGCGACGGCTGTTTGCCTCCGACGCGGACATCGAGGCCGAGGCCCTGCATTTCCTTGATGAGCACATTGAAGGACTCCGGCGTTCCGGCTTCGAGCGCGTTGTCACCCTTCACGATGCTTTCGTAAATACGGGTGCGGCCGGCGACATCGTCCGACTTGACTGTGAGGAGTTCCTGGAGCGTGTAGGCGGCTCCGTAGGCTTGGAGCGCCCAGACTTCCATTTCTCCGAAACGCTGGCCGCCGTATTGGGCCTTGCCGCCGAGCGGTTGCTGGGTGACGAGGCTGTAGGGGCCGACGGCGCGGGCATGGATTTTGTCCGCGACCAAGTGGCCGAGCTTGAGCATGTAAATGTAACCCACGACGACATCTTGATCGAAGGCATCGCCGGTGAGGCCGTCATAGAGCGTGGCCTTTCCGTTTTCCTTGATCCAAGTGAAGCCATCCACTTTCTTCGCCTCCTTGAGGAATTCGCGAATTTTGGATTCCGGGATGCCATCGAAGACCGGTGTGGCGACCTTGAAGCCGAGCGCCTTCGCGGCGACTCCGAGGTGGGTTTCAAGAACCTGGCCGACATTCATTCGGCTTGGGACGCCGAGCGGGTTGAGCACGATATCCACGGGAGTGCCGTCCGCGAGGTAGGGCATGTCCTCCTCGGGAACGATCTTGGCAACGACGCCCTTGTTTCCGTGGCGGCCGGCCATTTTGTCCCCCACGCTGAGCTTGCGCTTGCTGGCGATGTAAACTTTGACCTGTTTGATGATGCCGGGGTCGATGTCATCCCCGCTTTCGATGCGGCCGAGGTTTTGGTCGCGCTCGTTGTCGAGGTCCACAAACTTGTGTTCGAACTGCCCGATGATCTCGTGGATCTTGTTGCGGATCGGGCTCGGGTCGATTTCGACATGGTTGTAAACGCCCGCGAGCTTGCGCAGGAGTTGCTTCGTGATCTTGCGGTTCGCCGGGATGATGATCTCGCCGGTTTGGGCGTTGACCACATCGAGCGGGATTTTTTCATTCAGCAGGATGTTCGAGAGCGCGGCCGTGAGCTGCTCATGCAGGTCATCCTTCCGCTTCTTGTGATCCTCGCCGATCATCTTCTGCTGACGCTTCGACTCGGCGGGAGTCATTTTGGTGCGGGCGACCTCTTTTTTGGAGGAAACCTTCACATCCATGACGATGCCGTAGGTGCCGGAAGGAACAGTGAGCGAGGTGTCCTTCACATCGGCCGCCTTCTCGCCGAAGATCGCGCGCAGGAGGCGCTCCTCGGGGGCGAGTTCGGTCTCGGATTTCGGCGTGATTTTGCCGACGAGGATATCGCCGGGCTTGACCTCCGCGCCGATGCGGATGACGCCATCGCTACCGAGGTTTTGGAGAGCCTCCTCGCTGACATTCGGAATGTCGCGGGTGATTTCCTCGGGGCCGAGCTTGGTGTCGCGGGCGCCGATCTCGAATTCATCGATGTGGATGGAGGTGTAGATGTCATCCTTCACCACGCGCTTGGAAATGAGGATCGCGTCTTCGAAGTTGTAGCCGTTCCAAGACATGAATGCGACAAGCACATTTCGACCGAGGGCGAGTTCGCCCTTCTCGGTGTTCGGGCCGTCCGCAATGACATCACCTTTTTTGATCGACTGCCCTTTGAGAACAATCGGCTTCTGGTTGATGCAGGTGCTGGCGTTCGAGCGCATGAATTTGCGCAGTTCGTAAACAAACACTCCGTTTTCAGGATCGTGTTTGATTTTCTTTTTGCCCTCCGGGAGCGAGCCGTCCTTGGTGATGATGATTTGGTTGGCGGTGACAGAAGCCACCTTGCCATTTGCCTCCGCGCAAATCACGGCGCGCGAGTCGCGGGCGACGCGACCCTCGAGGCCGGTGCCGACGAGCGGCGAATCGGAGGTGAGAAGCGGCACACCTTGGCGTTGCATGTTCGAACCCATGAGCGCGCGGTTGGCGTCATCATGCTCGAGGAACGGGATCAAGCCGGCCGCCACGGAGACGAGCTGCTTGGGCGAGACATCCATGTATTGAATCTTGGATGGTTCGACTTCCAGGAAATCGCCGCGGTAGCGGCTGGAAACCTTCTCGCCGGTGAGATTGCCCTTGCCATCGACGATGGAGTTCGCCTGGGCGATGTAGTAATTCTCGTCGCGGTCGCCGCTGAGATATTCCACCTCGTCGGTCACGCGGCCATTGGCCACCTTGCGGTAGGGCGTTTCGATGAAGCCGAAATCATTGATCCGGGCGAAGGTGCTGAGCGAGCTGATGAGGCCGATGTTCGGGCCTTCGGGAGTCTCGATCGGGCAGATGCGGCCATAGTGCGAGGGGTGGACATCCCGCACTTCGAAGCCCGCTCGGTCGCGGCTGAGGCCGCCTGGCCCGAGGGCGGAGAGACGGCGCTTGTGGGTGAGTTCGGAAAGCGGGTTCGTCTGATCCATGAACTGGCTCAGTTGGGAACGGCCGAAGAAATCGCGAACGACGGCGCTGAGCGATTTCGGGTTGATGAGTTTTTGCGGCGTGATCTGGTCGGTGCCCGCGTCGAACAGAGTCATGCGCTCGCGGACGAGGCGTTCGGTGCGGGCCAGACCCACGCGGCATTGGTTGGCAAGAAGTTCGCCCACGGTGCGAACGCGGCGGCTGCCGAGGTGGTCGATGTCATCGGTGACGCCATCGCCCGCGCGGAGGCGGACGAGGTATTTCATGGCAGCGACAAAATCCTCCTTGGTGAGGGTGCGCTCGTCCTCGGCGACTTTGAGGTTGAGTTTTTGATTGATCTTGTGTCGGCCGACGCGGCCGAGATCGTAGCGCTTGGCGTCGAAGAACAGGCGCTTGAGCATGCTGCGCGAGTTTTGTGCGGTTGGCGGATCGCCGGGGCGGAGCTTGCGGTAGATATCCTTGAGAGCTTCGTCCTCGTCGTGGGCGGGATCTTTTTTCAGGGACTTGATGATGGTGTCGTCCTCTTTGGTGTCCACGACCTTGACGGTCTTGTGGCCGAGGCGGAGGAGTTCGCGGACGATCGCGGTCGTGAGAGGCTCGAAGGCGCGGCCGACGGTGATTTCGCCGTCGCGGATATCGGCGATCAGAACCTTCGTGGCGATCTCCTCCTCGTCGAGTTTCTCGCTGAGTTTGAGATCCTCGGTTTTGTAGAAAAGTTTAACAATATCCTCGTCCGAGGGGTAGCCGAGGGTGCGGAGGAAAGTGGTCGCCAAAAATTTCCTGCGGCGCTTGCGGCGGTCGAGGTAGACATAGAGCAGGTCGCTGGTGTCGAACTGCACTTCGATCCACGAACCGCGGTCGGGAATGATGCGGAAGCCGTGAAGGACTTTTCCATTCGTGTGGATGCTGGTCTCGAAGCAAATGCCCGGCGAGCGGTGGAGCTGGGAAACCACGACGCGCTCGGCCCCGTTGATCACAAAAGTGCCCTGGGGCGTCATGAGCGGGAGTTCTCCCATGTAAACCTTCTCCTCCTTGGTGGCGCGCTCGTCCTTGTAACGGAAGGTCACATAAAGCGGGGCGCTGAAGGTCTGGCCCTCGCGCTGGGATTCGAGTGCGGACATTTTCGGCTCGCCGAGCTCGTAGCTCACGAAGTCGAGGGAGGATTTGTCCTCAAAACCATGGATGGGGAAAAACTCCCGGAAGACAGCCTGCAGGCCGACATCCCGGCGTTTGCCGACCGGAACATCCTTTTGAAAAAACTCGTTGTAGGAATTGACCTGGAGCTCGATGAGGTTGGGTGGCTCGATGGCCTCTTGCAATTTACCGAATTGGATGCGTTCAGACATGGGTTTTGTGCGGTGCCGCGGGTTGGGTTGGCCGGGTTCAGCCGGCCGGGTTCATCAGCCGTTCACTGGAAAAAAAGCATCCGGCATCGATAAACAGCCTTTTCTGGAGGCTGTTGCGATGACGGAGACTTGTTTGTTTTGTAATGCTTGACGGCAGATGGTTGTGAGAAAAACGGATGAAGCGAGCGTGAGAAAATAAGGAGATCGGCAGAGGGATCAAGGAAAATCTTCCCGATCCCCCTGCGCGAAAAATCCGGCTTACTTGATGTCCACCTTGGCGCCGGCGGCCTCGATCTTTTTCTTGATCTCGGCGGCTTCTTCCTTGGTGACACCTTCTTTGATGGGCTTGGGAGCGCCTTCGACGAGGGCTTTCGCCTCGGCGAGTCCGAGACCGGCCACAGCGGCGCGGACCTCTTTAATGACGGCGATCTTGTTGCCGCCCGCATCGGTGAGGATGACATCGAACGAGGTCTTCTCCTCCACAGCGGGAGCTGCAGCAGCGGGACCGGCGGCCGCAACGGCCACGGGAGCAGCGGCGCTGACGCCCCATTTTTCTTCGAGTTGTTTTACGAGGTCAGCGATTTCGAGGACGGTGAGTCCGCTGAGCTGATCGACGAGTGCTTGTGTGTCTGCCATATGGTGTGTGTGTTTTGGTGTCGTCGCTTCCCGAGGCATCGGGTCGATTGAGCCGGGCAGCCGCCTGGCCGACGAGGAACCGGTTTATGTTTGGTTGGTATCCGCACGGAGATTCGAAAACCTCCGCGCGAAAGTGTTTTTTTCGGGTTAGCTGTCGGAGCCGAGGGCGTCGGCTTTGGCTTTGAGGACGCGGGCGAGGCTCGAGGCGGGCTCGTTGAGCACGCGGACGAACTGGCTGGCCGGGGTCTGAAGGAGGCCAAGAAGTTTGGCGCGCAGGACATCCTTGCTCGGGAGCTCGGCGAGTTCGTTGACTTGGGTGGCGCTGAGTGCCGCATTGTCGAGCACACCGGCGCGAACAGTCGGGAGCTTGAACTCGGCGGCAAAGGATTTGATCACTTTGGCGGCGGCACAGATGTCGCTCTCGCCGGTGACCATCGCGGTCTGGCCGGCGAGGGAGTCCGTGAGTTCGGGCATCTGAAGCTCTTGGGCGGCGATGCGGAGGAAGGTGTTTCGAACCACGCTCATCCTGGCTCCAGCCTCGGAGAGGCGGGTGCGGAGCGACTCGAAGTGCGGCACTTTCATGCCGGAGTAATCGACAATCAGGAGATAGGGAGAAGCCTGGAGCTTCTCGCGGATGTCGGAAACGATGGTTGTTTTCTCGGGTCTCATGGATGAAAGGGCTTAGTTTTTGAGATAAGGAGCCGGATCCACAGCGAGACCGGGCGACATCGTGGCGCTGAGAGTGATGGCATCGACAAACGAGCCTTTCGCGGTGGCCGGGCGGGCTTTGACGACCGCATCGATCACAGCGCTGCCGTTTTCAACAAGGGCTTTCGAGTCGAACGAGAATTTGCCGACGGGCACGGCGACATTGCCGTTTTTATCGAGCTTGAACTCGACGCGGCCGGCCTTGACTTCTTTCACGGCCTTGGCGGTGTCGTCCGTGACGGTGCCGGTCTTGGGATTGGGCATGAGGCCCCGTGGCCCGAGAACCTTGCCAAGCTTGCGAACCTCCGCCATGGCTGCGGGAGTGGCGACGGCGACATCGAAATCGGAAAAACCGCCGGTGACTTTTTTGATGAGATCCTCAAATCCCACAAACTCCGCACCAGCCTCCTTGGCGGCTTCGGCGGCTTGGCCGCTGGCAAAAACAAGGACTCGCACATTCTTGCCGCTGCCGTTTGGAAGAGGGCAGGTGCCGCGAACCATCTGATCGCTCTGCTTGGGATCCACGCCCAGTTTAAAGGAAAGAGTCACCGTCTGGTCGAACTTGACGGGAGGAAGGGTTTTTAGGGTTTCGACGGCGTCGTTGAGCGAATATTTCTTGCTCGACTCTATTTTAGCCGCCGACTCGCGGTAGCGTTTACTGCGTTTTTTTTGCATGGTTTTTTTGCAGTGCGATCGACCATCCGGTCTCCTGCGGTTGAGTTTTCCCGGTTCGCGGGAGGGGAGAGACTAGGGGCGAGTTGGCGACTGTCAAACAAATTTCCAAAAAAAATTTGACTCCGTGTTCTCGGCTTCTAGTCTTACGGCCCGCGCTTCTTCCAACCGGCGCCACTCTTTTCATGAAAGCTAAAAACATCGAAGCAGCCTCCAAGATCATCCCCGAGTCCCAGATTTTGATCAACATGGTCTCCCGTCGCGTCCGCCAGTTGAACTCCGGCAGCCGTCCGCTCATCGACGCCGAACCGGGCGAAGGCTTCGCCGACATCGCCCTCCAAGAGATCGCGCAGGAAAAGCTGAGCTTCACGGTGGAAGGCGACACGCTCGCGGCCTGAGGCCCGCTCCGCGGTCGCGCGCCGCACTATGTCCTCGGAAATCACCACCAACCGGAAGGCATTCCGGGATTACCACATTCTCGAGAAATTCGAGGCTGGGGTGGAGTTGAAGGGCACCGAGGTCAAATCCCTGCGCGCCGGTTTGGTTTCCCTCCAAGGGTCTTTCGCCCGCATCCAGAACGGCGAAATCTGGCTCCACGATTGCTCGATCCAACCCTACGAGCGGGCCAGCCATGAGCAGCATGAAATCAAGCGCCCACGCCGCCTGCTCCTGCACCGACTGGAGATCGACCGCCTCACCGGATCGGTCGAGCGGGAGGGACTCACGCTTCCCGCCCTGCGACTCTACTGGAAAAAAGGCCGCGTCAAGGTCGAGATCGGCCTCGGCAAGGGCAAGCACGACGCCGACAAAAGGCTCGATCTGAAAAAACGGGTTGAGACCCGCGAAGCGGAACGGGCCGTCTCGGCCTTCAACAAGCGGGCTCGCTGACGCGCCGGTATTTCACCACGCACCGCCCGCCCTCGACCTTCATCGAGGCGATCCGGAAATCCACCGGCCTGGGGAGGAAATCGCCCGGCGGGCCAGTGAGTGTGAAGGATGGAGCGCCTCCAAGAATTTCAGGAAAAAATTCGACCTCGATTTCGTCGATCGAATCCACCGTGGCCAAGGCGCGAAGCGGCTCTCCCCCACCCTCGCCGGCGAGTAATTTGCCATCGACTGAAATGGCGAATCGGGGAACGCTTTTTTTCGCACTCATGCGCCGGGGTTGCGACCCTGCTCGAGATTTTCTTCGACGCGGTGCTCGAGCGCGTCCACCGCTTTTTCCATCTCGCCAAGCGGCACGGCCTGCGTGGCCCGGTAGCCGAGATAGACGGCCCCTCCGACGAGGCTCCAGAAGACCTGCATCATGAAACCAGAGAGCGAAACGAGCGTGGCGATCGATTCCGGCGTGGTGTAGAGCGCGCCGAGGATTTGGATGAAGAGACCCTCGCGAAGACCCGCTCCGCCAATGCTGATCGGCAACGCCGTCACAGTCGCCACGATCGGCATCACACAATAAATGGAGAGCAGATTCAGCCCGGCGGCGAAGGCTTTTGCCCCGAACCAGAAGGTGGAAAACATCAGCAAGTGCGCGGGGATCGAGAGCAGGAACGCCTTGCCGACCGAACGGCCCGCGCGGGCGTATTCCACAAATGCTCCCGCGGCCTCGATGATCTTGTCATGCGCGGGCAGCCAGCGGGGAAGTTTCGAGGCGAGATGGAAACGCCCGGTGAGCCAGGCCACAAGCACGAAGCCGATCGATCCTCCGAGGATCACCGCGGCCGTGGCGACTCCGTAGCGCGTCACCTCGTGCGCCATGAGATCCCGCCAGCGAAGCAGGATCACCACGGCGGAAACCGCCGCCAGCGCGAGAATGCCGACCACGCGGTCGATGAAGACGCTCAGCAGCGCGCCGGCTTTTTTGTCAGGGGCCTCGCGCATGATGAGGAAGATTTTGATGATGTCCCCGCCGGTGGCTCCGAGCAGGAAGAGATTGAAAAACATCCCCACCAGAAGAATCCGCAGGCTGCGCCAATACGAGATCGCGATGCCCTGCACATCGAGCAGGATGATCCAGCGCTTCGCCTGCAGAAGCAGCCCGCCGCCCAGCGCGAGAAGGCCGGGCAGCAGCCACCAGACATCCGCCGCCCCGAGCGCCTCGAGCATTTTCCGGTTTTGCTCGGGGTTTCGGAAAATCCACCAAAGCAGGCCGACGGTGACGAGCAGTTGAATCGCGGTGAGCAGGTGTTTTTTCATTCGAAGCGTTTGCTCCAAGCCTCCGCCGCCTTCACGAGATCGGCCGCCTCGGTGCGCGGGGACATTTCCAAAACCCTCGCGCACTTTTTCGGCAGCAATGGCACGAGATCGTCGAAGCGCGTCTCGCCGGTGAAGGGAGGGCAGTGGTCGCGGAATGGCCAGCGCGTGTCATGGATGTGGCAGCCGAGCAACCGGGGTGCCATCGATTCGAGATGCTGGCGATGATCGATGAGGCCGAGGTTTTCCTTGATCTGGGCGTGGCCGAAATCATGCCAGTAGCCGGCATTCGGCGAGTCGAGGCTTTGGAGAAAATCCGGGAATTCCCGCTCGCTTGGCACCGCCTCGTAATGTTCGCGATTCTCGATTCCGAGCTTCACTCCGCGCTTGCCGGCGTGGGCCGCGGCTTCGCGGAGCAGCTCCAATACGCGGCGGGTGTGGGCCTCGGCGACTTTCTCGCGCGCCTCCACGGCGGCGAGCTTTTTTCTCACATAATCGCGGGAGTGGAGCTTGCCCTGCTCCACCATCCGGCGCAGCGGCTCGCCGAGCTTGAGGGAGCGGATCCGGCCGGTGTGGACGACCACGAAGGGAGCCTCGAGCTTCGCCGCCCAATCGATCGTCGCCAGCGTGAACTTCAGGGCCCGCTCACGATCCGAAGCGCGGTCGGAAGTGAACTCGTAGCAATCCGGCGAGTCGGTTTGGACTTCGACCGGCATGGGCATGAAATTGTGAACGCTGGAGACATGGAATTTCCGCTTTTCGCGGATTTGAAGAACCCCCTCGAATTGGGAGGAGCGCAGGCCGTGACTGAGTTCCAGGGTATCGAAGCCGAGTTGCAAAATTTCCTCGATCATCGAGCGGCCGTCGTGGTGACGCCATGAATTCCAGCAAGTCGATAACGCGAGTTTCACGGGTTCAGTTTAGCAAATCCCAAGAGAAGGTCACGGCCCATGTCGGGCATTGTCCGAAAAGAAAAAGGCGTTCCACAGTGGAGCTGCGGAACGCCTTTCTTGAAAAACAGGTTTTGCTACTGCTGCACGGGCTTGACCCGGTATTTTCCTTCTTCGGTTTTCTCGAAGTGGCCGAGTTTCTTTCCGGTGCCGCTAAACCATACATAAATGTGCTGGATCGGTTTGCCGGCTTTTTCGGCGATTTCCTTGGCGGTGGCTCCAGCCTCGCCGGCGGCATGCAGGATCGATGTAATTTGCTCTTTGAGCAAACCCTTGGGCGCGCGGGGGGCCGAGGATTTGGTTTTTTGCGCACCGGGCTTGCGGCCGCGCTTCGACTTTTTCGCGCGCAGCACGCGGATGGCGGCGCGGGTTTCGCCCGAGGCCAAGGAGGAGATTTCTTTTTCCACCGCTTCGACTTTTGCAAGAAGGGTCTCTTTTTTCTTGGTAAGGGATAAAAGAGCCGACAATGTTTTCGTATTGATATCTGCGAGTTTCATGAGGATTGATTATCAAACAGAAAATTTTCCGGCGCACAATCCTTTTTTTGTAAAAAAATGAGCGGCTTTGAAATTCTCAAACCGGGGGAATTTCATATTCACCGAGTGACTTCCGAAGGAGATGAGAAAATCTTAAGTGATTTTGAAAAAAATCGATATGCTTTATTCTCTTCACCTCAATCCGCACTCATTTATCTCAAAGGCCACAGCGCGGCGCGTAATTTAGCTGCGTGCTATACCGGAAAAAATCCGTCAGAATTGGAATTCGAAACCGAACCGGAAGGCAAACCTTTCTTCAAATGCACTCCGAATCTGCATTTCAACCTGAGTCACTCAGGAGAGGCTATTTTTATCGTTTTCTCATCCGAACCAGTGGGTTTTGATATTGAAAACAAATACAGGAAAGCGGACTTCCTCAAGCTGGCCGGCAGATTTTTCCATCCCGGGGAGTTGGAACTTATGAACAACTCGTCCAAGCCTGAATCGCTTGCTTTTTTAGAACTTTGGACCGCCAAGGAGGCGATGCTTAAACTTCTCGGAAGCGGCATTTCCTCGGGATTGGACAACGCCATTGTATTGAACAGCAAGGAGGGGGTGTTCCATCAAAACAAAATCCACCTAAGGCGCTATGACGGCACCGATTTTTTAGGCGCTTTGGCAAGTTTCACGCCGATCCGCCTTGTGCAGGAATTCACTTATTGAGGAGAGCTTTTTTGGGCTTCCTCCAAGGCGGCACGCAGATTTTCCCTCGCATCGGCAAGTCCGGGATCGATCTCCAAGGCACGCCGGAACGCCGCGATGGACTCCTCTTTTTTGCCCGCTTGGTGGAGGGTCACGCCGAGATTGCACAGGAAGACGGCGTTCTGCGGATACCGCCTTGAAAGGTCGGCATAAAGCTCCACCGCCTCTGCGGGCTGGCCGTCGAGCACGAGCGCCCTGGCCAGATTTGTTTGGATTGCAATGATTGTGGGGGAAAGCCGGAGGGCTTCCCGAAAATGCGCAATGGCCGCCTTGGTGTCTCTCTTGGCGAGAACGGCCGAGCCGAGATTGTTTTGGGTCTCCGCCAGATCGGGCCTCAGCCGCGTGGCCTCGCGAAAGTGCTCCAGCGCGACATCCACATTTCCCCGGTTGAACTCTCTGGCCCCGATCCGGTTGTGGGCCTGCCAACAATTCCAGTTATACTTCAGGGTATAACTCCAAAGTTTGTCCTCGTTTTCCCAAATGCCGGCATACCGGTGGCTCCAAAATGCCAGCACGGCCACCACAAGCGCCGCAAAAAGCCCGAAAAGCGGCCTCCATCGGGCCGGAGCCAGATCCCGCAGGCGAACCCCCGAGGACACGACAAGCGCCACAATCCCGATCATCGGAATATAAACAAAATGGTCCGCCACCCAACCCACCCGCATGTAGGACATCGCCACGAAGCCCAGCACGGGCAGAACCATGATCAAATAAAAGCCCACCCCCATCAGCGCATCGCGCCCCCAGGTTTTTCTCTGGAACCAAAAAACGCCCAGTAACACGGCAAGCGCGGGCCAGGGGAGGAATTGGATGATCTGAGGCGGATTGGCGTCCCACTGCGGATAAATCGGCAAGAGCAACGCGGGCCAAAGGATTTTCCACAGGTAGAAAAAAATCCCCATCCCGGCGATGGCGAAGCGAGAATCCAAGCCGCCGATCGGGATTGGTTCGTCGCCGATGGCGCGGCTGTGCTGGAAATGCAGCGTCACCAGCCCCAGCAACAAGGACACCAGAAAAAATGGAGCCGCATTCCAGAGATCGCGCCACGCGATCCGGTCGCGCCGCCACCAGATGTAGAGCAGCATCGCAACGGGAAGCATGACGACCGAACTCTTGGCCAGCATCGCAGCCAGAAAAAATCCCAGCGATGCCCAATAAAATCCCCTTCGCCCCGTGTCTTCAAAGCGGATGAAAAAACATGCCGCCACGAGAAAAAACGGCAGCGAAAAGGTGTTTTTAAGTTCGGACACCCAGGCCACCGACTCCACGGCCATCGGATGAACCGCAAAAATCAACCCGGCCAGCCAGGCTCCCCGGATGGCGGCGACGCGCAACAACGCCCAGACCAGACACGCCCCCAAGGCGTGAAGCAGCGTGGAGACAATGTGGTAGCCGGTGGAATCGAGCCCGAAGAATTTCCAGAGCACCCACAGCGCGCTCATCGTGAGCGGAAAATAGTCCGCCGTGGTCGGCGCGAACCAGATTTGCCACAGGCCTCCCGGCGACTGCACCACCGGGTTCTCGGTGATGAGATAGTCGTCATCCCACAACCACTCTCCTTGGAAAACCGGCGAATAAATCCACAGGCTGGCAATGACAATGGCCGCCACTTTCAAAACTCCGGCCTCCCATTCGGTAAAAGCCCTCCCGCGCCTCGAGGAGGCTCCAGGAAGACGACGAGGGCTTTTTGGTTTTTCAGACATGAAGACGCCGGGCAAAATAAACAGCACCCGCTGGGGGATTACCACGATCCCGGAAAAATGGTTGAAAAAAAATTAATGCGCAATCGCCGTTCGTTCGTATATAAATTCGAGCGGTTTTTTCGATCACACAGCCACCAAATGAGCACCATCACAGCCGACGCACCCGTCACCTCAAACCAAGATCAGGGTCACCACCATCACGAGGAGCCCGGTTTTTTCCACAAATACCTCTGGACCTACGATCACAAAATGATCGGCCTGCAATATCTCTGGACGGCTCTCGCGTTCCTCTTCATTGGCGGCGCCCTCGCCCTCGGCGTCCGCTGGCAACTCGGCTTCCCTGGCGCGGCGGTTCCTTTGATCGGCCAACTCCTGCCGGAAACCGTCGCGGTGGACGGTTCGATCATCCCCGGCGGCTACAACATGCTTGTGACCATGCATGCCACCGTGATGGTTTTCTTTGTTGTGATGCCGCTGCTCATCGGGGCGTTTGGAAACTACCTCATCCCGCTCCAAATCGGCGCGGGCGACATGGCCTTTCCGCTTTTGAACGAACTCAGCTACTGGCTCTATGTGCTTTCGGGCGTGATCCTGGTGGCTGCGTTTTTCGTTCCCGGCGGCGCGCCCGGCACGGGCTGGACCGCCTATGCGCCGCTGAGCTCCGTCGCGGCCTACAATGGAACCCCGATGGGCCAAAGCTTGTGGTGCGTGGCATTGTTCGTGAACGGCCTCTCCTCGATCGCCGGAGCGACAAATTACATCACCACCGTTGTCAACATGCGCGCTCCGGGAATGACGATGTTCCGCATGCCCCTCCCGGTCTGGTCGCTGTTTATCACGGCGATTCTGCTCATTCTCGCAGTGCCGGTTCTCTCCGCAGCCGCCGCGATGCTTTTCACGGATCTCAATTTCGGCACGAGCTTCTTCTCGCCCGCCGGCGGCGGACAACCGCTCCTCTGGCAGCACCTCTTCTGGTTCTTCGGCCACCCCGAGGTCTATATCATGATTCTTCCCGCGATGGGCCTCACCTCGGAGATCATCGCCGTGTTCTCCCGCAAGCCGATCTTTGGCTACAAGGCGATGGTCTACGCAATGATCGCGATCGGGTTTCTCGGCTTCGTCGTCTGGGGCCACCACATGTTCGTCAGCGGCATGAACCTCACACTCAGCGCGGCGTTTGGTGTTTCGACGATGGTCATTTCGGTTCCCTCGGCGATTAAAACCTTCAACTGGATGGGAACCGTGTGGCGTGGCTCCATCGAGTTCACGACCGCAATGTGCTTCGCGCTCGCCTTCGTCTCGATGTTCGTCATCGGTGGCCTCAGCGGCATTTTCATGGCCTCGACGCCGGTGGATCTTTTCGTGCACCACACCTATTTCATCGTGGCGCACTTCCATTATGTTCTCTTCGGCGGAAGTATCTTCGCGATCTACGGCGCGCTCTACTTTTGGTTCCCGAAAATGTTTGGCCGCATGCTTAACGAAACGCTCGGCAAGTGGCACTTCTTCGCGACTTTGATCTTCTTCAATCTCGCTTTCTTCCCGATGCACAACCTCGGACTCGGCGGAATGATGCGCCGCATCGCGGATCCCACCGTTTACGAACACCTCCGCCAACTCCAACCGCTCAATGTGCTCTGCACCATCGGCGCGATCGGCCTGGGCTTCTCGACCTTCCTCTTCCTCTGGAATGTGATCATCAGCCTCCGCAACGGCAAAAAGGCCCCTGCCAACCCTTGGCAAGCCAATACGCTGGAATGGACGGTTCCCTCGCCTCCCGGGCACGGGAATTTTCCGAAGACCCCGACCGTTTACCACGGGCCCTACGAATACAGCGTTCCGGGAATCGAGAAAGACTACCTCCCGCAAACCGAGCCCGCCCCGGCTTCCGCCAGACTGGAGTCTCACTAAGCGCGGCCACGAATGGAAGTCGCCCAGCCCATCACTCGCAGCCGGGTCGCCTTGCACTACTGGTGCCTGGCGACGATGGCCGCGACTTTCATCCTCCTGTGCAGCGGCGGGATTGTGACATCCAAAAGCGTTGGAATGTCCGTGCCCGATTGGCCGACCACCTTCGGTTACAATATGTTTTTCTTCCCGATCTCCGGCTGGGTGAATGGGATCTTTTATGAACACCTCCACCGGCTCATCGGGGCGGCGATTGGATTGATGACGATGATTCTGACCGTCTCGATTTTGGCGGTCGATCCCCGTCGCTGGGTGAAAAACCTCGCGCTGGCCGCTTTCGTCGCCGTTTGCATCCAAGGCATGCTCGGCGGCCTGCGGGTATCCCTTTTCAAAAATGAAATCGGCATCTTCCATGGGATGCTCGCCCAGTCGTTCTTCTGCCTTCTGGGAATCCTGACCGTTTCCACCAGCCCGCGATTTCTCCGCAAAAATTGGGACATCTTCCTCCCCCACCCCTCGCTCAAAAAACTCGTCCTGCTCGCAACGGCATTGATTTTTGTCCAGCTCGGCCTGGGCGCTTCGATGCGCCATGCGCATTTGGGCCTTTCGATTCCCGATTTCCCGCTCGCTTACGGACAAATTCTGCCCGACACCTCCGCTTCGACCATCGAGGAAATCAATCAAGCCCGTCTCGCCGATGATCAAATGCCCACCACGGCCACCCAGGTTTGGCTTCAGATGGCCCACCGCGGAATGGCGTTTGTCATTCTTGGCTTCGTCGCCTCGGTCGCTTTCGTGTCTTTTACGAATCCAATTGCCCGATCCGCCTCGGCGTGGAGCGCGGTGTGGCTGGCCATGATTCTATGCCAGATCGGCCTTGGTGCCTGGACGGTCTGGTCCAACAAAGCCGCCGACATCGCCACGGCCCACATGGCCCTCGGCGCCCTTTCCCTTCTCGCGGGGGTTGTTTTCACCTTCCGCTTGTTCCGCGCCTCTGAAACTGACCGCTTCCGGGCTCCGCTCGACCTGCCCACGCCGGATTCCATCCGCGTCGCATGAAGCCCGCCACCGCTGCCACAGATTTGCAAAAATCCGGCCTTTTTGACGATGTGATGGAACTCGTCAAGGCGCGCCTTTCGTTTCTCGTCCTCATCACCACGCTGGTCGGCTTCCTCATCGCCTGGCGCGGCCCGATGCATTGGGTGCTTCTTACCGCCACCCTCATTGGCACCGCGCTCTGCGCCGGCGGAGCCGCCGCCCTCAATCAATGGATGGAACGCGATATCGACGCACGAATGAAGCGCACCCGCGAGCGCCCGCTCCCCGCCGGCCGCATGTCCCCGCGCGACGCCCTGCTTTTCGGCCTGCTTTTCTCCCTTGCCGGCATTGCGATTCTCGGGCTCTTCACAAACCTCCGCGCCGCCTTCCTCGCCTTCGCCACCATCGCCATTTACATCATCGTCTACACACCGATGAAGCGAATGAGTTCGCTCAATACCATCGTCGGCGCGGTTCCCGGCGCGCTCCCGCCGCTCATCGGCTGGGTCGCCGCTCGCGGCAGCTACGGACTCGAGGGGGGACTCCTTTTCGCCACCCTCTTTTTCTGGCAAATGCCCCACTTCCTCGCCATCGCCTGGATGTTCCGCGACGACTACAAAGCCGGCGGCTGCGTAATGCTCACCGACGGCGACTCCGATGGCACGATGACCGGCCGCCAAGCTCTTCTCTACTCGATTTGCCTGCTTCTCGTCTCGCTCCTGCCCGGCTTCCTGGGCTTCAACTCCCCGCTCTATTTTTACGGCGCACTCCTGCTCGGCCTCGCCTTTTCGGGCTTCTCGGCGGTATTCCTCCTCCGCCGCGACCGCGACTCCGCCCGCAATCTCTTTTTCGCCTCGATCCTCTACCTCCCGCTTTTGCTCGGCCTTCTGGTCGCCACCATCCGATGAGCAAAAACCCGCGCCGCTCGAATTTCCGGCTCATGGTCGTTCTCTGGGTTTTTGCCGTGGGATTGACCACGCTCGTTTTAGTCCTTATGAACCTTCGCGGGCCATTGACCGCGCCCTGATTTTTCGAAAACCAACATCACATTCACCATGTCCAGCGCAGCCCTAACCCACGATTCCGACGGCCACCAAAGCGCCTCACCCGCCACCGCAAAATTCGGCATGATCATGTTCCTCATCTCCGAGGGCATGCTGTTCGCCGGCCTCCTCGGGGGATACTTTGTTCTGCGCTGGTCGGAAGTCGGCTTCCCTTGGCAAACCGGCCACGCATGGCCCCGCGGTGAGGGCGTCCCCGGCCTTCCCGTTTTGCTGACGACCATCAATACCGTTTTCCTCGTCGCCAGCAGCTTTACCTTTCACTTCGCCGAGGTTGCTGTGAACAAGGGAAAATCCGGCCTGAACTGGCTCTTCATCACCATTCTGCTCGGCACCCTTTTCGTGGGAATCCAGTGCTATGAATGGTGGCACCTCCATCACGAGGGTCTTTGGTTCAACACCGGCGGCGTCTACGGATCGAGCTTTTTCGTGATCACCGGCTTCCACGGCCTGCATGTTGTCGTTGGCGTTCTGCTCATCGTCTGGTGCTTCCTCAAGCAGGCTCTCACCAAATGCTACACGCCCGCAAACCACATCTCGCTCGCGAATGTCGCCCTCTATTGGCACTTCGTCGATGTCGTTTGGCTCTTCGTGCTGACGCTTCTTTACTATGTCTGACAATCAGGCGCGGTCCGGCATACGGCCCGCCGTTTGGCTCATCGCTTTTGCCGTGGCGTCGATCCTGATCGGGGCCTCCTATATCGGCCTGAAAGACATCCGCCCCGCGCAACCCTCGGCCCCGCTCGAAAAATTCGCCGCCGTCCCGCCGTTTGAATTCACCGACCAAACCGGCGCGCCGTTCGGTTCGGAAAACCTCAAAGGCAAAATCTGGGTCGCCAATTTCATCTTCACCCGCTGCAAAGGCCCCTGCCCGCTCATCAGCACCCGCATGGCCGATCTCAACACCAAGCTCAACAAACTCCGCGACGGCGTCGTGCTCGCGAGCTTCACCGTCGATCCCGAATACGACACTCCCGAGGTTCTCACAAAATACGGCGAACTCCTGGGAGCCGGTTCCGCCCATTGGAAATTCCTCACCGGCCAACCCGACGCCATCAACGATTTCGTCGTCAAAGGACTCCTCCAACCCCTCTCCAAGGAACCCGACGGCACTCCCGCGCATTCGCAGCGTTTCGTGATCGTCGATGGCGACGGCTGGATCCGCGGTTTCCAAAACGGCGAGGATCCCGAGGTCGTCCAAAAGGTCATGGTGGACATCGGCGAACTTTTGCGTGAAGTTCCACCGACAAAAAAATGAAAAACGCCATCGCACTCCTCGCTGTCTTTTTCTTGATCCGCCTTCCCGAAGCCTTGGCTTGTGTGGGCTGCCGCGCCCCCGGCACCGCCGGCCCCGACGAACCCCAAACCATCACCGCCGGCATCGCCCTCTCTTGGGGAGTGATCAGCATGCTCGGCATCGTTTTACTCATCGTCGCGGGTCTCACCTGTTACATCGTGGACACCTGCCGCCGACTTGACCGCGAGCGGATGCCTCGATGAGCGTCTCCGACCTCCCGGCCTTCAACGCCGGACTCAACAGCCTCTCCACCCTCCTCCTCCTCGCGGGATTTTTGTTCATCAAAAACGAACGCAAAATCGCCCACCGATTTTGCATGCTCGGAGCGTTTTTCGTCTCCTGCGTTTTTCTGGTCACCTATGTCCTCCACAAAATTCTCGTCCAAGGCGTCCACACGCCATTCGGCGGCGAAGGCCCCTGGCGCACCTTTTACTACGGCATGCTCATCTCCCATGTCATCCTGGCCATGGTCATCGTCCCCCTGATCCTCGTCACCATGACCCACGCCCTCAAGGGCCGCTTCGAGCGCCACCGCGCCTGGGCCCGCTGGACCTTTCCGCTCTGGTTCTATGTCTCCGTCACCGGCGTCCTCGTTTATTTCATGCTCTACCAGTGGTTCCCCAAGGGGGCATAGAAAATGAACCCGCCCGACCTCTCCGCCCGCCCGATGGGCCTCGCCCACCCGGGAGTTCTCGACGCCTTCGCACACGACAAACGCCGCGACCTCCTCGTCCTCGCCATGTATGAGAGCCGCCCCTGGAACGGCGACGAACGCCAACTCCACCAACTTCAGGAAAAACTCAACGCCTACGCCTCCTTCATCCTCGACGGCGAAATGGCCGAGTCTTTTCCCCAATTCCTCGGCAAGCCCGTCGAAATCCAACTCCGCACCCGCCACCAACCCGACCCCCTCGCCCTCGGCCTGCTCCAGCAAGCCCGAGAGCAGCTTTCCCTCCAAAAAATCATGCTCGAAACCATCCAGATCGAGCCCGAATTCGAAACCCAGCCCGAAGCCTCCGGAGGCTGTGGCTGCGGGAGCGCCACACCCTGCGGCGGCGGTTGAAAATCTCCTAAAAATCCCTTCAGAAAAGGATGGTCACCCGCCCCGACTCATTCTACTGTCCCCGCTCCAAAATCACGCGTCCCTAGCTCAATGGTAGAGCAGTTGACTCTTAATCAATTGGTTCCGGGTTCGAGTCCCGGGGGGCGCA
>CAYOGR010000034.1:0-19564 GCA_964403605.1 uncultured Chthoniobacter sp.
AATCACCCGTGGTATTCCTGGAGGCTCTTCACGCCGTAGCCTTGCTTGATCATCGCGCGGATGGCTTGGACGCTGGCGCGGGCACCGCGGAGGGTGGTCATCACCGGGACTCGGGCGGCGGTGGCGGCGCTGCGGATGGCGACTTCGTCCTCCCGCGGGGCTTGGCCGCTAGGAGTGTTCAGGATGAATTTCACTTCGCCGTTTTTGATGAAGTCCACGACATTCGGGCGGCCTTCGCGGATTTTTAGCATCACAGGAACCGAGAGTCCGTTTTCGGAGAAATATTTTGCCGTGCCGGTGGAGGCGTGGACCTTGAAGCCGAGGGCCTGGAGTTCGCGGGCGACTTCGAGTGCGGCGAGCTTGTCGGAATCCTTCACGCTGATGAAAACCTTCCCGGCGAGCGGCAGCGCGGGTTGGGCGCTCATCTGGCTTTTCGCATAGGCGATACCAAGGTCGGCATCGATGCCCATGACCTCGCCGGTGGAGCGCATTTCGGGGCCGAGGATGATGTCGATGCCGGGGAATTTGATGAAGGGGAAGACAGCTTCCTTGACCGAGTGGTAGGCGGGAATGACTTCCTCCGTGAAGCCGAGTTCGCGAAGGGTTTTTCCGGCCATGACCTTTGCGGCGAGTTTCGCCAGCGGAACGCCGGTGGCCTTGCTGACAAATGGCGCCGTGCGCGAGGCGCGGGGATTGACCTCCAGGATGTAAACAACTTCGTCCTTCACGGCGAACTGCACATTCATGAGGCCGCGGACTTCGAGTTCGATCGCCATGGCTTTGGTGGCTTTTTTGATCGTTTCGAGGACCTGGGGTGAGAGCGAGAAACTCGGAATCACGCAGGCGCTGTCGCCGGAGTGGATGCCGGCTTGTTCGATGTGTTCCATCACGCCGCCGATGACGCAGAGTTCGCCGTCCGAAATACAATCGACATCGACCTCGGTGGCGTCTTCCAAGAAGCGGTCCACCAGCACGGGGCGCTCGGGACTGGCTTCCACGGCAGTGCGGATGTATCGGCGGAGGTCCGCTTCGTCGTGAACGATTTCCATGGCGCGGCCGCCGAGGACGAACGACGGGCGAACGAGCACTGGATAGCCGATGCGCGAGGCGACATCGACGGCTTCCTGTTCATTCGTGGCGGTTCCGCCTTGGGTTTGGCGCAGGCCGAGCTTGTCGAGCATGGCGGCGAAGTGTTTGCGGTCTTCCGCCATTTCGATGCTGCGAGGCTGCGTGCCGATGATGGTGCATCCATTCGCGGCGAGGCCGGCGGCGAGGTTCAGCGGGGTTTGACCGCCGAATTGCACGATGATGGCATCGGCTTTCTCCCGCTCGTAGATGTTGAGCACATCCTCGAGGGTGAGCGGTTCGAAATAGAGTTTGTCGCTGGTGTCGTAGTCGGTCGAAACGGTCTCGGGGTTGGAGTTGACCATGATGGTCTCCCAGCCGAGTTCCTTGAGCGCGAAGGCGGCGTGGACGCAGCAATAGTCGAACTCGATGCCTTGGCCGATGCGGTTCGGGCCGCCACCGAGGATGAGGACCTTCTTTTTATCGCCCCCGCGGGTTTCGTCCTCGTCGCCGTAGGTCGAGTAGTAATAAGGCGTGAATGCCTCGAACTCGGCGGCACAGGTGTCCACGAGGCGATAGGTCGGCACGATGCCGGCGGCTTTGCGGGCCTTGCGGATTTCGGGCTCGGGGGTTTTGAGGAGATGGGCGAGCTGGCGGTCGGAAAATCCGAAGCGCTTGGCGCGGCGGAAGTCGGGAGCGTTGAGAGGATGCGGGAGCGCGGCGAGGCGTTTTTCCTCTTCAACGATGAGGCGGATGTGCTCGAGGAACCAAGGATCAATCGAGGAAAGCTCGTGAATGTCTTCGACGGTGAGCCCGGCGAGGAATCCGTAGCGGATGAAGAAAATTCGTTCCGCGCAAGGGACGCGGAGCTTTTGGCGGATGGTTTCGAGATCGGGCGAGGTGTCCTTGCCGTCCGCGCCGAGGCCGAAGCGGCCGATTTCCAACGAGCGGAGAGCTTTTTGCAGCGATTCCTTGAAGGTGCGACCGATGGCCATCGCCTCGCCCACGCTCTTCATTTGGGTGGTCAGGGTGGGGTCGGCTTTCGGGAATTTCTCGAATGTGAAGCGCGGGATCTTCGTGACGACATAGTCGATCGACGGCTCGAAGCAGGCCGGCGTCTCGCGGGTGATGTCGTTTTTGAGTTCGTCGAGCGTGTAGCCGACGGCGAGCTTCGCGGCGATTTTGGCAATCGGAAACCCGGTGGCCTTGGACGCCAATGCCGAACTGCGCGAAACGCGCGGGTTCATTTCGATCACGACCATGCGGCCGTTGGCGGGATTCACGGCGAATTGGATGTTCGAGCCGCCGGTCTCGACGCCGATGGCGCGGATGACAGCGAAACTCGCGTCGCGCATCGCCTGGTATTCCTTGTCGGTGAGTGTCTGGATCGGCGCAACGGTGATCGAGTCGCCGGTGTGAACGCCCATGGGGTCGAGGTTCTCGATCGAGCAAATGACCACACAGTTGTCGGCGCGGTCGCGCATGACCTCCATCTCAAATTCCTTCCAGCCAAGGAGCGATTCCTCGACCAAAACCTCGCTGACCGGCGAGAGGTCGAGGCCGCGGCGGCAGATTTCATCCAATTCCTCGCGGTTGTAAGCGATGCCGCCGCCCGCGCCGCCGAGGGTGAAGGCCGGACGAATGATGAGCGGCAAGGTGCCGATCTCAGCCGCTACCTGGCGAGCCTCTTCCAGCGTGTGAGCCACACCGGAACGCGCACAATCCAGCCCGATTTCGAGCATGATGTTTTTAAAAATCAGCCGGTCCTCGCCGCGCTTGATGGCCTCGGCATTGGCTCCAATGAGGCGGGCGCCGTGGCGTTCCAGCGCGCCGTTTTCCACAAGCGACATGGCGGCGTTGAGAGCAGTCTGGCCGCCGAGCGTGGGAAGGACGGCGTCGGGCTTTTCGCGTTCGAGGATTTTTTCGATCGTCTCTGGAGTGATCGGCTCGACATAGGTGCGCATGGCGAACTCCGGGTCGGTCATGATTGTGGCCGGGTTCGAGTTCACCAGCACCACCTCGTATCCCTCCTCGCGAAGGGCCTTGCAGGCCTGCACTCCGGAGTAGTCGAATTCGCAACCCTGTCCGATCACAATGGGACCGGATCCGATGAGGAGGATTTTTTTGATCGAGGTGTCTTTCGGCATGGCGCGGGAGACTATTCAAACGCCCACGGAGCGGCAACGAAATGGTTGGACTAAAAATCACGCCGGCTTCAGAAAACACTTGTGGAACCTCGCAAATACAGCACGGGCACCAAAGGACGATTGAAGATGCACGCCGACCAATGCCGCGAGGCGATTCACGCGCATTCACCGAATTTCCATCTTGCGGTCGAGTTCATCGAATCGATCGATCCCGAAAAGGAAGACCAAGCCTGGCAGCGCTTCGAGCCGCCGGATCAGGTTTTGCCGCTTTTTCAGGCTTGGCTCGCCGGCGAGGAACCGACCACCGTGAGCGCACACCCTGCCGCCCGGTTGGTTCCAGCAACCCGATTGAAGTCGGACCCGAAAATCGAAGCGGCCCTTCGCAAAACACGTGCCTGGGTGGAGCAAAATTCC
Organism: uncultured Chthoniobacter sp.; assembly: GCA_964403605.1. Taxonomy (GTDB): domain Bacteria; phylum Verrucomicrobiota; class Verrucomicrobiia; order Chthoniobacterales; family Terrimicrobiaceae; genus UBA967. The sequence continues at coordinate 3,627 of CAYOGR010000034.1, forward strand.
TCGCGGCTCGCAGCCATGCCGGCGCTGGACGCGATCGAAGAGGTTTTGGGCCAGTTTGGCCGCGATTAATCGGGAATTCCCGCTGCGGCCGGGGCGTCGAGCAAAATCGTGGCGTTTTGTTGCGCGATCGAACCGGAAGGTATTCCCGGATCGCCTGCGAGCAAGCGAGGGACCATCGGGGCTTTTTCTGCGCCGGTGACAACCCAGAGAATCGAACGGGCGCGGTTGATGACGGGGTAGGTCAGCGTCATTCGGCGGCGGTTTTGGTAAATGCCGGTCAGCGCGACCTCGCGGTCGAGGACTTGGCAAACGCTATCGCCGGGGATCAGTGACGCCGTGTGACCATCCGGGCCGAGACCGAGGTGGACGAGATCGAGCACCGGCGGCGCGCCGCAGAGGGAATTGAGCAACCCGGTGTAATCCAGGCAGCCGCGCTCGGGATCGGGGGCCTCGACTGGCATGGCATGGATTTGCTCCGGCGGGATCGGCGCGTGCGACAGCAGGCTTTCGCGCAAGTGCGTGAGATTGCGGTCGGGGTCGCCAGCCGGCGCGATGCGCTCGTCCACTTGGACGATATGAACTGCCGCCCAAGGAACCTCTTCATTTGCGAGGTCGCGGAGCATTTGCCAGGGAGTCTTGCCACCGCTGACGGCCATGACGAAACGGCCCCGGGCGGCGACGGCTTTGCGGGCTTCCTCGGCGATCAGGGCGGCCGCACCTTTCGCCACGGCGTAGGCATCGGGAAAAATTCGGGTTTTCATTTTTTAAAAAATCAGAGCGGCAGGTGAAGGAGGCGTCCGCATTGCGGGCAGGAAACGATAGCCTTGTCGGAGCGCAGGGCAAGGCTGGTCTGGGCGGTGACTTTCATATGGCACCCCGTGCAAACATCGTGCTCCACCGCAACAACGGCCTTGGCGTTTTTTGTTTCGAAGAGGCGTTCGTAGCGTTCGATCAAATCCTCGTCGATGCCCTCAAGCAGCGCGGCGCGGCCAGCCGCCATTTCGTCGATGCGGGTTTTCAGATTGCCCTCCTTCTCGCGGATTGTGGCGATTTGGGCGTCGTATTTCGCCTTGTCCTCGGCGTGGGCCTTGTCGGCGGCGGCGAGTTGGGGCGCGAGGCCCTCGGCTTCCTCCATCAGGGCGAGTTCCTTGTCCTCAATCGCGGAAATGGCCCGTTCGGCGTTCGCGATTTCGTGGGAGAGCGCGGAATACTCCTCGTTTTTTCGGGTCTGGAGTTGTTGGTTTTTGTAGCGGTTGATCTGCTCTCGCTTGGACGCGATCTCGACTTCGAGCGTCTTTTTTTCGACCTCGATCGCCTTGGAGCGCGAGCGGGCGGCGTCGAGACGGCTTGCGGCGTCCTGCACGAGCTTTTGCTTGGAGGCGATCTCGGCGGGGATCGATTGGAGTTCGAGGCGGAGGGTGCGCAGTCGCTGGTCGCGGTCTTGGAGAGCGAGAAGTTTTTCGATGGCTTCGAGCATTTCGGGAGATTGAAGTGGCGCGTGAATTTTATCCAGCAATCAAAAGGATTTCTTTGCCTCACGCCGGATGGCACGATCACCCCCACATGCCGGAAGGAATTTGCTATCTCGTCGGCGCGGGTCCGGGCGATCCGCTGCTGCTCACGCTCAAAGGCCGCCAATGCCTCGAACGCGCGGATGTCGTCGTCTACGACTATCTCTGCAATCCCGAGCTATTGAAATGGGCCCCCGCCGGCGCCGAGAAACTCTATGTCGGCAAAAAAGCCGGCGCCCACACCATGCGGCAGGAGGAGATCGACGCCCTGCTCATCTCGAAAACCAAAGCCGGAAAAACCGTTGCGCGCCTCAAGGGAGGCGATCCGTTTGTTTTCGGTCGAGGAGGCGAGGAGGCCGAGGCCCTGTCCGCGGCGGGGTGCCGTTTCGAGATTGTGCCGGGCGTGAGCTCCGCCATCGCGGGCCCGGCCTATGCGGGGATTCCGGTGACGCACCGCAAGCACACCTCGATGTTCACGATTTTCACGGGCCATGAGGATCCGACCAAACCCGACCCCTCGCTTGACTACAAGGCGCTCGCGACCTCGCCGGGAACGAAGGTCATGCTCATGGGCATTGAGCGGTTGCGCTCCATCACGGCGCGGCTTCGCGACGAGGGAATGCCTGTCCACACCCCCGTCGCCCTCGTTCGCTGGGCCAGCACCGGCCACCAAAAAACACTCGTCGGCACGCTCGCGGATATCGCCGACAAGGCCGAGGAGGCATCCTTCGAGGCTCCGGCCGTGGCGATTTTCGGCGAGGTGGTGAATCTCCGCCAACCGCTGAGCTGGTTCGAAAACCTCCCGCTTTTTGGAAAACGCATCGCCGTGACGCGCACCCAGTCGCAGGCCGGGGAACTGGTTGCTGCCCTGCGCGAGCTTGGCGCCGACGCCTACGAGATGCCGACGATCCGGATCGAGCCCGCACCCAACAAACGCGAGTTCTATGAACTGGCCGCCTACGCGCACAGCTACGAATGGATCGTTTTCACCAGCCCGAACGGTGTCGATGCCTTTTTCAAAGCCTTCTACGAACTCTACAAGGACGCCCGCAGCCTTGGCGGCGCCCGCATCGCCGTGATCGGTCCGGCCACCGCCGAGCGGGTGCGCTCCTACCGTTTTGAGGTCGATCTCATGCCGGAAAAACACATCGCCGGCGAGATCGTCACCGCCCTCCAAAAAGAAACCACGATCGACAACCTGAAAATCCTCCTCGTCCGGGGCGAGAAGGCCCGCGACGAGCTGCCCATCACACTCTCCCGCCTTGGCGCCATCGTGGACGAGGCCGTGGCCTATCGCACGGTTCCGGAAACCATCGACTCGATCGGGATGGCCCGCTACCAACGCGAAGGCGCGGACATGGTGACATTCACCAGCGCCTCGACCGCCGAAAATTTCCATGCGCTCCAGCTTTCAGCAGAAAAAAAACCAAACTTCGCAAGCATCGGTCCGATCACCTCGAAGGCCATGCGCGGCCTGGGAATGCCGGTCGATCTTGAGGCGAAAAGCCACGACATCCCTGGCTTGATCCAGGCGATTGTGGATTTTTACATACGCAACAATCAAAAAATCGCGTCCACATGAAAACCCCTGTCGTAACGGAATCCAAAGCTCTCCGAAGAATGATTGCCGACCTCACAGACATGCCTGCCAATGGAGTTTCCAAAGGACTCGAGGAAACACGATCGGATTCGCTTTTGAAGAGTCTGATGTCCCGCATCGACTCCGAACCAGCGCGTGTTTTCACCGACGCCCAAGGGCGGATCACCGCCATCAATCCGGCATTCAGCGAACTTTGCGGCCATAGTTTCCCCGATTTGAAGGGTCGCAAGCCGGGTGCCGTGCTTCAAGGGCCGGAAAGTTCCGAAGAGAGCATCGAAGCGTTGCGGCAGGCGATCCGCGAGCATGCGCCCTGCGTCACCGAACTTGTGAACTACCACAAAGACCGCTCAGCCTACCGCGTGCGCATTCATGTCCGTCCAGTGTTCTCGGATTCCGGTGAACTCACGGGATATGAGGCCGAGGAGCGGAAGTTGGGGTGAGTGTCCCCAGCGCCGAGGCGAGTTTTTGGATGTTCTCGGTGGAGTGGCTCGAAGAGAGGGCCACGCGCAGCCTTGCCGCGCCCCTGGCCACGGTCGGATAACGGATCGCGGGAACAAGAAAACCCTGCTCCAGTAATTTAGCCGAAACTTCCATCGCCTCCGCTTCGCCGCCGATGATCCAGGGAATGATCGCGCTCGCCGCTTCCTTGAAATCCAGCGCCTCCGCGAGGCAGGCGATGTTCCGCCAGAGCGCGGCGCGCAAGGCATCGCCCTCCGCCGAGCGGGAGACTTTCAAAGCCGCACGGGCCGCCGCTGCCACCGGGGCGGGCGGTGCGGTGGAGAAAATGAAACTCCGGGCGCGATTGACGAGGAATTCGCGCAGCGCCCCGCTCCCGGCGATGTAGGCACCGTGGGAGCCGAGGGCCTTGCCGAGGGTTCCCATTTGAATTTCCACGCGATCGACGACTCCCGCTTGGTCGGCGACTCCCCTCCCCGACTCGCCAAAAACTCCCACGGCGTGGGCTTCGTCGAGCAAGAGCCAGGCACCGAACCGCTCCTTCAGCGCGACAATTTCCGCTACCGGCGCGATGTCGCCATCCATGCTGTAAACCGACTCGGCGACCACGAGAACACGCGCGGCGGGGTGTTTTTCGGCAGCCCAGCGCAGGTGGCTTTCGAGTTTGCCGAGGTCGTTGTGCGGAAAGACCCGGATGGTCGCGCCGCTCAGGCGGGCCCCATCGACCAGACAGGCATGCGAAAGCTTGTCGAGAATCACCACATCCCCGGATCCGCACAGGGCGGGAATGACCCCGAGCGCCGCCGCATAGCCGCTCGAGAACGACAACGCCGCCTCGGTTCGCTTGAAATCGGCCAATTCCTCCTCGAGTTCCTCATGGGCGGCAAGCGTTCCACAAACAAGTCGCGAGGCTCCCGCGCCAAAACCTCCCCGCTCGCACTCCGCCAGCGCCGCCTCGCGCAAGGCGGGATGGCTCGCGAGGCCAAGGTAGTCGTTGGAGGAAAAATTGATCAATTCACGGCCGTCGCGGTGGACTTCGATCCCCTGCGCACCATCCAGCGAATGGAGACGGCGGCGCAGTCCACGGCTTTCAATCTCGGCAAGCCGGGTGGCGAGAAATCCCTCCAGCGAGCGATCCATGGTCACTTCCCGACGACAAGTCGCCACATCTCGTGCACGGCTTGTTCGAGGCCAACGGCAATCGATCGGGAAATGATCGAGTGGCCGATATTCAGCTCCTCCAGCCCCGGCAGGCCGAGGATCGGGGCGGTGTTTTCATAGTTGAGTCCGTGGCCCGCATTCACCCGGAGGCCGAGATCGAGCGCGAGTTGCGCGCCGCGGTGGAGTTTTTCGAGTTCCCGCTCGCGCTCGACGCCGAATGCGTTGGCATAGGCACCGGTGTGGAGTTCCACGAACTCCGCCCGCAACGCGGCGGCTGCTCGGAGTTGGTTGTCCTCCGGATCGATAAAGAGGCTCACCCGCGCGCCGGCGTCCTGGAGTTTGGCCACGACCGGACGCAAGCGATCCATCTGCCCGGAGCAATCCAGACCGCCCTCGGTCGTCACTTCCTGGCGGTTTTCAGGAACAAGGCAGACATCGTGCGGCTTCACCCGGAGGGCGATTTGAACAATGTCGTCGGCGAGACCCATCTCGAGGTTGAGCTTGGTGGAAATCCTCTCCCGAAGTTCAAAGATGTCGCGGTCCTGAATGTGGCGGCGATCCTCGCGAAGGTGGGCCGTGATCCCCGCCGCACCCGCCTTTTCGGCCACCAGCGCGGCGGCGACGGGGTCGGGTTCGGCGTTGCGGCTCTCCGGGGTTTCACGGTAGCGGGCCTGCCGCAAGGTGGCGACATGGTCGATATTGACTCCAAGACTTGGCATGGTCAGGGATCATCCCGCCGCACACGGCGGGCGGCAAGAACAGCGTCGCGCAGGGCGGCGAATCCGTTCAGCGCGGAGACCTTGGTTCCCTTCACATCGGACCACTCGACGGGAAGCTCACGGATTTTGTAGCCGAGCTTTTCGGCGATCAGCAGGGCCTCGACATCAAAGCCGAAGCCGTCCTGGCCGACCCGCGAGAAGATTTCGCGCGCGGCCTCGCGACGGAAGGCCTTGAAACCACATTGAGTGTCCCCCAGCCGGGTGATCCCCAAGAGACGGAGGGCGAAATTGAAAACCCGACCGGAGAATTCCCGAAGCAGGGGTTGGCGGACCGGCAGAACCGAGGAGGGATGTTGGCGGCTGCCGATGAGGATGTCGGCCGTGTCGCTCTCCTTCATGAACTCGCGCACAAACCGCAAGGGCACACTCAGGTCGGCATCCATGAAAAAAATCCAGTCCGCCCGCGCGCGGAGCATTCCGGTTTTGACAGCGAAGCCTTTTCCCCGGGCCACGGGATTGCACACGATGTCGAAGCGGGGATCGCCCCCGGCGGCCTCGCGGGCGAGGTCCCCCGTGCCATCGGTGCTTTTTTCCACCACGATGACAAATTCCCAGGACTCTCCGGGAAACGCCTCGCGGATTTTGCGAATCGAGGGTGGCAACCGCAACGCCTCGTTGCGTGCCGGGATCACGATACCAACGGCGGGAGCTTGATCGGGCACAGTCCGGCGCATTATGCCATGCGGGTGAATTTCAATACCGTCAGAAGCCGGCTTCCGGAGATCGCGATCTTGCTCATTGCTGTCTTTCTCCGCTGCTGGCTCGTCGAAATCAAGCCTGCGCACTTCGATGAAGGCATCAACGGCTGGTTCGCCGACCAGATGCGGGCGACCGGCTACCACAAATACGACCCCACGAACTATCATGGCCCGCTGCATTTCTATGCGGTCTTCCTTTCCCAAACCCTCTTCGGCCGGGAACTGTGGGCCCTGCGCCTCCCGGCGATCCTGGCCAGTATTCTTTGCATTCTCGCCCTGCTCCGGTTCCGCGACTTTTTCGGGCAACCAGCCGCGCGATTCGCCGCGCTCGCGATGGCTTTGTCGCCCGCCTATGTCTTCTATGGTCGCTATTCGATCCACGAGTCGTGGCAGGTGCTTTTCTCGATCCTCCTTCTCCACGCGGTTCTCGGTCTCTGGCAAACCGGAGAGCGCAGGCATCTCCGCTGGCTCGCATTGGCAATCGCCGGAATGATCCTCACGAAGGAAACCTATGTGCTCCACATCGGCTGCCTGCTTCTTGCCATGCCGGTGCTTTTGTTTTGGAAATTCCTCTCGCCACCGCGACCGGGCTGGCCGCTCGCGAAGCAGGACTGGACGCGCGACGATTTCGTCACCGCCTTCGGCCTTGCCGCGATCGTGATCGTATTTTTCTACTCTGGAACATTCCTGGATTTTCAGGCTGTCAGCGGACTTTGGAAAACCCACGAGGCGTGGTTCAAGACCGGCATGGAGTCCGGCGGGCACGAAAAAACCGCCTACGACCTCGTTGGGCCGCTCAACTACTACTGGCTCGCCTTGATGGCGCGTTGCTTCGAGTGGCCCGCGCTCCTGGGCGTTGCCGCCGGGCTCCGCTACATTCTCCCCTCCGATTCCCGCTATCGCTATGTGTCGATCGCGGCGGGAGGCACGCTGCTCGCCTACTCGATCGTGGCCTACAAAACTCCATGGTGCATCATTTCGATGCTGTGGCCGTTCTATCTGCTGCTCGGTGCCGTGATTCAGGAAATGGTTTCCAAAACCCATCGCCGCCGCCTCTGGTGGATCGCGGCGCCGCTGCTCGCCGCCTCGCTTTACTACACCATCCGCCTGAACTTTTTCGCCTTCACCGATGACACCCAACCCTATGTCTATGTGCAGACCTACGAGGACATCGACCTGGTCACCAAGCCCATCCTGGAGGTCGCAAAATCCGAACCCGACGGATACCAGATGGAAGGCGCGATCATGCTGGAAAGCTACTACCCGCTGCCCTGGATTTTCGGCGATTTCACCCGGGTTGGCTATTTCAACAAGGACAACCCTCCGTCGCAATGGGAGCAGGATTTTCTGCTGATCGACTCGTCGGCCGAATCAAAGGTCGAGCCGAAACTCGGGAGAGCCTATTTCAAAATCCCCTTCCGGCTTCGCAGCGGGCAGGATCCCTGCACCGCCTATCTCGCGGCGGACACATTCCAAAAGGTGATCGATCGCCAGCCCGACATCGTGCCTGAAACCCGCGAGTTGCCGTGAGAATTCCCGAATCCGGAGAATCCGTTTCCCGCGCCTCCATCGGCCTCGTTGTGGCGACAGTAACGGCGGTGGTCCTGGGAATCGCCTTCGCGTTCGCCACCCATGGCCTCACCCGGCCCGGGGCGATTTTTTCCCTCGCAACCGGCGCTCTCGCAGGAATGGCGGCTTGTTTTTTCACCCGCGATACGAACCGACCGGCGCCGACTTGCTGGGATATTCTCATGCTCGCAGTTTTCGCCATCGCCTCGGGCCGGGCGTTTTTGTGGCTGCTTTATTCCGTGGGAGACTCGTGGCGGATCCTCTCTCCCTACAATCTTGGGGACCTCTCGCTGCATCTTCAATTCATCCGATACTTCGCCGCGGGCGCGCCGTTCTGGCCGGAGAGTCCGATTCTGGGCGGCGTGCCGCTGACCTATCCCCTTGGCGCGGATTTTTTCAACAGCCTGCTCGCGCTGGCGGGAGTTCCGGTGGAGCGGGGCTTGATCTGGACCGGTCTGGCTGGCGCGGCCCTTTCGGCCTGGGCGCTCTGGCGATGGGGCGGCGCTTTCGCCTTGGCAGCGCTGCTATTCAACGGAGGCCTCCTCGGCTTCGCCATTTTTCAATCGGGTCAAATCCAGGATTTCCAATCGGAGGCGGCCTGGAAAAACCTCTTCCTGACCATGCTGGTGCCCCAGCGCGGAATGCTCGTCGCGCTCCCGGCCGGCTTGATTCTCCTTCGCTGCTGGCGCGAGGATTTTTTCGGCAACGGTTCCGGCCTGCCGCGCCCGATCCAGTTTCTTCTCTATGTCTCGATGCCGTTTTTCAGCATCCACACCTTCCTCTTTCTGAGTCTCGCGCTGGGATCGATATTTGTTTTCCAATCCCCGGCCAGATGGCGGCTGCTCCTTTTTGTATCCGCCGCCGTTCCCCCGGCGACGCTCGGTGTGTGGCTGGTGACCGGAGGCTTTTCCGCCGCCTCGGGGTTACGATGGCACCCGGGTTGGATGCAGGGGGACGAAGGCTGGATATTTTGGGTCGTCAATTTCGGCATCCTCGTTGCCATCGCGCCGGTGCTTTTTTGGAAGTCTCTCGTGCGCGGAAACGCCGAGTCGCGGGCCTTCGGCGCGGTATCGATCGGCGTTTTCACCCTTTGCGCACTAGTGGCCTTCGCCCCGTGGGAATGGGACAACACGAAACTCCTCATCTGGGCCTGGATTGGAGCCGCTCCGTTGATCTGGAATCTGGTTCTGCGACCGCTGCCGGGAATCATGCGGGCCACGGCGTGTGTGCTGCTTTTTTTCTCGGGAGCTGTTTCGTTGGTTGGCGGCTTGGATGGACGCCACGGCTACGACTTGGCTTCGCGCAGCGAACTGGCGGAAACCGCCATCGCTTTCGAGGAGGTGCCGCCGCTGGACCGGATCGGTGTTGAACCCCGGTTCAACCATCCCGTTCTGCTTCTCGGGCGTCCCGTGGTGTGCGGCTACGAGGGGCACCTCTGGAGCCATGGCCTCGATTACCGGGACAAACTCGCCAAGTTGAATCATGTTCTCGCCCGGGAACCAGACAGCGTCGAAGTCGCGCGCCAAATCGGCGCGAAATGGGTTGTCCTGCCGGACCGTGTGGAGCCGATTAAAATTCCGGAGTAAACGGCCTCAGGACGGAACCGTCCTCCAAAGCATCACCACGATGGAGAGCAGGATCAGACAGAGAACGAGAAATTTGACCCGGGCGGCGTTGAGATCCTTGCTGAGGCGGGTCTTGCCACGGCGAATCGGCTGGGAACCACGATGCGTCCTCGCCTTGCCCAGGGAAATCGCCGGAGCGGCGATGTCCACCTCCAGCTTTCTTTTCTTTTCGATCTGCTGGGGGATCTTGACGAGCAGCTTGGTCAACTCGGCCTCGCGTTTTTTGAGTTCCACCTGCTCCTTGTCAAGACGGCGTTGTTCGTCGGTGACCTTGGTCGATGAGGAGATTTTTCGCAACGCCATAGCCTAGTTCCCGGATGTGGCCGTCCAGATGTAAATCAAAAGCGCGACGAGCGCGATCACTTGAATCGGCAGCGTGAAGGCGAAGCCGCTTTTGAGCCAGTAAACAAAGCCCCGGTCCTCCTCGGCGACCTGGTAGTCCATCTCCTGCCCGGGAAGGCCCGGGATGTCGCCGGAGGTTTCCACGGAAAGCTTGGCCTGGGCCTTGATGTATTCGGCGCGGGCGTCCTCCACGGAGCTGAGAGCCTTGCTGAGCTCGCGGGGAAGGTCCGACGGAGTCCAACTCCGGGCATTGATGGCCTCGATCTGGTGGAGGTGTTGCGTGAAGGAATTGTAGATGGCGTGCATTTGCTCGACGCGCTTTTGCGACTCTTCGATTTCGCGTTGGACGACGACGAGAGCGCGGGTGAGCTTGTCCAGCATGTCGGAGCGGCCCTGCTCGAGCGAGTCTTGGCGGCGCTTCAGTTCCTCCAATCGGGCTTTCTCGCGCTCGATTTCCTCCTGCTTCTGCTTGAGGCTCTCGAGTTCCGCGCGGACTTGCTGGACCTTGTCACCGAGTTCCCCGGCGTTTTCGGAATCAAGGTTGAGAAGGGATTCGGATTCGTAGGCGCGCGGGTCGGAAGGCATAGGGTTGCAAACGCATAGCCTCCGCAACCGAAAATCTCCAGAAAAAATCCGGCGGTTTTTTGGATTATTGCGAGCTGTTGGTCAGCACGCGGAAGCGCCCATTGGCATCGCGGAAAAATCCGCGCACAAGCACTGGCGTCTCCTCGACGGCGTCTTTCAAGCGCCGAGTCAAATCGAGATCGTCCGCAGTCCAAGTGTTGCGCTTCACGCGTCCCGATTTGTCAACGATGCTCCGGAAGGGACGCGTGAGCTTTGCGTATTCGGAATCGCTGAGACGCGCAGCTTCGAGTTTTTGGGGATTGAAAAGACTGATCCACCAACCGCCGTAGGCATCGGGAGCCGAGGGCGGGATGATCAAAAAACAAATGTCTCCAACGCAGCTCTTCCCTCCGGTAAACGGCAGCGAATAGATCGCGCCAACCTCTTTGCGGGAGGCAAGAAATCCCGCGAGAAAGCTCCGCAAAACCCGGCGAATCCTGTCATCGTTTGCTCGCTTGCCATAGACGCCAAACTCCACCGCGCACGGATCCTCGGGATCGCCGTAGATATTCATCTCGATGAGTTCGTTGATGCGAAACGAGAGATACGGGATGTTTTTAAATGTGCCGTTGTCGATGCCTGTCGCCGGGATTTGCTCGAGGGATTTCACCGCATCGTTGTTCCGGAGGTCGTTCACCATCACGCGCCACGCGGGCAGGTCGCCGGGCGTGTTGGCTTTGGTGAATTCCATCCCGATGTCCGCCTCGTTGCGAATGCGGACGATTTCCGACTTGGGAAATTTCTCGATCGAATGTTTGCCCTGCAGCAAGACCTCCTTGGCGGTATTTTGAACAATCACGCCCGCGTGGGAGCTTCCATCCTTCAGAAGAATCATGTCCGGCTCCGCGTAGCCCTCGAGAGCGGCCGCGGCGGGAATCCAAACGAGGGAGAGGACGGTAAAAGCCCATTTCGACATTGATGGCGACATGGGGCGAAACTATAAGCCAACTCCGATGATGCTCAATCCGATTCACGCCGTCGCGGCTTCTCTCGTCGCTTTATCGCTTGTTGGTTGCGTCATGCCTCCGAAGCCCTACCAAAAACCGGCCGCCGCCGTTTCGCGTCCGGTGGAGACCGGCAAATTCTGGTGGGGCACCTCGACGGCCAGTTACCAGAACGAGGATCGCGGTCTGCCCAAAGACTCGCCACAGTATTTCAAGACCGACTGGGACATTTTCGCCGAGGAGGGCCACATCCCGCCGCGCGGAGAGGATGCGACATTTTCCTGGACACACTTTGACAAGGACATCGAGGCGCTGAAGAAAATCGGGGTGAACCATTACCGCTTCGGCATCGAGTGGGGCCGGGTGGAACCGCGTCCCGGCGAATTCAACGAGGCCGCCATCCGCCAATATGTCTCGATGGCCCGTCGCCTGAGGGCCGCCGGCATCGAGCCGATCGTGACGCTCTGGCATTTCACTTTCCCCTCGTGGCTCTACGACTCGAAGGCCAAAAACCGCTCGAACTTCCTGCATCCCGATGTCGAGGCACGGTGGAAGGAATATGTGACCCGGATGGTCGTCGCGCTCGCCCCGTATGTGAAGGTCTGGGTGCCGCAGAACGAACCGAACGGCGCCATCTACATCGGCTACTTTGGAGGCCACTGGCCGCCCGGCCTGCTTCTCACACCCGGTTCTTTGAAAAAAGCCACGAAGGTCTCCACAGCCATGTTCCGCGAGGCCTCGGAGATCATCCGCGAGAAAGATCCCGGCGCTCTGGTCATGGGCATTTATTCGATCCCGGACTGGCAGCGCAGCCGATTCCAGGATCCGACCGGTTTTGTTTACAACATGATGCAGCGGCAGAATTACGACCATCTCGACCAGGTGGCCGACTCGATGGATTTGATCGGCGTGAACTATTACTACTCGCAGGTCGCCTCGGCCCGCCGTTTCCTTCTCCGTCCGGATGGCGAACTCAGTTCGAACTACACGCAGAACGGCTGGCTCATTGATCCCGAGGGCCTCCACTCGGTCCTCACCGCCGTCTCGCAGCGCTACGGCAAGCCGATCGTGATTTCCGAAAATGGAATCGGCACCCAAAGCGAGCAGAAAAAAATCCGCTACTTCCGGGAACACATAAACCAGATGCGCCGCGCCATGGAGGACGGAGTGGACATTCGCGGCTACTTCCCCTGGACGCTCATCGACAACTACGAGTGGGCCGAGGGCTACGCCGCGAATTTCGGGCTCAGCCATGTGAACAAAAAAACCATGAGTCTCGAACTCGAACCGGCCGGCGAGTGGTTCCGGCATTTTATCAAAATCAACCCCGAGCCCTGAGACGGCTCCCGATCTTCCATGACTCTCCTTGAATGCAACCTGCCCGGCATCCCGAAGCTCCGGAGCGGAAAAGTGCGGGAGGTTTTCGACCTCGGCGACTCCCTGCTCATCGTCGCGACGGATCGCATTTCCGCTTTCGATTGCATCCTGCCCACCGGCATCCCGCGCAAGGGCGAGGTCCTCACGCAAATGACCGCCTTCTGGCACAGCGTGCTGGATTTCGTTCCGAGCCACTTCCTCACCGCGCGCTTCGAGGCGTTCCCCGCCATTCTCCACCCGTTCGAGGAAATCCTCCGCAACCGCTCGATGATCGTGCGAAAAGCCAATCCCCTGCCGGTCGAGTGCGTCGCCCGCGGCTACATCGCCGGATCGGGTTGGAAGGAATACCAGGCGAGCGGCACCGTCGGCGGCCACGAGGTTCCCGCCGGTCTCCTCCAATCCGCCAAACTCCCCTCCCCGCTTTTCACTCCCTCCACCAAAGCCGAGAGCGGCCATGATGAAAACATCACCTGGAAGGAATGCCGCCGGATCCTTGGGGACGAACTCGCCGTCCAGGTCCGCGACCTCACGATTGAACTTTACGAGCACGGCTGCGCCCACGCCGCCCGCGCCGGAATCCTCATAGCCGACACGAAGTTCGAATTCGGCCTGGCCGACGGCGAGTTGATCCTCATCGATGAATGCCTCACGCCGGACTCCTCCCGCTTCTGGCCTGCCGACTCCTGGCAGCCCGGCACGACCCCCTTGAGCTACGACAAGCAATTCGTGCGCGACTATCTGGAGACCCTGGACTGGAACAAAACCCCGCCCGCTCCCGAACTGCCCGCCGAAGTCGCCGCCAAAACCTCCGCAAAATACATCGAGGCCTACGAAAAGCTCACCGGGCTGAAGTTGCCCTGAGGTCGATTTCCCCGCCCGATGCGGGCCGCAGGATCGCCGACTGGTGACGGGCGAGTTCCAGCGCAAAACCCGCAGACGGCTCGCGACGGGTCGTCCCGTCCTTGAAAACCACCTCCAGCCACTCGGGCACTTCCGAAACGCTGATCCATCCCGAGAAATCGCGCGTCGCCCGGCAGCTCACTTCGAAATCCCGGGCATCCCGCCACCCGCTGGCGGTCAACCCGCCCCGCAGGCGGAGTCCCTGGAACGCCGTCCGGCCCGCCAGCCATCCCGGCGGAAGCGCCCGGAAAAACTCGATGCGACCCCGCCAGTCCTGGGCGACGGCGTCGGTGAGGGCCTGCAGGTAAAGCCCCGTGGCCGGAAAATAGTAGGGCTTCTTATGCTGCCAGCCGAGGCGGCAGGAGCTTTCGTAAAATTGGAACCAGAGCCCATCGGCGAACCGCGCCGGCTGGATCAGATCGAGATCGTCCTGCAACGCGCGCCCATCGCCCATCCTGGCGGAGGCAAGCGCGAACAACGCGAAGGTCCATCCAAAACTGCGCGGTTCCTCGGCCTGCGCCGTAAGCCGGAGGCGGTCGCGCCAGGCGCGCGCAAAGGCGGGTTCGGCCTCCAACAAATCCGGCTGCGGGAGCAACGCGATCGGGTTCAACTGCACGGGATGCTTTTGCAATCCCGGTGGACGCGGGTCGTTGAGGGTCGTCTTGAGCGAGCCATCCGGCCGCAGCAAGGCGGCGAAGTCGAAGTCCCGCTGGAGAATTTCCGCACACCGGCGCTCGAGAGCCTCGTCGTCCGGGCCAAGGACGCGGCAGGATTCGAGGTAATAGCGGATCGCCGCGCGCGCCGAGACCATCGCGCAAAGCGGGCTCTCCGCGAGTTCCCCCGGGGTCATGTGCTCGTCCTGGCAGCGGATGAGCGGATGGATGATCCGCATCCGCCCCTCCGGCCCCTCGGCCGTGAGCGAGCTGTAGAAACGCGCCACTTCGCGAACAACCGGCTGGTATTGGCGAAGGAAATCCCTGTCGCCATCGATCAACCACGCATGCCAGACCATCGCCGCCACATAGGCGCTGTTGTGGAATTCGTAGCTGTCGGGATTCGTCGGCCCGACGGTCTCAAACCCGTCCATGTTCTCGAAAGGCGGCGTCCAGGGAAAAAAGGCCCCCTCGCAGCCGGTGAGCCGTTTCGTGTAGCGGAGGACTCCGGGGAGCATTTCGAGCCAGATCGGAAACTGCGCCGCCGCCAACTCCGCGAGACCGAGGCGGGGCAGGTTTTCGACGACATAAAACATGTCCTGCGCGAAGCCGTGGCCCCAAATGTTCGCGTTCAACCCCGTGGGCTCCGGAACATGCGTCGGGAACGAGGCGAGGGAGGCCCTCAAGTAATATCTGGATCGCAGCCAAACCTGTGCCGCGACCGGATCGGGAATGTCCACCAGCGCGCCCCGGCACCAAAACTCCCGCGCCGCCTCGAGATGGGCGGCCTTGTGATCCGCCGCGAGCAGCCAGTCCAGCACCGCCGTCTCCGCGCGCCGCTCCCGGTCCATCACATGCAGGAGAACCGTGCACCCGCCCGCGCCGGGTCGCAAACGCAACGAACCCTCCTCGAACTCCGCGTCTCCGTCGAGGACCGCGCACACCACCTCCGTGCGGCGGCAGTTCGTTTCGCTCCGGATTTTCCATACTCCCCCGCCGAGGGCGACACCTCCGACGACCCGCTGGCCGAGGGCTGGGTTGCCTTTCCGGGTTCCTCCGTTCGTATCGATCCGTCCCGTCTCGAAATCGAGCGTCAAGTCGATGCGGTCGTCCGCCGTGGCGGGCCGCTGATCGAGTTTCCACACAAAAAGCCCCGACTCGGCGAACGAGGCGAATGCCTCCACGCCGAACGATCCCCGGCGTCCCCGCCACGCGGTTTTGTGAACCGCGGTCGGCAGATCGAATTCCTGCCGATACTCCGCCAACCCCGCGAGGCCGGGCCGCGCACCGTCGGCGTGACGGCCGTCGAGAAAGCAAAGGGAGGCCATGTCATGCCCGCCGTTGCGGGGATCCCGCGCGTAATGGTTCACATACCCGAGGTGCGTGCGACCATTGTCCATGTGGTATTGCGGACGGCTCTGCAGTCCGAATTCGTCGAAGCACCCGCCGAGCGCTCCGTTGGCCACATGAATCGGAACATGCGGCGCCCCGGTTTGAAAAAAAGACAACGGATAAACAAAATTTCCCCGGCGGATCCGGGCCTCCCGGTTTGTCCATTCGGTTTCGCTCGGGGCCCTCGCCCGATCTTCCTCAGGGGTGGTCATGGGTTTATCATATTCCAATAACCTGCTTGCGAGCGCAACTGCTACCTCCACTCGTGCTTCGGGTATTGGCGCTGGAGTTGGTTTTTGAGTTGGGG
>CAYOGR010000035.1:0-19108 GCA_964403605.1 uncultured Chthoniobacter sp.
TTAATTGACGCGCGTTTTGTTCCACATGGAACACTCGCCCGACTCTTGCAAAGAACGGCCAGCGGATTTCGGTCGCTGTAGATCCAAGTTCTCCGGTCAATTTCTCCCTCAACCCGGGAATCGGATCGCGGCCCGTTGCCTTGCGATAACGATCCGTGGCGGACCAACTCGAGCAATATCCGGCGATACACTTGGCGTCCCAAAGTCGCCTCATCTGGAAGCGTGGCACCGGGATTTCATCAAAAGGAAAATCCAAGCCCTCATAACCCTCTTCCACCATCCGGCGTTCCTTCGGCCAAAAGTCTCCAACCACCCCGTGATAGAAATCCTGAAAAATTCGGTTGGCCGCTTCGTCTTGGAGGCGCGCAATACCGTAACCCCACACGGCAAGGATCCCCTCGGGCTTGGAAACGCGGCGGCATTCTTGCCAAAATCTCCCGAGATCCAACCAGTGGAGCGCCTGAGCCACGGCAATCAAATCCACGCTCCCGGGCTCCAACCCACTTGCTTCCGCGGGTGCCAATCTCCATTCGACATTCGGGAGAAGGGGGGCGTTCCGCAGTTGGGCGGCGCTGGCATCGGTGGCAAGGACTTTATCGAACCTCCGCGCCAATTCCTCGGTGGCTTGGCCGCTCCCGCAGGCGCAGTCCCAAGCCAAGCCCCGCCCGGTGCCCTGGGCTGCGAGCCAGTCGAACCAATCCACCGGATAGCGAGGGCGAAATTTCGCGTAGTCCAAAGAACCGGCTGAAAAATAGTCCGCACTCATCGGGAAGGCGAGGGGAGTTGTTAATGACGGACGGAAGAGGAAAAGAGATTGATGACGACCACGCCAGCCAAGATCAATCCAATCCCGATCAGCGCGGGAACATCGAGCGGTTGCTTCAGAAAAAACCAGCCAATCACCGCGATGAGCACAATCCCGGCACCGCACCAAAGGGCATAAACAATGGCCACGGACATCGTTTTCAAAGACAATGACAACATCCAAAAAGCCAGCCCATACGCGACAAGAACGATAGCCGTTGGGCCCGGCTTCGTGAATCCCTCGGTGGCCTTGAGAAGTGATGTTCCTACCACCTCGGCGAGAACCGCAATAGCTAGATAAATATAACCCATTTTATGATATTGTTTTGTATTTTTATGTGAAAAACCAGCGGGAACTTATTCACAGGTCAACCATTCATCACAAAAGCGTGAACAAGTCGTTCTTCTGAAAGTGGCCCGGACTCGCCGGCTGGAGCAATCGTCCAAATCCACTCGGCGGCGGGGTGGGGGAGAGGATGGTTTTCGATCAATGATTGGCAAGGGCCGGAGCCGAGGCGTTTCGCGACATCAGTGATGAGCACGGCGCGTGGAGATTTTCGCAAAAGAGCAAGGTGGCGCTCGTAGAGGGTGGGGGAGGGGAGTCGCGAAAACAGGGGTAACTGCGAAAGCAGACAACTCGAAATCGTCCAACTCGCGCGGGAAACCAAATCCTCGATTTCGGCGGAGGGTTGCGAGAGGTCGGATGAGAGCAACCGGATTTTGTCTGACGAAAACCTCGCGCGAATCTGAATTTCCAGCGGGTGAACCGCATCGACCAGTGTGAGCTTTTGGAAGCGCCGCAGAAGAAACGGGAGGTCGAAATCGTTGAGATGTCCGCTCCCGAGAATCACGAGGTTTTCGTCAGCCGTTCTGGAGCCGACAGCGTCTGCAACAAATTTTCTACATGCCTCCAGATGTCCATTCCAAGCGGCTCGGCAGCGTTTCGCGCGATGGCGGATGGCGATCTGCGCGGCGAGCAACCCCTTCCTTCGCGCGAACCACGGGCAGGGGGTCGCCGCCCATTCCAAAAGCTCGAGGATCATTTAGAAGAATTGACCACAGAGGACACAGAGCACACGGAGGGGAGAAGAGTTTTGAGGGAGGAATTTCGCATAAAACAATTCCGTTAGAAATTCTCTGTGCTCTCTGTGTCCTCTGTGGTCAACCCCTCGGAGGGCCTCAGATGTTGTTCCCGAGGAAGGTGTGGATGCCGCATTCGCTTTTGTCGAAGCCGGTCCAGCGGCCGGCGCGCTCGCTTTCGCCGTCGGCGACGGGGCGCGTGCAGGGTTGGCAACCAATGGAGCGGTAGCCGCGCGCGGCGAGGGCGTTGACGGGGAGGTCGTGCTCGCGGATGTAGGTCTGGACTTGATCGCGGGACCACGCGGCCATGGGATTCAGTTTGATGATGTAGAGGTCGCGGAGGACATCGAAGTGGTAAAGCTCGACGATGCGGATGTTTTCGCGCGTGTCATTTTGCTGGCGGCGAAGACCGGTGATCCAGACATCGAGCGAGGCGAGTTTTTTTTGGAGAGGGATGACTTTTCGGAGCGAACAGCAGAGGTCGGGCTTGGTTTTCCAAAGCTCGGGCCCGAGTTCGGCGGCCTGTTCGGCGACGGTTTGCTCGGGATGCAGGGATTCAATGGCAACGCCCAGTCGCGATTCGATTTGTGTTTTTAATTCGAGCGTCTCGGGAAAGAGAAGGCCGGTATCGATGGTGAAAACCGGAAAGCGGAATCCGTTGGTGTAAGCCGTGTGCATGGCGACGAGGCCCGCGCCTTGGAAGCTCGTGCCAAAGGCCGCGCGCTCGCCGAATGTCTCCCAGGCCCAAGCGAGGATTTCCCGTAGGCTGGCGCCTTCGAACTCCCCGGCCTTGCGCCGAACCATCTCGCGGTCGCTCAGCGAGGGCATCGGCTCAAGGCAGCTCCGGCGTGGTCAAGCCGGTTTGTTTTACGGAAAAAACCCTCAAAGCGACTTCGCGGCTTCGACCACTTTGGCGGCGGTCATGCCGAGTTGCTCCATCACGATATTTCCAGGCGCGCTGAGGCCGAAGCGGTCGATGGCAACGGCTTTTCCGTCGAGGCCGACATAGCGGAACCACGGATCGGAAATGCCGGCCTCGATCGAGACGCGCTTGCGGCAGGATTTCGGCAGGACGCTTTCTTTGTAGTCGGCGGTCTGGCGCTCGAAGCGCTCGAAGCAGGGCATCGACACCACGCGCGTTCCGGCGCCGAGTTCCTCGGCGGCTTTGAGCGCGTGTTGGAGTTCACTGCCTGTGGCGAGAAGGATGGTCTCGAGTTTCGCGGTTTCTTTTTTGGCGATGTAGCCGCCGCGAAGAACGCCCTCGCGCCGCTCCTGGAGCGGGATTCCATGAAGTGTGGGGAGGTTTTGGCGACAGAGAACGAGCATGGTCGGGCCGTCGTTTTTTTGGAATGCGGCGGCGAAGGCGCCGGCGGTTTCCTCGGGATCGGCGGGACGAATCACATCGAGGCCGGGAATGGCGCGGAGGGCGGCGACGGTTTCCACAGGCTCGTGTGTCGGTCCATCTTCGCCCACGCCGACGGAGTCGTGCGTGAAGATGTAAACGGTCGGGAGTTTCGACAACGCGGCGACGCGAATCGAGGGGCGGCCGTAGTCGCTGAAGACGAGGAAGGTCGCGCCGCTCGCGCGGAAGAGGCCGTCGTAGGCGATTCCGTTCATGATGCCGCACATGGCGTGCTCGCGGATGCCGAAGTGCAGGTTGCGCCCGCTGCGGTTCTGGCGGTTGAAGTCTCCGCCGTCCTTGATGTAGTTCAGCGTGGAGCCGTGCAAATCCGCGCTGCCGCTGGTCACAAGCGGCATGGCGGCGCAGATGGGCTGGAGCACATCGGAGCCGGCTTTGCGGGTGGCGATGTTCACCGACGGATCGAAAGGCGGGATGGCGGCGAGGAGGTCGGGTGTTTTGCCCGCGATCGCGTCATCGATTTCCTTGGCGAGTTCGGCGTTGGCCGCGCGCCATTCGGAGTAGGTCTTTTGCCAGGCGGCGTGGGCGGCTGCGAGGGTCGCGCGGTGTTTTTCGAAATAGGCTTTCGTCTCCGGTGCCACAAAAAAGGTCTCCTCGGGCAAGCCGAGCGCCTTGCGGGATTCGGCCACGAATTTCACTCCGGCTTCGCCGTGGGCCTTGTTCGTGCCGCACACCTCGGCGATGCCTTTTCCGATGATCGTCTTGGCGATGATGAGTTGCGGCTTTCCGCTGGTGGCGGCCTTCGCCTTGGCAACGGCGTTGGCGATTTCCGAGAGATTGTGGCCGTCGATCTGCTGGACATCCCAGCCGTAGGCGACATAGCGCGCGGCGGTGTCTTCGCTCTGCGACACCGGCGCCATGGCGTCGAGAGTCACATTGTTGGAATCATAAATGAGGATGAGGTTGTCGAGGCCGAGGTGGCCGGCGAGGGCGCTGGCTTCCTGCGACACGCCTTCCTGCAAGCAACCATCGCCAGCGAGCGCGATGACATGGTGGTCGAAAATCCGGTGCGTCGGCGTGTTGAAACGCGCCTCGCTCATTTTGCCGGAAATCGCAAAGCCCACGGCGTTCGACACGCCCTGCCCAAGCGGGCCGGTGGTCGCCTCGACGCCCGGCGTTTCGTGGAACTCGGGATGGCCCGGCGTGATGCTATGGAGTTGGCGGAAGTTTTTCAGATCGTCCAACGACACGCCGTAGCCCGCGAGATGCAGCCAACCGTAGAGGAACATGCTGCCGTGGCCGGCGGAGAGGACAAAGCGGTCGCGGTTCAGCCAGCGCGGCTCGGCGGGGTGGAAGGACAGCGCGGCCCCGAAGAGTGCGGCTCCGATGTCAGCGGCTCCGAGTGGGAGGCCGAGGTGGCCCGATTTGCATTTGGCGACGGCATCCATGGCCAGTCCGCGGGCATCGCGGGCTGCGAGTTCGAGAGAGGTGGTATCGAGATTCATGATGATTGGCTTGAGAGTGCTAGAAAAGCCCCGGGCCGACTCGAAGGCAAGCGGTAAGGCGTTACAAGTCGGCACGGCTCTTTCAAAACATGAATCTCAAGGTCGAAAAATGCCGGAAACCGGAATGGTCGGACTTCTGGAGCGGGTCGGGGCGCCCGACCGCATGGAGGCACGGGCTGGCAGGATCCAACGATTACTCGAGCGAAAGCAACATCACCCGCCCATCCACATGGCCGATGGCCAGAAGGGGCTGCGAGGGGTGCCAGGCGAGTGCGCTGATGCCGGATTCGAGCGTCGAGCGCTTGCGTCGGAATTGGCCTTTTTCAAAGGTGACCACGAGCAAGGTTCCCGCTCCGTCGCCGATGGCCAGCTGGCCCTTTGCGGAAAAATCCAGTGCCTGCGCGGCGGATTCGCATCCCTCGATCTGAATCGGCGTCGCCCCATCCGGGCCTTTTTTTCCCGTCATCGGCCAGACTGTCACCACGGCACTTCCTGCCGTGGCGAGTTGTTTGCTGTCCGAGGAAAACGCCAGCGCCAGCACCTTGCCCTCGAAGCCCTGGATGTGGAGCGGATAATCCCGAGGGATGTCGTAGATATGAACGCTTGGCGTCTGGTCGCCTGTGGCGAGCCAGCGTCCATCGGCACTCCAGCCGACGCGAAGGCTCGCGCCGCCCCAGTCGAATCTCGCGAAGGGTTTCTTTTGTCCGAGCCGCCAAAGTGTCGCGCCACCTGCGCCGGCTGTGGCGACCTCTCGGGAGCGCGCGGGGTTCCAGGCAAAATCCACCACCGAGGTTTCGAGATCCCGCAGGCTGAGAGATTCGCTCCCCTCCTGGTCGAGAATGTGGAGCGACTTGCCTTGGGCGGCGGCGAGGAATTTCCCATCCAGGCTTGTTTTCACCCGCTCGATCAGGCCGCGTCCGGGTTTCCACTCCCGGGCGCCCAACCGCACGAGGCCATCGAATCCACAAGTCGCCGGCTCGTCGCGAAACCAAGCGGATTCTCCGTTGCCCATGCCGTGGTCCGGTAGTTTGTCGAGGATTTGGGCATCGGTTCCCGCGAGCAAAATCCTGCCCGAGGCCGGCGTGGCGAGGAGGCGCGAACCGTCGGAATTCCATGCGAGATGGAGGATGTGATCCTCCGCCGCGAATGTGCCGAGGTTTTTCAAGCGAGGCAGGCGCGGAAGCCCTTGTTGAGGGCCTCGCGGTCGAGGTTCCGCCCGATGAACACGAGGCTGTTCTTGCGCGGGCGGCCGGCCCACGGCCCGCCGCTTGCGGCGTCGATGAGCATGTGGACCCCTTGAAAAATCACACGGTCGGCTTGGTTTTTCACGGCGAAGACTCCCTTCATCCGGAAGATGTCCTGTCCCTGCTCTCGCACCAGGACGGAAATCCAATCGTTGAGTTTTTTCCCGTCACAATCCCCCTCCGCTTCGATGCCAACGCTCGAGATGTCCGTGTGGTGATGATGGTGGTGCTCGTCCGGCTCGAGAAAATGCGGGTTCAGCTCGGTGGCGCGGTCGAGATTGAAGCCGCCGACCTCGAGGACTTTCGCGATGTCGATCTCGGCCCGGAGGGTGCGGTGGATGGTCGCGAGGGCGTTCACCTCGCGCAGACGCCGCTCGAGCGCATCGAGAGTTTCGGCGGGCACGAGATCGCTTTTGTTGAGGAGGATCACATCGGCGAAGGCGATCTGCTCCTCGGCTTCGTGCGTGTCTTCGAGATGCTTGGCGATGTGGTGCGCATCGACAACCGTGACCACGCCATTGACGAAAGTTTTTTCCCGGATGTCCTCGTCCACGAAAAAGGTCTGAACGACCGGCCCGGGGTCGGCGAGGCCGGTGGTCTCCACAAGAATGTGGTCGAACTTGTCACGGCGCTTGAGAAGATTGCCGAGGATCCGGATCAGATCGCCGCGGACGGTGCAGCAGATGCAGCCGTTGTTCATTTCAAACAATTCCTCCTCGGTATTGACGACGAGTTCGTGGTCGATGCCCACTTCGCCAAATTCATTTTCGATCACGGCGATCCGGAGGCCGTGCTTTTCGGTGAGGATACGGTTGAGGAGCGTGGTTTTCCCGGCTCCGAGGAAGCCGGTCAGGATCGTGACGGGTATGCGAGACATTGGTTGATCCTAACTCGAAAAAGTAAACTGCTGGAATCCCGAAATCCGTTGATAACAGTCGGGCTCCTGTGGGAGGCGTCCCTGCCTTGGGTTTTCGAAAGGCGCTACATACCAAGAGCCCAACCAAAAGGGAATTTTGGGAATTACTTTCCTCGGGAGCTTGTCTCAAGCCTCGGGGAGGGGAGGTCTTCGGGGAGGCCGAGGGGATCCACGAATTCCTCGGCTTCATCCTCCTGAATGAGAGGCTGTCCAGCGGCATCCAAAAGTCGGGCGGTGACAAAAACGATCAGGTTCTTTTTGATCTTTTGATCGACATTGGTTCGGAAGAGTCGCCCGGCCAAAGGAATGTCCCCGAGAATCGGCACCTTGTCGTTGACCTTCTGCACATCTTCGCGGATCAAGCCACCCATCGCCACGGTTTGACCATCCCAAATGCTCACTTGTGTCGTGACCTTTCGCATCGAGAAGATCGGTTGGTTCATATCATTCGGGGTGATGATGAAAGTTCCGATTCCCGAGGGATCGCCCGTCGCAATTAAAGACGGGTCGTATCTCGGGCCGACGATCGGCGATCCGTAGTTCACAAAACCATCGAATTCGACCACCTGCGGGGCCAGAGAGAGATCGATCGTGTAGTTGTCCGCCCCGACTTGGGGTTCGACTTCGAGGATCACGCCGAGTTCGCGATTCTCGAATTCGACAGGCGTGGAGGGAGTGACGATGCCGCCCGTGGTGACAATGCCGCTGACGCTCGTGGCGCTGGTAGACCCTGAGGAGCTGGTTTCTTCAGGCACTTGTGGCGGATCAAATTCGGTGGGGAAGGGAAAATCCCTTGTGATTTTGATGGTGGCGGCGTTGCCGCTTTTTGTTGTGACTTTCGGAGCGGACATCAAATCCACGCCCTTTTGCTGGCTGAGGGCGCGAATGACCATTTGAAACTGCGGGTTGGTAAAAATGCCGGCAATTCCAAGAATGGCTGGGCTGGCCACATTCGCACCCTGCGGAACCCCTGCGATCAACGCGTCGATGCTATTGGCGGTAATCGCCGAATTCACGCTGGTGCCAATGCCTGAACGATTTCCTGCCGTAATAGGATTGGTTGAGCCGGGTGCAAAGGGAAAGTTGGCTGGATTCACATCGGCACCGGCTCCGCGTGTGCCGCCATCGCCATAAACCCCGCCGCCAATCGAGAACGGGCCGAGAAGCCAATCGAAGCCGAGTTCGTTGACATTGTTTTGGGAAATTTCGACAAATTTGGATTCGATTTCGACTTGGGTGGGGGCCACGCCGACATCGCCTTCGACCAAGGTATCCACCAAATCCAAGGCGCCTTGGGTATTGCGAACGATCAGCTTGCTTCCCGAGGGGATATATTGGGCGAACGCTCCTGCGGGGAAGGGGACGCCTTGCTCTTTCAAGTATTCCGTGGCGTTCCGCACGCCCCGCAATTTTTGATTTCTTCCTTCACTGGAAGCTCCGCCCGGGGAGGGAGCGCTATCCGAACCCGTGGGCGGGGTTGAGGGAATGAAGCTGGGGGAAACGCGATATTCCTTCACCAATAACTCGTCGGTGTTTTCTGTCACAGGAACCAAGGAGACGGCAAAGGGTTCGATTTTCGGTTTCAGCCCGGAAATTTCGGTGAGGTAGCGAATCGCCTCGATGAGAGGCACATTTCGAAGATTGAGTGTGATTTTGGTATTCTCGGAGAGCGATGAGGTAGCTGGGGTGGTCTCTTCGCCTTCGGTTTCAGCGCCTGCGGCGGGCAGGGCGGGGATTTTTAAAACAATATTGACCCCCTTTTTCCTGGCATCGTCGGTGGAGGTATCGAGTTGGCGGCTCTTTTGTTTCAGGATTTCGACAGCCTCCCGGATGGATACATCATCGAGATCGACGCGATCGAGGACGATGGTGTTAAGTTTTCTTAAAATGGCATCCTTGGTGGCGGGCCCGTCACCACCAGCAAACGAGGCGGACTCGGTGCTGCGGTCGCTTCGGCCGAGTCGGCGAACGGGTTTTTCCCACTCGCGATCCACCAGCCAAAGCATGCGGCTGCGCGTCTCGTTGTAGGCTTCCTCGTAGTAGGTGGTTCGCTGCTTGTTGACCTGCTCCATGCCGTTGCGGGCGGCGGTGTTATAGGGGTCGAGATTCAAAACCTGCTCGTAGCGTTTCGAGGCCAGATCGTAGCGGCCGGTGGCGTAAAAGCCCTCGGCTTGGTTCAGCAAGGTTTCCACCTCGTCCCGTTTGGCGGCGAACTTTGGATCGAGCGTGGTGTTGAAATTTCCCTGTTCCAGTTGGGCAAGGATTCGGGCCGCCGGCTTGTAACCGGGGTTGAATTCGGGGGAGAGAACGGTTTTGGCGACATTCTCGGCTTCAGCGTAATTGCCGCGCTCGATCAGGTTTCTGGCATAGTCGACAGCGGTTTTGCTGAAATCATTCAAAACGGACTGACGATTGGCGGCGGTCGCCGACCCGGCGGGGATCAATCGCAGCGCTTCCAGATAATCCTTGTAGGCTTCCTTGAGGTTTTTGTCCTTCACCGCCCGCTCGGCGCGGGTGGCGAGGCGTTCCCCGCGTTTCACATTTTCCTGGCGGCGGATTTCCTCCTGCTCGGCGAGGTGGACGAGATCGGAGGCCACTCCCGATGCGGGGATTAAAAAGATAAGGAGGAGAAAAACAACCGAAACGAAGGAGGGGCGCGAACCGGTGCGGGACGGGAGTTCCTCCCTCTGTGCATTGCAACCGCAGGCGGAAGGCCCGCTCCACAGATGGATTGATGAATTTTGTTCGCTCATTGGGGCAATGGGGCTGAAAGGATGTCGCCGGGAATGGCTTCGTCGAGCATTCCCGCCACATCGGGTTCGGAGACAATCTCGTCCTCCTCCTCGGCTTTGATGATCGGTTGACCGGCCGGATCCATCAGGCCAGCCGTGACGAACATGACGAGATTCCGCTTGATGTGTTGATCGACATTGGAGCGGAAGAGGCGACCGGCCAAGGGGATATCGCCGAGGATTGGAACCTTGTCCTGAACTTTTTGCACATCCTCGCGCATCAGACCTCCCAGCGCGACCGTTTGACCATCGTAAACGGAAACCTGAGTTTGCACCTCCCGGGTTGAAAAAACGGGCTGGTTGATGACATTGGGAGTGGCCTCAAAAGTTCTGGAGGGAAGAGTCAGCAAAGGAGTAGAGTATTGCACCGAGACATTGATGGGGCTTCCGTAGTTGATAAACCCATCGAATTCAATGACTCGAGGGGCAAGAACTAAGTCGATGGTGTAGTTGTCCGCGCCCACGGTCGCTTCCACCTCCAAGGTAATGCCCGTTGGTTTTGTCTCCCAACCGGTCGGGGTGTTCGGAACCACCGGGGTGTAAATGGCTCCGTTGCTCGCGGAAAGCTGTGGCGGATCGAATTCGGTGGGGTAGCGGAAATCCCGGATGATTTCGATCAACGCCCGTTGGCCGCTCTTGGTGGTGACTTTGGGTGCGCTGACGAGGTCGATGCCTTTTTTCTGGCTCAACGCCCGCAGAACGACTTGGAACTGGGGATTTGTGAAAACACCGGCCACCGAGAGAATTCCGGGAGCCGCTCCGGCTTGCGTGCCGAGCAGAAGGGCATCCACCGCATTGAGGCTGACTGCCGAGGTGTAGGCTTGTGCGCCGGACCCGCCTCGGTTGCCGGCGGTCACCGGACCGGCCGTGCCAGAAATTGCACCTACGGGCAGGTCGGTTCCCGGATTGATCAGGGGATAGGCGCTGTTTGAAATGCTTCGACCCAGCCCCATCGTGCCGCCGCTGCCATAAACTCCGGATCCCCCGGCGAGGGCGAACTGGCCGATCAACCAGTCGAAGCCGAGTTCGTTGAGGTTGTTTTGCGTAACCTCTAAAAACTTCGCCTCGATTTCGACCTGGGTTGGCCGGGTGGCGATGGAGGTTTCCACCAAACTATCAACCAGATCGAGATTGAGCTGGGTGTTTTTAACAATCAACCGGCTGGTGCTGGGAATATAATTGGCACTGGCGCCGGGCGGGAAGGTAACGCCTTGGGCTTCGAGAAAATCCTTGGCTTTCGAACTGGAGGCCACGGCCATTCCGTCCGGGCCGGGTTCGGGAGCACTGCCAGGCACCGATTGCACGAAGCCGGGGGGAACCTTGTATTCCTTGGCGATGAGCACATCGGTGTTTTCGGATTGGGGCACCACCACGACCGCATGGGGCTCGACCTTGATTTTCAAATTCGCGGTGCGGGCGACATAATCGAGGGCCGCGCGCAGCGGGACATCCTGAAGCGACAGGGTGATCGGGTAGGCGGAATCCGCGGAATCCGGTGGCAACTTAAGAACGATGTTGACCCCCTTGAGCGCGGGGTTGGATTCGGTATCGTCCAATTCCGCCGCGCGCTTTCGGAGGAACCCAATCGCCTCGACAATCGAGGAATCCGTGAAGTCGATGCGCGGGATGGTGATCGAGTCGAGCTTGTCGTTGATAGCCGCCGACCCGCCGATCTCGATCTCGGGTTGCTCGATGATGGAGGTCGGGCCGTCGGTGAACTTGCGAACCGGCAATTCCCAAGCCTTCTGCACCTGCACCAGCATCTCGCCGCGGGTTTCGTTGTAGGCGGCGTCCGCGTATTTCTGGCGTGCCGCGTTGATGCGCTCCATCAATTTGCGGGCGGCGATGTTGTATTTATCGACATTCAACGCCTGCTCGCAGCGCTTGAAGGCCAGATCGAAGCGGCCGGTGGCGAAAAACCCTTCGCCCTCCTTGATCAGCTTTTTGACCTCCTCGATCTTCGCCACATGGCTGGGCGTGAGTGTGCCGCGATCCACGAATCCTTTCGGATCCAAAAGCTGCGAGCGCAAGGCCAGGGCCGGGGCGTCGTTGGGATTGTAATTTTCCTCCAAAACCACTTCGACCAGAAGGCGTGCGTCGGCGTAGCGACCCTCGGAAACCCGCTGCCGGGCGAGTTTCACGGCCGCATCGCAAAAGCCATCGAGCGCCTGCGCACGCACATCGGCGGTGGCCGATCCACCCTGCGGCAGGATATCCACCGCGCTCTTGAAGTAGGCGTAGGCCGACTCGTAATCCATGTCCGCCAAGGCTTCGTCGGCCTTCGCGATCTGACCCGCGGCGTATTGTTTTTTTTGCTCGAGAAGTTGGATTTGCCGCTCCACGGTTCCCTGCACTCCAGGGTATTGGGCCTGCAACGCCATGGCGGAACCAAAAGCGGCGACCAATGTGGTCAGTAGAGTCTTGCGAATGAACATGGGTCAGGGAGACGGTGTGGTGGTGGCCTTGAGAACCTTGGCTGCTCGCCCTTGGGAATCTTGTATTAGGGCGGAGTCCTCCGAGATGTCAATGAGTTTGAAGGTGGCCTTGTCGGGCGGGATTTGAAATTCCTCCCCTTTTTTCAAAGTGAACTGTTCGTTGGTTAATAGGTTCCGGAATTCGCCAAAGGAGGTCGGGTCGTTGAGCAGCTGATTAAACACCAAAACAAGAACCTCGCCGGTATCGGTGTTTTCGATCTTGAGTTCGGAAAGGTCGCCTGTGGCGTTGATCCCGAGCGGGCCGGGCTTCGGGAGGTATTCCAGAATCTTATAGGGCGCGCCATCGATGGCGTCGCCGACTTTTTTGTATTGGGTGCGGGATTTGCCTTTGAGGTCGCTGAAGTTGATTTGGAATTCCTTTCCATCCGTGCCGCCATCGCCCTTGAAGACGAGGCGGAATGGAACGGGCTTGAAAGAGACCAGTTGCAGCTTGGTGAAGGAAGGCGGCATGGAGGCCGGATTGCGCGGGTCGGTTTTGGCAAGGAACTCCTCAAGGTTGGTGAATCCATCATTGTCCTCATCGAGTTCTTTGATTCTCGCGTTGGAATACTCTAGGCCGTTCTGGATCAACCAGGCATTGGGAATGGGCGGGTGCAAATCCTCGCCGCCCTCGATGGGATCGAGGAGCTTGTCGCCAATCAAAAGGTAATGCCTGGAAACAAACAGAGAACCCTGAGTTTCGCCGGTGGTGTCGGGTTGCCATTGCGAGGGGGCCTTGGCCGCTTCGTGGCCTTTTTGGATGATCGTCGGATCCGGGGATTCAAATTGGTCGTTTCGCGGGGGTTGAGGCGTGATTCCTGCGAATTCCTCGCCGGGCGTGGAGGCCTTCCAGGCGATCCAGCCGGCATTGGCGGCGAGAACCAGCGTTGCCAGCCCGAGAAGCGCGAGATCGTAGTGTTTTTTTACCCAATCCATGGCGGTTATTTGGCAGGAGCCGGTTGACCGGCAGGTTGGGCGGGTTTGTCCGGGAAATCCGGAATTTCAAAAAGGATTTCGGCTTTCACCAATTCATTTCCAAAAACCACGGGCAGCTTGTCGGATTCCCCCGCTTTCAAATCGGGCAGGAGATCGGCCGGGCCGGAGGAGGGGAGGCTGGCCTGCGCTTTTAAAGGAGGCGTGGGGTTGGAATTTTCAATGGTCATGGAGCGGACGACCAAAAAGCCCGGCGACTCGGGGATTTTGTCGAAAGCCGCAATGAACGAACTCTGAGGCGCTTTGATTCCCAAGGTGAACGAGTCGAAGGGAATGGCCTTCTCCGGCGGGGCCTTGGGGTCGACGACCTTGGTTTTCGACCCGGCTGCGTCGTGGCGGGTGAGGGTGTCGATGGAAGTGATCCCGAGAGGAACGATGCTTTCGACCAGATTGCGGATGACCAGAAATTCCCGGTTGAGTTTCTTGGTCTGATCCAGAGGTGGAAGTTGGGTCTGGAAATCGTCGAAGCCGAAGAAAAATTTCTCGGGGAGGGCCACTTTTTTCTGGATGGCGAGTTTCTGGATGTCGTCCACGGCCTGGCGGAGATTGTCTTGAAAAATCTGGGGCGTGATCTCGTCGAGCGGAGCCTCGGATTTGTTCAATGCCTCTTGGAATCCCAGCACGGAAGCCTCGTAGGCTTTCACGCTTTCCTCGACCTTCTGGAGGTTCGCGGGGTCGGGATAGGGCTGCATCGCCTGGAGGCGGCGGATGGTCGTGGCTTGGGAGTTGAAGTCCGCGACCGCCTGCTCATACCGGGCCGAACCCTGCAGGGCGAAATAGCCGGTGGCTCCCGTGCCCAGCACGGCGATCGCGGCCAACGCGGCAAGAGCGGGGTTTTCCTTGAACCAGTTCATGGAATCGGAATCGGTTTTTTCAGGGGAAGGAGCATGCTGAAGCTGTAGGCCCAGGTCTCGCCCGTGGGTGTCGTGCGCTCGGTGATCACCGAGGCGCGGTCGGTGGCCGCACTGATGTCGAAAACCGCCGAACCCAGAAGCGAATCGTAAAATTCGTCGATGAGCCCGGCTCCCTTGTCGTTTGGTGGATTGTCCAAATACAGGCCCTTGACCTCGATGTGGGTGATCGCTTTTTTCGGCACCTCGGCGGTGGCGGGTGCGGCTGCGGCGGGGCGTCTCTGGGCTGCTGCCGGTTTGTCCGGTGTTGCGGACGAGCCCATCTCCAGCGGCGCGAGCCGTGTGACCCAGATGAAACGCTTGGGAAGCCGCGAGGAAAGCTCGTTCAGAATGTCCGGCCAGGCGGAACGCTCGGCGGCTGCGGCGAGGAACGGCTCCACTTCCTTGGAGAGTTCCTTTTGTCTCCGCAGGCCAGCCTCGATTTTTTGGGAGTTTGCCTGAAGGGACTGGCTCTCCGCCGCAATGCCATCCTTCGATTGCTCGATGAGCTCCGCCGTGCGGTTGAATTGGAACCACCACAGAAGGGGCGTGGCAACAAGAAACGCCGCCGCCAGAGCCAGGGCGGGGATGCGCCGGGCGGTCTTGCGGGCCTTGACAACCGCCGGCGGGGTGAGGCCGATTTCCATCGGGCAATCGCCGAGGCCGCGCAGCGCGCAGCCGACGAGTTCGCCGAGGCCGAATGCGCTGGGCGGCGTGCCTTCGGGAAGAACGCCCTCGGCGACCACGACATTTCGCAAGGGATTG
Organism: uncultured Chthoniobacter sp.; assembly: GCA_964403605.1. Taxonomy (GTDB): domain Bacteria; phylum Verrucomicrobiota; class Verrucomicrobiia; order Chthoniobacterales; family Terrimicrobiaceae; genus UBA967. Next base: position 14,824 of record CAYOGR010000035.1, read on the forward strand.
AAAAACTCGACCCGCGCCTGGAGTTTCTCGACGAAAAATTCGGCGATGTAACGGAGCGGCGTGCCGCCACCGCAGAGGAAGACCCGGAGCGGCGTCGTGCCGCCATGGGTCGAGCGGTAGAAATTGACCGAGCGCGCGATCTCGGCATGCAGGCGCGTCATGGTGTTGCGGATAACCTTCGAGAGGCGCGCCTCGACGGGATCCTCGGGATCGGCATACGCGCCACCCAGGCCGACGAGGCCTTTTTCCAACTTCAATTTCTCGGCCAGCGTGATGTCTTGCTCGAACTCCTTCGCGATGGCGGCGCTGATCGAGCTGCCTCCGATGGGAATCGTGCGGGTCAGCACACGGCCGTTTTCCGAGAAGATCAGGTTGGTGGTTCGCGCGCCGAGATCGATCAGCAAGGCGCTCTCCTCGACCTCGGGATAATTGAATCGAAAGGCGTTGTAGAGGGCCATCGGGGCCAGATTCACATTGCGCGCGGCAAGACCGCCGCGCTTGGCGGCGTCGAGCACCTCGGTGAGTTGCTCGGTCTTGATCGCCACGATGGCCACATCCCAGGCGTCATCCCGCCGGTCGCCCATGATCTGGTGGTTCCAGACGACCTCCTCGATGGGGAAGGGGATGTTTTGCTGGGCCTCGAAGGCCACGATGGACTGGACATCCTCGGGCGTCGCGCCGGGCAATTTCAGGAAACGCGAAAAAACCGCCTGCGAGGGCAGGCAGGCATTGACCGCCACGCCGGGCTTGGCTTTCAGGGTCTCGCGGAGTTCTTTCGCCACGGTCTCGATCTGCATCGACCGCGTCGCGTCGGCGGAAGGATCAATGATCAATTCGGACGACGCAAAGCCCGTCAACTTGAGTCCACCCCCGGGCAACACCTCGAAATCCGCCAGACTGACGGTCTGCATTCCGAGGTTGAGGCTGAGGAGATGTTCGGGTCGGGCCATGGGTCGCTGCGCGGAAACTCAGAGGCCCGCCTTGGACTTTGGCGGGAGATAGTAGTCCCAGGAGAGGTGCGCGAAAGGCGTGGCGTCCTTGGAAAGAACCCGCCCGGTCACTTCGCTGAAATCCTCGGTGTTGTCCCACCAACCCTTGTCGCCGCGAACCTGGCTCTTCATCGCGTGCCGGGCGATCACGCCGCTGGCGTCGCTCAAGGTCACGCCGACATCCACGACGGCTTGGTTGATATTGCCGGGAGCTTTTCCGTCAAAAAACCTCAACATCGTCTGCGGGCTCACGAACGCCCCGACATGCAATCCCTTTCCATACGGGACATCGGCGTGCGAGACCGAGCCGGACAGAAGCGTCGGCTTGCGGTCCTCGGTCGCGTCCTTGTTGTTGAGAAGAATGTAGTAGTTCACCGTCAGCTCGTCGGCGAATTTCGGGCCGGTCTTGGACGGTTGGGGCATGTCGAACTCCACATCGACTTCCAGCCATTGCGGGGAGCGGTTTTGGCCGGGCTTGCGCGTGTAATCCCCGGGAATCTGCGGGGAGTTCAGGAGCGAGGGCGTGATTTTTTTGATGTCACAAACCGGGGAGGTCTGGGCCTCGACGGTCGGGGTGGCGACGGCAAAAAGAACCGCCGCTGTTGCGAGCAGCATCACAGGGGAGAGGGGTTTTTTCATGGGACGGGATTATCTAGCGAAAGTGGACGGCCAAGTAAACCGCGAAGAGGCGTCACACGCGCCCGCGGAAAAACTCAATGGTCTCGCGGATGCCTTGGTCGAAATCCACCTTCGGCTCCCAGCCGAGAATTTTCTTGGCGCGGGTGATGTCGGGCTGGCGGACCTTGGGATCGTCCACAGGCAGCGGCTTCTGCTCGATCGGGCATGCCGCGCCGGTGATGCGAAGAATTTCCTCGGCGAACTGGCGGATCGTCATTTCGCGCGGGTTGCCGATGTTCACCGGCTCGTGGAAATCCGACATCATCAGGCGGAAAATGCCGTCGACCAGGTCGGAGACATAGCAGAAGCTGCGCGTCTGCGAGCCGTCGCCGAAAATCGTGAGCGGCTTGCCGGTGAGCGCCTGGCCGATGAACGCCGGCACCACACGGCCGTCGTCGAGCCGCATGCGGGGGCCGTAGGTGTTGAAGATACGAACGATGTGGGTGTTCATCCCGTGGTAGCGGTGGTAGGCCATCGTGATGGCTTCCGCGAAACGCTTCGCCTCGTCATAAACACCACGCGGTCCGATGGGATTCACATTGCCCCAATAATCCTCGGTCTGAGGGTGGATGAGCGGGTCGCCGTAGCACTCGGAGGTGGAGGCGAGAATGAACGCCGCGCCTTTGTCCTTCGCCAGTCCAAGCGCGTTGTGCGTGCCGAGCGAGCCGACTTTCAGCGTCGGGATTGGAATCCTCAAATAATCGATCGGGCTCGCGGGCGACGCGAAATGCCACACGAAATCCACCTTGCCTGGGAGGTAGATGAAGTCGGTGACATCGTGGTGGATGAACTTGTAGTCCTCATTCCCCGCGAGGTGCTCGATGTTCGCGACATTTCCCGTGATGAGATTGTCGATCGCAATGACGCGGTGGCCTTCCTTGAGCAACCGGTCCGTGAGATGGGATCCCAAAAAACCGGCCCCGCCGGTGACGACGCTGACGGGTTTTGTGCTGGTGGAGGCCATGGCGCGCGAGGGTGGTGGTTAGTTCGAGTAGGAGGCCTGGGTGCCCTTGAGGTTGCGCTTTTTGATCCAAGGCATGAGGCCGCGGAGACGCTCGCCGGTCTTCTCGATCGGGTGCTGTTCGCCGGCCTTGAGGAGGGCGTTGTATTTCTTGTAGCCGCCCTCGTATTCCTTGATCCACTCCTTGGCGAATTTTCCGGTCTGGATGTCTTTGAGCGCCGCTTTCATGCGCTTCTTCACGGAGGCGTCGACGATCTTCGGGCCGACATGCACATCGCCCCACTTGGCGGTTTCGGAAATCGAGAAACGCATTCCGGCGATGCCCGCTTCGTTCATCAGATCGACGATGAGTTTCAGCTCATGCAAGCACTCGAAATAGGCCATCTCGGGCGAGTAGCCGGCTTCGATGAGAGTCTCGAATCCCGCTTGAACGAGCGCCGAGGCGCCGCCGCAGAGAACGGTCTGCTCGCCGAAGAGATCGGTCTCGGTCTCCTCCTTGAACGAGGTCTCAAGAACGCCGCCGCGTGTGCCGCCGATGCCCTTGGCCCAAGCGAGCGCGATTTTTTTCGCGTCCTTGCCGGGGTTTTGGTGGATGGCGATCAGGGTCGGAACGCCTTTGCCTTCCGTGTATTGGCGGCGAACGATATGGCCCGGGCCTTTCGGGGCGACCATGATCACATTCACATTCTTCGGCGGAACGATCGTTTTGTAGAGAATGCTGAAGCCGTGGGAGAACAGGAGCGTCTTGCCGGGGGCGAGATTCGCCTCGATGTCCTTCTTGTAGGCGGCAGGTTGCTTGGTGTCGGGGATCGCCACCATGATCACATCCGCGCGGCGCACGGCTTCGTCGGTATCGAACACTTCAAAGCCCGCCTTCTTCGCGACCTCGCGGCTCTTGGATTTGGGATAAAGGCCGATGATGACCTTGCAACCGCTTTCCTTGAGGTTCAGCGCGTGGGCATGGCCCTGGGAGCCGAAGCCGAGAACAGCGAGGGTTTTCCCCTTGAGAACTTTCAGGTCGGCGTCTTTGTCGGTGTGGATTTTGGCAGGCATGGTGGTGTTGGTTTGGGTTGAAAAAAGGGTGGGATTACTTGGAGCGGGCCAGGGCGACCTTGCCGGTGCGGGTGAGGTCGCTGATGCCGAAGGTTTCCATCAGGCTGAGGAATTTGTTGATCTTCGCTTCGGTGCCGGTGATCTCGATCGCGAGTTTCTCAGGCTGCACATCGATGATCTTCGCGCGAAAAATATCGCAAATCTGCATCACCTCGGCGCGCGACTTGGAGCCCGCTTGCACCCGAAGAAGCACGAGTTCGCGATCCACATACTCCTCGTCGCGGAAGTCCTCCACATCGATCACATCGACCAATTTTTCGAGCTGCTTGGTGACCTGCTCCAGGATCTTGTCGTCTCCGCGAACGACGATCGTCATGCGCGAGGCGGAGGGATCGAGGGTGGGGCCGACATTGAGCGAGTCGATGTTGAAGCCGCGGCCGCTGAACATGCCCGCCACGCGGGTCAGGACGCCGAATTTGTTTTCCACGAGGATCGAGATAGTGTGGCGCATGCGATGAAAAGGGGGCAGATGCTGATCCAGCGCCCACGGCGCGTCAATGGAATTCCCGTTAAACGCCCGCGCGCATGCTTGGCCCGCCGGGCC
>CAYOGR010000036.1:0-18635 GCA_964403605.1 uncultured Chthoniobacter sp.
GGGGCTGCGCCTCAGGAAAACCGCATCCGGATTTGGGCGCGGAGGATGAGATAGAGGACAAAGAAGAGGAACAGCGTCGAGGCGATCAGAACGAGGGTGTTGAACCACAGGATTCCGGCGCGGAGCCCGAGATATTCCTTCACGGGACCGAAGAAAACATTCAGGTGGTGGCTTTCGCGGTAGTCGCTTTGCTCCATTTCCGCCTTGGAGATGAGGTCGGTGACTTTTTGGTTCACATACAACTGCTCGGCGCTGACGCCCGAGCCGAGATTTTCGAATTTCTCGGGATCGAACCGCCCGCCGTCGATAACGCGGTCGATGCGCCGGAAGGCGCGGTGGATGTTGTCGGTGCTGGAGGCCTCGAGCCCCGAAAGCGCGGCGAGCGCGTCCTTTAAATCGTCCAACCGGTCGGCCTGGGCGGGCTCGAGTTTTTTCGAGCGGATGATTTCGTTGATGAGCGATTGGATTTTTTCCTGCCGCGCGGTGAGGGGGTTGAGCTTGGCCTGCGCGTAAACGAGGGCCTCGTAGGACCAGCGGGTCGGCATGATCTCGCAAATGAGCGGCACCTGCAGATCGCTGCGGGGCGGCATCGCGCTCTCGGGATGGCGCGTGGCCCATTGCTGGATCACATGGATGAAATCGAGGTTTCGGTTCATCTCTTCGTATTTGATCAGCGCGCCGCTAAGAATGATTTGCGGGATCAGCACGACGGGAATGATGAGGATTCCGGTCTTGCTCTGGGCGACGAGGGCGGAAATGACAAGGCCGATCGCGGCTCCGTTCGCCGCCGTGAGGAACATCGCGGCAAAGACGATCCAAAATCCGTCGCGCAGGGAGAGAAGGGCGTTTCCGATAAGGGCGAAAAGCGCGCACTGGATGACGGCAAAGAAGCCGAGGGTCAGAACCTTGGCCGTGACATAAAATCCGAGATTCACATCCAGATTGCGCTCGCGCATGAGAACGGCGCGGTCGTGGATGATGTCGTCCACACTATTGGTCAGCCCGAGGAACATCGCCACAACCAGGGCGAGGAAAAGATAGGTTGGAATGTGGAAGGCGGAGGCGAAATCGTAAACGGCGCTCTCCGAGTAGCGGAGCACCATACCGGTGAGGAGGGCCAGCAGCGGGGCCTCGAGGATCGTGGTGAGCAGGTTGGCGCGGTTGCGCAACTTGCTCAGGAAGGCCCGCCGGAGCAGCACGCCGAACTGCTGGAACTGCTCGCCCGCACGAAGGCGTTCGCTCCTTTTCGAATCGGGCAGGGACTCGGGGGGAGGCACCGCCTCGCGCGGGGGGGCGGGTTGGCGAACCTCCTTGAGAAGACGGTAGGCGTCGTATTTGTCTCGCCAGTAGTCGGGCGAGAAGCGGCGGGCCGGAATCAACTGCCCGCGGTTGTTTTCCTCCAGAATGATGTCGCCGCCCAGGTCGCGCAGGGGCGTCTCGAGCACATCAAAAATAAACTCCGGCCTCGTCGTGCCACAGACATCGCATCCACCGGCGGAGGCGGATCCGGCCTGCTGGCTTTCGGCCTCCGCAAAATACTTGAGCGTCTCGAGCGGGGTGCCGAAAAAGACGAGCTTCCCGCCGCGGTCGAGCACGATCGCCTTGTGGAACATCTGGAAAATTCGCGAGGTCGGCTGGTGGATTGTCACCAGCACAATCTTGTTGTGCGACATGTCGCGGATGATCTCCATGATGTGCTCGGAGTCCTTGGAGCTGAGTCCACTGGTCGGTTCGTCGAAGAGGTAGATGTCCGCCGAGCCGACCATGTCGAGGCCGATGTTCAGGCGCTTGCGCTCGCCGCCGCTGAGGATTTTCTGGGCGGCGGACCCCACGACCGAGGCACGGCGCTCGTTCAGGCCGAGTTCGGCGAGCTTCCCGTCGATGCGGCGAAGGCGCTCGCGGCGGCCCAGGTGCGGGGCGCGGATCGCGGCGGCATAGTTCAGGTTCTCCTCGATCGTGAGGTGCTCGTCGAACGCGTCGTATTGGGGGATGTAGGTGACATATTTCCGAAGCGACTCGTGGTTCGCGTAGAGCGAAAGGTTGTTGAAAAGCACCTCTCCCTGCGTCGGCTGGAACTGGCCGGAAAGCGCGCGCAAGAGCGTGCTCTTGCCGCATCCGCTCGAACCCATCACGCAGACCATCTCGCCGCGCTCGACCGTGAAGGAAACCCCGTCGATCGCCACGGTGCCATTCGGGAAGCGGCACAGCAGGTCGCGCGTATCGAGTGTGCGGACGAGGTTTTTCTCCTCCTCGATGAGGCGCTCGGTGAAGTCGCAGCGCAGGACCTGGCCGGCATCCACTCGAATCGTATCGCCATCCACGAGGGGCGCGGAATTTCTCACCGGCAAGCCGCGCACCAGAATCGGGCGGTCGGTGCGCAGAACCTCAACCGAGCCTTCCTTGCGGTCGTAGTCGCAGCGGATTTTGAGAAGCACATCGCCCCCGGGGCCGGGGGACAAAAGAATGTCGTCCTCCTCGAGAAGGCCGGGGTTGTTCGAGACGAGGTATTCGCTTTTCGAGGCCTTGAGGGCGAATCTTCCGCCATAGGAGCGGGCGCGCAGGCGGAGGTAGTCGAGATCGAGTTCGCTGTCGTCGTGAAAGACAATCTTGTCCTCGAGGGTGGCCACGACCTCGCGGCCCTCGGTGAGCCGCACCCCGCGCAGGACGGCATCGACATCCTTGAGCGCGGTCACGCGGACACGCAGTCCGAAGGCGACCTGCAGGCAGGAATCGCGGGTGCGGTCTTTCTCGAGCGTGACCTCGTCGTCCTCGTTCACCGCCACGAAAATCCCGGGGAGGGTCACATTTTTCTTCGCGTTGAAATAGAAAATGAGGTCGGCGTAGGTGAGCACCACATCATCGGCGAGGACACGCTGGCCGGTATAGAGGCGGGCGAAGCTGCCCGGCTCGAGCGCACGGCCCTGGACGATGAGATGGCGGCCGCTGAGGTTTTTGATGATGACGAGGTCGCCGAATCGGTAGGCGTGGAGCCGCTCGTCTCCGAGGAAGCCGGGCATTACGACATCCGAGGACTCCTCGTGGCCGAAACTCACCATTTCGAGGGGCGAGGAGCCCGAGCTGTAGATCGAGATGTCGGCCTTCTCGTCGGCATTGAGCTGGTAAACGATGTCGATCGCCTGCGTCGCCATGCCGAGCCGCGACATGAACGCGTAGTAGGAAACAACCGCTTCGTTTTTCAGGCCCGCCCGGGCAATGAGGTCGTAGAGCTGGACGCCGAGGAGAATTTTCCTCTCGTCGCTGAGTTGGCCGGCGAGCTTTTGCGCCATGGCGTCGAGATCCTGGCGTTGATGCAGGGCGCGCTGGAAAAGATCGCGGAGTTCGGAATAAACCGCGTCGGGGTAGTCGTAGCGGAGGAACCCAAGGCTGGAGTCGATTTCCTCCTCGATCAATTCGCCATCCAATTGGGAGAACGCCGCGAGCACTTGGATGAGGGTCGGCAGAAGGTTGGGCCCCTCGGTGACCGTGCGCGGTTTGCCTTGGATGCGACGAAGCGCACTGCGGAACAGGGCCTGCCCCCTCGCGGCGAAACGCAATGCGGCCTCCAGCCGGGTTTGAATCCCGCTTGGGGCGCGAGGAGAGGTCACAGTGTCCACTGGCGCGCCAACCTATCGTCGGCTCTCCCTCAATGCAATGCGCGGACTCGGCTCTGCACTCGGGATTTCCAGGTTACAAAGCCGACAATTCCGCCTTGGCGGCGGCGGATTTTTCCGCATACCACTTGTCGAACTCCTCCCGGGGGAGGATGCGGATTCGGGCCTTCATGTTGTAGTGGCCGGTGCCGCAAAGCTGGCTGCAGGCGAGTTCGAGTTCGGCAGGGCGCTTGGCGGTGAATTGAACCCATTTGATCGTGCGGCCGGGAACAGCGTCCTGGTAAAGCCGAAAGGAGGGGACATAGAACGAGTGGATGACATCCCGGCTGCGGAGGAGGACATGGACGGGATGGCCGACGGGGACGACGAGTTCGGTGGCTGTGAAGTCGTCCTTGCCAGCGGGGTCGTTGAGGTTGACGCCGAATTTGTTATCGGGAGTGAATAGATTCGCGGCGCAATCCCCGAGCTTTCCATCGGCTCCGGCATAGCGGAAGTCCCAGCCGTATTGGTAGGACACGATGTCCACGGTCACGGCATCGGGCGGAACGGGGGAGGAGGTGATTTCATACCACACGCGGTTGCCCCAGATGGCGAGTGTCAGGAAGATCGCGGTGGGAATAATCGTCCACCAGAATTCCAGCGTGTTGTTGCCGTGGCTGTAGTGGGCCTTGTGGCCCGGGCGGCGGCGGTATTTAACGAGATAGATGATGTAAACGGACTGGGTCGCGACGAAGACGAAGAGGGTCAGCCAGAAGATAAAGTTGAGGATCTGGTCGATTTTCTCGCCGCCGACCGTGATGTTTTCGGGAGCCCAATAGAGGTTGGCGGTGCGTTCCTCGGCTTGGGCGGTCGGTGTGGCAACACCCAACAGGAAGAGGCAGACGGAGAGGATGGAAAGCAGATGGCGCATGGCGTTGGTCAGGCGGCGGGTGCGGCGGCGGGCGCTTGGGCTGCGGCGGGCGCGGCGGGTGGTTCGGCGGCACCGGAAGCCGATTGGTTTTGAGCAGGGATTTGCTTGAGATCCTTTTGGGTCCAAGGCTCCTTGCGGTCGGCGCTTTCGGCGCGAATCTTGGCGACAAATTCGGGGGTGATGGGCGGGGCGCTGTTGCCCCACTCCGAGCGAATGTAGGTGAGGATCCCCGCGATTTCGTCGTCCTTCAGCTGCGACCAGGGTGGCATGGCATTGTTGTAACTCTTGCCTAAAACCTGCATGGGCCCCTGAACGCCGGCGAGCAGGATTTTTACAAGGTGGTTGTCACCCACCCAATCCCCGCCGACAACCCATTCGCTGCCCACGAGGGGTGGGAATTGTCCGGCGACCCCCATGCCGCTGGCTTGGTGGCAGACGACACAATTCTTGGTAAAGAGGCGTTTGCCGACGACCTTGGGATCCGGCGGCCCGGCTGGCGCGCCCCCCCCTCCCACAACGAGGGACGGGTTGTAAACATCGGCTTTGAAGCCTCCGCTGTTGCTGGCGAGATAGAATCCACCCCAAAAAACCAGGATGCCGGCAAAAATGACGAGCCAGAAGGGAAGCGGGGAGCTTTTCTCGGTGGGTTCCGGAGCCTCGCGCAAAACGGGCGCGGAAACCTCGGGTGCGGAGTTTTCGCTCGGCTTGTTCGGTTCGTTCGAAGGCGTGTTCACGGTGATTTACTTGGCGGCCACCGGGGATTCCGGCAGCGGGTAGGTTTGGTTCAAGGACAGGAGGTAGGCTACCAGGGCCTTGGCCTGCTCGGTGGGAACGACTTCGTAACCGGGTTTCGGAGCCTTGGGGCCGGTCAATCCGAGGACGGCTTCATTCGAGGGCTGACCTTGGATTTTGCGAACCTTGTAAAGGTAGGAGTAGGAGGGCATGTTCGACCAGGGAGTTACGACACGCGGTTCGTAGAGGTGGCGGTGAATCGCATTGATATCCTCGCCGGCACGGGCTCCATAATTGGAAAGATCCTGACCGACCCGCAGCATCCCGGGAAGGGCGGTTTGTTCGCGAAGATAATCCCGGGCAACGGTTTGGCGCGGGCCGAGTTGCTTGGCAATGTCTGTGGTGAGCGGAGCGAGGCGGACCTGCTGGGAATGGCACTCCACGCACCCGTTGGCAGCGTAAACTTTTTGCCCCGCGAAGGCGAGCCCGGAAGTGGTTGGAGGCAGAACGCCGCCGGTATCTTCATCCGGCACGGGCTGCAGATTTCCGAGATTCTTTACCGGGTAGCCGACCAGACCCAGCCACGCGGAGCCGAAAACGATAAGAATGCCTGTAAAAATGAGTGGGAGTTTGTTCATACCGCGACGAGCTCCTGGGAATTTTCCTCGCGCTCCGCCAGCAAGGCGGGCGCTTGGTTTTTACGGGTTTCGAGCAGGATGCCCGCGAAGAGGAAGAGGAAATTCACGGCGGCCGCAAGGGTTAGCAAGCTGCCGACCATGACCAAAAACCGGAACGGCCAGGCAAATTCCATCGAACTCCGGAAAGTGACAATCGGCTCGCTCAAAGCAAACCCTTGGATGAGCCCACCGAGCAGAAAACCAGTGACGACACAGCCAATGCCAGTGGCGGCGAGCCAGAAATGGCGGGTGATGGCCTTGGTGCTGGGCCATTCTTTGCCGGTAAGGCGTGGCACGATGTAGTAAATCGCACCGAAGGCGGTCATCGCGAAGAACCCGTAGTGGGCGAGTTGATACAGGCCGCGATGGATGTCGGAAAATTGAGTGACGGCATTGACACCCGGGATGGCGTTGATAGCTGCCAAACCCCAGTAGGCGGCAAGGCAGCCGATGCCCGTGACAATGAATCGCAATGCCGGGCTCCAGGCGATCGGCGCGTAGTGGCCTTGGAGGGTGAAATGGAGGTTGAGAACAATCGCAAAGGCCGGTATGAGCAACATGATGGCGGCCGCCACACCCACCCCTGGCATCCAGGATGGGAGAGGTCCCCCAATGATTTGAGATCCGCCAGACCAGGCTCCGAAAATAATAAGCGTCCAAAAACCCAAAAGGTTCAGGTGATGGCTTGCAATCGGCAATCCGGTTGCCTTGGGCACAATGTAAAACGCGGCGGCCAGACCGACGGGCACCAGCCAGAGATTGAGGAATCCGCTTGAGAACCACAGGGCTATGGCGGGTTGGGCCGGGGCGGCGACGGGATTCCAGACCAAAACCGCGTTGGCCGTTCCAAAAAGCCATGGAAATGCGAGAACCGCCGCAAAGATCAACCACTGCGCCATGAAAAGTTCACCAGGCTTTCTCTCGAGGAATGTGATCAAAACCCAGATGGCGATGAGCGCGTAGGAAACGAAAAGGATCGGGGTGGCGAAAGCTGGCATGGCCAGCAGTGCAAATGATGTGCTGTTCCCGGCGAGAATCGCGCAGGCGCCCACGAGGATGCCGAGGTTCCAGACGATTCCGGCGCTCACCAAGAGGCGATGGTGTGCCAATGGAACCTTGCAAAGGCGGGCCGAAAGCCAAATCGCAATTCCAATGGCGGCGGGAGTCGCAAATCCATAGGCGAGAACCGTGGTGGCCGTCTGAACGACGCGGCCGTAGGTCAGAAAACTCAAGCCGTCCAAAAAGCCGGGGTAAACCAACTGGATTGCGCCCAGGCATTCGAAAGCCGAACCAAAAAGCAACCAAAAGGCGGCGGATCCGAAAAACAAAAGAACGGCCCCGGCCGTGGAGGCATCGATCTGCGCGCGCTCGGTCGCTGTCAAGGTATCCGGCTGGCTGGACGAATCGTGGATCATTGTTGAGTCGAGTTTTTTTGGGCTTTGCCGTTTTTAGTGGAAGGCTTCTCCACCGGAGCGGCAAGAACATTTGAACCGGTGGCGGCGGACGCCTCATTTCCGGGCAGATCATCATTGGCCCCGACCGTGGGCGGCACCAACCGAACGGATGGCACGGGATTGCCGGCATTGTCCAAAACCGGATAAGCGGGCTTCGGCTTGGTGGAATTCAAGCCATTGAGAACAAGCGTCATGGCTTGCTTCAAAGGAATCTGAACGCTTCCCTTGGCTTGATCCACCCAAGCGTAGGTGTTGAGTTTTTTTTCGTCTTCAGCCTGAAGTTCGGCGAGATTTTTGACGCGCTCCGCATCGCGGGCGGGATCCTCGGGATCGGTGGTGGCCCCGGATCGGTCCATGAACAGGTTGGTCGCGAGAAGGAACAAGGCAATCGCCACGAGGCCCAGGATGAAAACCCCGGTGCTATTTTTTTTGGGAGCGTTTTGGGAGTCGTTTTGCATCAGTTCTTCAAGGCAATCGATTTCTTGAGACGCGGGTCACGCAGGGGCCAGAGAGGGGCATCGCCGAGGCGTTTGAGGAAAACAGCCGCCAGCGTGCATCCGATGGCGATCAGGCAAGCGATATCAAGCCAACTCACCACCACACCGGCTTTGTGAATGGCGGGGAGAACAATCACATAGATATCCAGCAAGTGCATGGCGAGAATCCAAAGGGCCATGCCGCACAGAAAGGCCGGGCTTTTCTTTCCGAAGTTGAACAACAAGAGAATGAAGGGCACAAAGAAGTGGCCGACGACGAGTGCCGTGCTCAGAACCTGCCAAGTCTCCGTGTTGCGGCGCAGGAAGTAGATTGTCTCTTCAGGGATGTTGGCATACCAGATGAGCATGTATTGGCTGAAGCCGATGTAGGCCCAGAAGATCGTGAAGGCCAGCATCAGCTTGCCCAGGATGTGGTAATGCTCCAGCGTGATGATGTTTTGGAAATATCCGGCATTCCGCAGCGCGGTGATGATGAGCACGAGCACACACAGGCTGCTCAAGGCGGTGCCCGCGAAAATATAAACCCCCCACATGGTGGAGAACCAGTGGTAGTCCAGCCCCATGAGCCAATCGATGGCGGCGAAGGTGAGGCACACCGCGAAAAGCGGGAGGCTGGCGAAAGTGATTTTGCGGTTGATCAGGGTGTAGCGGGACGCACCAGTGGTGTCCTGATGGATCGAGTTGGCGCGAAGCCATGTCGCGGCAATTCCGAAAAACAGGAAGTAGAAAGCGGCCCGAATCCAGAAAAACTCCTTCGTGAGGTAAGGCCATTTTTCATCGAGCAGGAAACTTTCGCCGGGAAGCTTGGTCATCCAATACCAGAGTTTCGGGGCCACGAAAACCAAGGGGATAAACAACACGGCCATTACAACCAAAAGGCTGCCGATGTTTTCCAACTGGCGGCGGACAACGACGCTCCACTCGGCATCGACAGCGTGGTGAACGAGCGTCCAGAAAAGCCCACCCATGCAGATCGTAAGAAAGAAGGTAAAGGCAAAAAGATAGGAGAAGGCGAACTGCTTTGTGTCGTAGATGGCGCCGAAGCCGACGGCGGCGAAGGCCACAATGGCTAGAGCAACGAGGCCGAGGAAGCGGCCACCGACATGCTTGTAGTCGAAGGTGTGGCTGCCGGGTTGGGAGTTTTCGTGGCTGCTGCTCATTGTTTCTGCGCTTCAAGTTGGGCCCGGTCGGCGGGCGGAACATCGTTGATGGTCGCGCCGCCTTGCGAGAGCTGGAGGGCGCGGATGTAGGCGACAATGGCCCAGCGATCCTGCACTTGAATGCGGTCGCCATAGCCCATCATGGTGTTTTTTCCGTGGGTGATGGTGTTGAAAATCTCGCCGTCCGCCATGTCGCGGAAGCGTTGCTGGTGAAGGTTCGCGATGGCCACCAAGCCGTATTTTCCGGCGATGCCGTTCCCCGCGCCGGTGGCGCCGTGGCAGACCGCGCACGAGATATTGTAGCGCTCTTGGCCCCGGGCGATGAATTCCGGCGTGATATCCTCGACGGGAATTCCAGTGCCCCACTGGTTGTCAAAACGCCCGGTATCGAAGTAGTCCACCCCGCTTGAAAAAATGACTTGTTTGTAGGGGCTGGCCGATTCGCCGGTCGAACCATCGACGGGCTTGTGCATGGGCATGGCGTATCCGAGTGGAACCGTGCCTTGAACCGGGAGTCGGTTGCCACGGCCGTCCGCGAAGAAGCTGCTTGGAACCTGGGCCTTGACCTTCGGCTGGTGATCCATGTCGGGGAAAATTTCGATCGGCGGTTTCTGGAATTTCTGTCCGCGAAATCCGGCAACCGTAACCACGAGAACGACCACCAGAATAAAAATAGCGAAAAAGTATTTCAGCATGCCTGGTTAGTCTCCATGGATGGTGGTGATATTGGTTCCGCCGAGACCTTCAAGCAAGTCCTTCACCGAGCGGGGAGAGAACTTCGGATCATCGGATTCAATGGCGACGAAGAATTTGTCCTCGGTGACTTTTTTGAAGCGATCCCAGTTGAAAAGCTGGTGGTTCAGACGGGGAAGTCCATTCATGATCAACATGCCGAAGACCGCCGTGAAGGCTGAGAGCAAAATGGTCAACTCGAACATGATCGGGAAGAAAGCCGGAACCGTGTAAAGGTTGGTGGGCTTGCCGGCGACGATGAGCGGATAGAGGAACGAGGAGGTTCCGAACTCCAAGGTGACTGCGGTTAAAAATCCCGTGAGACCGCCTATGAAGACCAACTTTCCGAGAATCGACCGCTTGAGGCCCATGGCCTCGTCCATTCCGTGGATCGGGAACGGGGAAAAGACATCCCACTTGGAGTAACCCGCGTCGCGGATTTTTTCGGCGGCATGGTAGAGGTCGCGCGCGGACTGGAATTCCGCTGCGATTCCGTAAACAGGTGCTGTGGGATTTCCAACGGCTTCCATATCAGTGATGCGCCTCCCCGTGGTGCGGATCCGCTTCGGGCAGAACGGCTTTAACTTCGAACATACAAATCATCGGAAGATATCGGATAAAGAGCAGGAACAGTGTGCCGAACAGGCCGAAGGTTCCGACAAAGGTGCAGACATCGACCCAGGTCGGATGGAACATTCCCCAGGCGGAGGGCATGAAATCGCGGGCGAGCGTGGTGGCGATGATGACGAAGCGCTCGAACCACATGCCCGCGTTCGGGAACTGGACAATGATCCAGACCCAGAGCAAGTGGGTGCGGAAGAATTTGAACCAGAAGAATTGAGGCGCAATGACATTGCAGAACATCATCGACCAGTAGGCCCACCAGTAAGGACCGAAGGCGCGATACCAGAAAGCCGCTTTCTCGTAGGGATTCGCGCCATACCACGCGATGAACAATTCCATCAGGTAGGCATAGCCGACGATGGAACCCGTGAGCAGGATGATTTTACACATCTTGTCCACATGGTCGATCGTGACCAGGTCGTGAAGTGGTTTATAGACCGCACAAGCCGGAATCATGATGGTAAGCACCATCGCGAAACCGCCGAAAATGGCGCCGGCCACGAAGTAGGGAGGAAAGATCGTGGTGTGCCAGCCAGGGACGACCGAGGTGGCAAAGTCGAAGGAAACGACCGAGTGCACCGAAAGAACGAGCGGAGTCGAGAGGCCGGCCAAGATCAAGTAGGCCATCTCGTAGTGCCGCCACTGGCGATTGCCGCCGCGCCAGCCCAGGGCAAGGACACCGTAGATGAACTTGCGAATCTTGGTCTTGCAGCGATCGCGGAGGGTCGCCAGATCCGGGATGAGGCCGGTATACCAGAAGAGAACAGAGACCGTGAAGTAGGTCGAAACCGCGAAGACATCCCACAAAAGCGGGGAGCGGAAGTTTTGCCAGATCGCGTTGGCGTTCGGCACCGGGGCAAGCCACCACGCCATCCACACGCGGCCGACATGCAGAGCGGGATAAATGCCCGCGCAGACCACGGCGAAGAGGGTCATGGCCTCGGCGGCACGGTTGATCGAAGTGCGCCATTTTTGCCGGGTGAGGAATAGGATGGCCGAAATGAGCGTTCCCGCGTGGCCGATACCGATCCAGAACACGAAATTCGTGATGTCCCACGCCCAGCCGACGGGGTGGTTGTTTCCCCACACGCCGACACCGGTTGAAATGAGATAGGCCAACAACGCCAGACACACGAGTGTGAGCGGAATCGTAATCGCCATCGAGACATACCACCAAGTCGGCGTCTTGCCCTCGACGATCGAACTGATGTAATCGCTGATCCAACCCATCGTGCGGTTGTTGAGCACGAGCGGTGGGCGGACGAGTTTTTTATCGTCTTCCGTAAGGTGCTCGGGATGTTCGGCGGTGGCGTTGGACATTGCTTAAAACTCAGTAGGCGGCCGGTGCGGTGTGGGCATCGCCGTGGGGCGGTTGGGCGTTGTGGGAATCATGCGCCTTCTGACCCTTGTCGTGGGCATCGTGATGCCCGGCCCCGTTGGCCATGCCGACTTGATCGGCACCGGGCATTTTGAGGTTCGGGTTGCGGATGCGGGTCAGATACGAGACGCGCGGGGAGACATTCAGATACTTGAACATCACATAAGCGCGGGAGTCGTTGCGGAGGCGGCTGACGGCGCTGTTCGGATCGGCGACATTGCCGAAAACCATCGAGTCGTTCGGGCAGGCTTGTTGGCAGGCGACCTTGAACGGAGCGACCGGTGTTTCGCTGGCGGGCGTCGGGCCGGCCTCGACGAGGCGCGAAATTTTCGCCTCTTCGATGCGCTGGATGCAAAAGGTGCATTTTTCCATGACACCGCGCATGCGGACGGTGACATTGGGGTTTTTCGCCATCTTGAGGCTGTCGGCCATACCTTTCTTGGCGAGCGGGCCCCAATAGAGTTCGTCGATCGGGCGCTGGTTGTAATCGAAATAATTGAAACGGCGAACTTTCCAAGGGCAGTTGTTCGCGCAGTAACGCGTGCCGATGCAGCGGTTGTAGGCCATCAGATTGAGGCCGTCCTCGCTGTGAACCGTGGCATTGACCGGGCAAACGGTTTCGCATGGAGCGTTCTCGCAATGCTGGCACATGATGGCTTGCGAGAGCATTTCGGGATTCTCCGCGTCGCCGGCGAAGTAACGATCCAGACGGATCCATGCCATGTCACGGTTTTTGCGAACCTGATCCTTGCCAACGACCGGCACATTGTTCTCGGCCTGGCAGGCGACGACGCAGGCGTTGCAACCCGTGCAGGTGTTGAGATCCACCGTCATGCCCCACTGCTCTTTCGAGGTCAACTCGGGGTGGGTGTAGAGGGAAATATTCGGCGGAATGTGGCCGTCCATGCCCATCGTCTGGGCGAAGGCGGGGTCTTTTTGGTAACGCTCGATGGTTCCTTCGCGCACGAGGTCGCGGCCCTCCATGCTGCGATGCTCCTGCGTTTGAGCCATCGGGTAGTCGCGGTCGGTGACCTTGCAGGTCACACCGGCGACAGAGCGCATGCAATTCGAGCGGCGGAGCGGGTAGGCATTGAAACCAACGCCATCCATCAGGGCCGACACTTCCTTCCGCCCGTAGCCGAGCGCGATGGAAAGCGAATCATCGGCTTGGCCCGGGACAACGATCGCCGCCGCCTCGATGGTGGTTTTGCCATCGGAAATTTCCACGATGTCGGCCACCAAGTCGTAATTGACATCGTTGCCCATTTTCTCGGCGATGTCGCCGAGGACATTGAAATTGTTCGCTTTGATACCGAGCTTCTTCGCCGTGGCGGGGCTGACGAGCACCGCGTTGTCCCAAGTCAGCTTGGTCACAAAATCCGGAGTCTCGAGGAGCCAGGAATTGTTGGCGTAGCGGCCATCGTCCACACTCGAGCTTTGGAGGAAGACCAACTCCAACCCGTCTGTTTTCGGGGACTGGAACTGCTTCGCAAAAGCCGAGGCGTTGTCGGCGTTGAACGCCGTCTTGACCGGGGTGTAGGCCGAATCGGGTTGGAATCCATCCCGAAGGAAGGCATTCCACGCGGCAGGCTCGGTGGTTTTGGCGACTTGGGTGAAAGTGGCTTGGATCAACGCGGGCCCAACGGGAGCGGGCGCGCCGTTCAGGGCGTTAAGGATCTCGAGTTCCGAGCGTCCGCCCCAGAGCGGAAGGATCATCGGCTGCACCGAGGTGTAGGTGCCGTCGAAGGTGCGAACATCGCCCCAGGACTCGAGGAAATGGGCGGCCGGCACATGCCAGCGACAGACTTTCGCGGTTTCATCCTCGAAAAGTCCGAGATGAACGGTGTTCGGGACTTTGGAAAGAAGTTCGGCAAAACCGAGTTCGGCCGGAGCGGTGTGGGCGGGATTGCCGCCGAGAATGAAAAGATTTTCGACTTTGCCCGCCGCGATGGCTTTCGCAAGGTCGTTTATGGAAGCGGATTCGGGCGTGTCGGTTTTGACCGCCACCAGAGTGCTCCCGATGTTGCCGAGGGCGCTGTTAATGCCATTGACCAATATCTGGATCGGCTCGGAAGCCAGCGGACCGGCAACGACAATCGAACGGCCGGCGTTTTTGGCCAGATCGGCGGCGCATTCCTTGACCCACTGGTCGTCGAGAGTCGCCTGAGAGGCGGGGATCGCATTCGCCACCGAGGCCAGCGCCGCGTTTTCGGTCAATTTGGCGACTGCCAAAGCCAACTGGCGGGTAAATTCAACCGTCTCCGCGACCTTCAGGCGGAGGCGATGGTCCGCCATGCCACCGGTAACCGTGTAGTGGTTTTCCACCACATAAAGACGGTTCATCGGAGCACCCTGCTGGTCGGGATTGCGGCGGGCGGCGAAGCCCTGTGCGTAACCAATGCCGGTTTCGATCGGGTTCAGGAAGTCGCTGTCGATCGCGAGAACGATGTCGGCGCGACTGAAGTTTGGGATGAGGCGGACATTTGCCCCAAACGAAGCGTCGGCAGCCGCCTTGGCGGGCACGGCGGCGAGCGGATCATATTCCGCCCAAATCATATCCGGGAATTTGGTCTGCAAGGCCGCGCGCAACCGGTTGCGGGTGGGGGAATTTTGGGGCTCCGTCAAAACCGCGAGTCCCTTGCCGTCGCCGATGGCGATCGAATTGACAAATGCATCGAACGCATTGGCATCCGATGGCTTTCCTTTTTCGGTGATCTGCTTGGAACGGTGAGGATCGTAAAGATTGAGAATTTCCGCCTGGGCGAAGGAATCCGTGCCGCCGTTCGAGTAGGGATGGAGAGGGTTGCCTTCCAGCTTGGTTGGGCGGCCGTCGCTGGTCGTGGCGATCAATGGCACCGCACCATAGCGCGCGGGCATCGAGGTCGCGTAGTAAAGAAACTTCCCGGGAATCGTGAATTCCACGCCCTTCGTGAAAGGCACGAGGTAGGAATCGGGACGGCGGCAACCGGAGAGGCCGACGCCCGCGAGGGCGATGGAGGCACCCATGAGCTTGAGGAAATCTCGCTTGGAAAGACCGCTGTCCTGGTAGAGTTCCGCGCCGCGAGGAAACTCCTGTTGCAGGTGTTTCTCGAACTCAGGATCATTTTCCAACTCACGCAGGCTACGCCAGATGCGTGGGTTTTTTTCCGGCTTCGGGTGGTGGAAATTTCTCTTCATCGATGGCAACCTCCGCAGGTGACGGGCGGGTTCACTTCCCACTCCTCCTTGAACTTCAGGCCGATCTCTTGCTGGGTCTCGCCTTTGGCGGGTTTCCAAGCCATATTGTAGATCTCATCGGGCGGACGGAGGTGGTTTTCGGGGGCGCGGTGGCAATCCAAGCACCAGCTCATGCTTTGCGGCTCGTGCTGGTAAACGACCTTCATTTCATTGACCGCCCCGTGGCAGCTGTAGCAACTCACGCCGCGGTTCACATGCACCGCGTGGTTGAAATAGGTGTAGTCGGGAACCTGGTGGATGCGCACCCAATTGACAGGCTGGCCGGTCTCCCAACTCTCGCGCACCGCGGCAAGCTTGGGGCTGTCGGCTTTGATTTGCGTGTGGCAGGACATGCAGGTCTGGGTGGTGGGCACATTCGAGTGCGAGGCGACCTCGACGAAGCTATGGCAATACCGGCAATCCATCCCGAGCTGCTGCACATGGATCACATGTGAGAAGGGAACCGGCTGGGTGGGCTCGTAACCGACGCGGGTGTATTTCGGAGTAAAATAATACCAAAACCCTCCGACAATCGCGGTGCCGATCGCCCCCAGGCAAATCACCAGCTTCAGAGGAAGCAGATTCGTCCATTTTGGAAAAAAGTTCGCCATGGGTCAGTGCGAGGCCGTCAGTTGGTTCCTTGTCCGGCGCACAGAAAACGAGACGGGATAATTGCGTGCCGGCGAAGAGTTGAATACATGTTTTTCGGAAAAAGGTCGCCGTATGTCTCCAAATTCCCGCTCGGCTGTCAACATCATCGAAAAAAAATATTTAAAAATCCCCACGCTTGCGGGCTTGCTTTTTTTGCTGCTCTGCCAGCCTTCGAGCCAAGCCCAAAGCGGCCCGCAGCCGGTTTTGCCGACGACGGAATTGCGCCTCGGCAGTAAAAAAATCACCGCCGAAATCGCCGACGAGGAGCACGAGCGCGCGGCCGGATTGATGTTCCGGAAATCCCTCGCACCCGACTCCGGGATGCTTTTCGTTTTGGATCGAACCGGTCCGGTCGGCTTCTGGATGAAGAACACCGAAGTGCCCCTCACGATCGCCTACATCGACCCGCGCGGCACCATTCTGGAGCTCCACGACCTCCAACCGCTGAACGAGAAGCCCGTCCCGAGCCGCTTTCCGAACATCGCCTTCGCGCTTGAAATGCCGCAGGGCTGGTTTTCCAAAAACAACATCTGGCCGGGCGAGCGCATCGAGGGCCTGCCAAAAGCCTCCCGGCCGCCACTCGCACCGACTCCCTAGATTCCGGTTGAGGAAACGGATCGCGGCGCCTGCTGGCCCAGAATCCACACCTCCACACGCCGGTTTTTCCAGCGACCCGCCGGATCCCCGTTGGATGCCACGGGGAGAGAGGCTCCATAGCCCATGACATGCCTGGCCTTCATTCCGCGTTTTTCGAGTTCGGCTGCGACTGCCCGGGCGCTTTGCAGCGAGGCCTCTTGGTCGGCGGCGCCGTCTCCCGTGCCCTCGTGAAATCCCACCAGCACCAGTTCGCGACCCCTGTTTTCCGGAAGGGCCATCAACTCGACCAACCGCCCCAAATCCGTTGCCCCCTTCGAATCGAGGGCTCCCGTTTCCAGATTGAATCGCACATTCATGCTTACCCGCTCGGCACTCTCGAGCAGGTTTTGATATTCCGCCGGGGCGCTGCGCGGGACGAGTCCCGGTTGCACCACGGGCGTTTGCTTGACGAATCCCTCACGGCTCACGATCTCCTGGCCGGCGGGACTGGTCGCAAAATCCAGAAAATCCCTGACCCAAGGATGAGAGCCGGCGCCAGAAGCGTAAAAGTAGAGGCGGCGCGAGAGCGAGTAATCCTCGGTGGCGACCGTAAAGCGGGAGGGAACCAAAGCAGGCGTGCCTTCATCGCCGATAGCGAGTGCCTTGCAGTCCAGAATATAGGGCAGGGCGGCAAATCCGATGGCATCCTGATCGCTTGCCACCGCGCGCGAAAGCACCGTGCTGTCCTCATACCGCCGCGCCTCAGGAGCCAGCGATCCATTGCCCAAGACGCTGGATTGAAAAAACTCGAATGTCCCGGAGTTGGCGTCCCTCGCGTGGAGATGAATCCTCCCGGGACGGGCGCGCCCCAGGTCGGCCCAGTCCGTGATTTTCCCCTCAAACACAGAGGCCACAGTCGCCCGGTCGAGTTGCGACAGGGTATTTTCGGGATGGACGAGGATCGCCAAACCATCAAGCGCGACAATGATCTCGCTGGCGGCTGCCCGCATATCCCCGAACCCTTTTTTGGAAAGCTCTTCCACATCCGTCCGGCGCACCCGGGAGGAGGACATTCCAAGATCGCAAACTCCGTCGCGAAGCCCCGAAAAAGCCGTGCGGGAGCCATGCGCGTGGATTTCGACGAACTCCCGCGTGTTGCTCCTTGAATCCTGAAAATCGACCCGGCGCTCCACACTGTGCGGCGTGCTCCGCGTTTGAATTTCCTTGTTCCCCCTGTGGGCCAAGAAACCCTCGACCAGTGCGGGCGCCAGGCGGGAGCCGATCGTGTTCGATCCATGGATGCGAAAGGCCGGAAGCGAGGGTTTTTGAAATGCCGACCATGCCCAGACACCCATGGCGATCACAAGCAAAGCCGCCGCTGAGGCCCATGGCCAGAGGGCCCGGCGTCGCACGGGCGGTGGTGCCGCCGGCGGGGGGGAATCCACAATGGTCAAATCAACCCGCCCCGTCCCCGAATCCCATGCGGCTGGCGGCGCAGGCTGCGGCACAGCCACCCGGGAGGTTATGGAAAAGTTTTCGGCCAGGGGCCTCAACTGCCACAATGCCGCGATCGCATCGACCGGTCTGCTCTCGGGGCGCTTGGCCATAAGGCTCATAATCCAATCGCAAAGCCCCTGCGGCACATCGGGCCGCAAAACCGACAAGGGCACGGCCCTGCCATCGAGGTGCGCTTTCAGAACTTCCTTCGCGCTTTTGCCGGAAAAAGGCGGCACGCCCGCAAGGCAGAAATAAAACACGCACCCCAACGAATACAGATCGGATCGAGCGTCCACGACACCCCCCTCAAGCTGCTCCGGGGAGATCCAATGCACGGTGCCCGTCACGGCATCCGGCTTCGCACCGACCGCCTCGGATTGGCCCTGGAGATACTGGGCGATGCCAAAGTCGAGGATCTTGACCTGAAACTGCCCGCCGGGCAACCGCACCAGCATGATGTTGGCGGGCTTGAGGTCGCGATGGATCAATCCGCCGTGGTGCGCGGCCGCGATCCCCTCGAGGCACTGGGCGGCAATGTCGCAAAAAACCGGGATTTCCAACGGAGAGCGGCGCACCGCCTGCTCGAGCGTCTCCCCTTGAACAAATTCCATGACCATGTAGGGCGCGTCCTGCTCGGTTCCGATATCGAAAACCGAGACAATGTTGGGATGCCGGATCGAGGCGAGGCACATCGCCTCCTGCCAGGCGTCGCGGATATCCTCATCCGGCCTCGTGGAGTGGCTCAGGCGCTTGACGGCCACGGTTCGTTTCAACTGGGTGTCCCAGGCACTCAAAACCTCTCCAGCGCCACCCTGGCCGAGCAGGGCCTTGAACTGGTAGCGGGATGGAAGAGGAGCGGGCGAATTGGACTCCATGAGGAAACCCAGACCCTAATCCCCTCGAATCCTCCACCGGAGGAG
>CAYOGR010000037.1:0-18569 GCA_964403605.1 uncultured Chthoniobacter sp.
ACAACCGGGGTGTTGGTGATGTCCAGCGAGGCGAGGTTCGGCAGTTGACCGGCGAACTGGAGCGAGGAGAGGGGCGTGTTGGCCAAGCCCAGGTGGACGAGTCGGTTGGAGGCTCGCGGCAACGGCGGCGCGGTCTGGATTTGTGAGCCGTTGAAGTCGAGTCGCGCGAGGTGTGGGAGGGCGAGCAGGGTTTTACGATCAAGGGCCTGCGCGCCGTGGATCGCCAAGGATTTGGTTTGCGGCAGGAGGATCGCCGCGAGATTGCCAGCGTCGCCCTGGATGCGGATGTCCAAATCCCTCGGAAGCGGGCCGCCTTCGATCACGGGCGGGATGGACAGGTCGTTGTCAGCGAGTAGCTGAAGAGCGATTTCATTGTTGGATCGATCCCGCCTCATCGGGGAGGTGACTGGAGCCAGAGACTTGGCCATGGAGGGCTTGGATGAAAAAAACACGATGGCGGCACCGGCTTTTTGTGCGAGCAGGCTCGGATGGGTGAGAAGCGGATCCGCAAGGGCGGCGCCCTCCTTCCCGAAAGCCGGTTTGCGCTTGGCGTGTTGTGATGCAAAATCCCGGAGTTGCTGGGCGATTTCCGCTTCTCCGATCAGCATCGGGTGAAGCGGCCCCGGGGCTCCGCGGCGGGGGGCTGGGTTCCCAGTCTCCATCTGATCCGGATCCGCGCCCCAAACGATGCGCTTTTCCGGGCCAAGGCGGGCGAGGGCTTTCTCGAAACTCTGCGCGGCGTATTGAAATTCCAGCGCCGCCAGCCGCAGGTGGCCCATCAGCATCCAAGCCTGCCCCGAGTCGGGAGCCTTGAGGATCCACCCTGCAGCCTCGTCGATTCTTTGGTTGAGGGTATCGAGCAGCTTTTCTGGAGCGCGGGTGAACCCTGGAAGATTTTCTTCGGAGAAATCCGCTTCGAAATCGCGTTCGATGGCAACCAAGGCCCTTTCCAGATCTTCGGGATCTATTGCGGGAACCTCGGCGCGTTTCTCCGGTTCCGGCAGGGGGGCGGTGAGAAGCGGAGTCGAAGGCGCGGTTTCGTCGTTGGGCTCGGGCGTGGGCCTCTTGGCGGTTTCCGCGAGTTGGGTTTCCAAATCCGCGACCCGGGCCTCGGCGGCCTTGCGGCGGTTTAGTTCGACTTCCACTTTTTTCGCGGCAGCGGCCAGGGAGGCCTTGTTTTCATGGCTTTGCCTAGCCTTGGCAGCTTCCTGCTCCTCTTTTTCACGAACGAGGGTGCGGAGTTCCTGCTCGCTCATTTCAGCAAGGATCCGGCCCTGCAGGGTCTGGGAATAAAGCGCCTCTTTCTCCTGAATCTCGCGCAGGCGCTCTTCGGCGAGACGCTTGTTTTGCTCGGAAACCTTCAACTGCCGGGCAAGGCTCCACACCGAACCAGTCACGATCAACAGGATGATGGCCAGCGAGCCGGCTGCGATCAGGCTTGCGGCTCGGTTGCGGAGGACGAGCTTGCGGAGAGTATCCACTGCGGAGGCGGGACGCGCGGAGATCGGGGTGCCTTTCAAATAGCGCTGGATGTCCGCGCGCAGGGCCGCAACGCCGCGATAGCGGTGAGCCGGCTCGTGGCGTAGGCATTTCAGGATGATCAATTCCAGATCCGGATCGAGCCGGGGGTTGATCGATCTCGGGCGGGGGGGCTCGTGGGTCTGGAGTTTCTGGATATCGACCAAAAGCGTGCCGCTCGCCTCGAAATGGCGTTTTCCGGTCACCATCTGGTAAAGGATCGTGCCCAGCGAATACACATCGGCGCGGGCATCCACCGACTTGCTCGAGGCGGCCTGCTCGGGTGCCATGTTTTCCACTGTTCCCAACACATTTCCGCTCATCGACAAGGAGGCACCCGCTTTTGCGCCACTCAATTTCGCAAGGCCGAAGTCGGCCACAAGGGGTTCGCCATCACAGCGCAGAAGAATGTTCGCGGGTTTCAAATCCCGGTGAAGCACGCCGTGATTGTGGGCGTATTCCACCGCCGAGCAGACCTTGAGAAAAAGAGTCAGAGCCTGCTCGGGCGTCAAAAGAAGGGTCGAATGGGGATCCGGCGGCGCCTCGCCGGCGTTGGCAGGCGAGGCAGCGGCTTTATCCGGCCGGGAGCCCGAGGAGTCCTGGGCCGCGCGGGCGGCTTCGATGAGCAGGGAGATGTCCTCGTTGCCGCCGGTGGATTTCACGCCCGAGTAGAGGACATCCGCGAGCGAGAGCCCATCCACGAACTCCATCACGATGTAATGGCTGCCCTCATGCTCGTTCATCTCGAAGATGCGGCAAATATTGCGGTGCTGTAGTCGTGACATCACCTCGGCTTCGCGCCGGAAGCGTTTCACCGATTCCGGCGATTCGGCCTGCGGGGTGTTGAGTGTTTTGATCGCCACGACATTTCCGTAGATGTCGTGCGCTCGCCAGACCCGCCCCATGCCGCCGTGGCCGATTACCGAGAGGAGTCGGTATTTTCCGAGCCGGTGGACATAGCCCTGATTCGGCACACGCTCGAGGCTCAGCGGGATTTGCTCCACGATGCCTCCCGTGCGAACCGCGCGGAGAACGGGAACCGGCTCCCGGATCGGCCCCGACTGGAAATTCCACAGGTAGTCGAAAACAAAAACCGCCTTCTGCCAGTCCTCCGCCACGCCCGGTCCGACAATCCACACGCCGCGCTGGTTGTTTCCATCGATCGGATTCAGGCTTCCGGCGTGCGAGGCATAGGGCGAGAGATCGGGGTCGGCTTCACGGACGCTGCGGGCCGAACTCCAGCCTGCAGGAAGGTTTTCGAGAAGGCTCAAGAGTGTGCCCTCGGTTACCAACACCTCGCCCGGCGAGGCGATCGCGGCGATGCGCTCCGCAAGCTCCACGCAACGGCCCTCGGCGGAATAGTTCATCGAACGAAAACCTCCAAAGGTTCCGACCACGGCGTCTCCGCTGGCGATCGCCCATCCGATCGGCGGCATCTCCCGGCCCTCGGCGAACAGAGAGTTCTGTAATCTCGCCGCCCGCGCGACTTGGTCGAAAGCGGCTTCCAGCGCGCGGAGGGCATGGTCGGCGTGGTGGCGGGGAGCCCCCGACAAGCCGACCACTCCGGAGGCGCGGGAGGGCATGATGGTGCATCCCTTGGATATCAACGCCTCGGAGAGTTCCTCGATGAACGCATTGGTCAAAATGCGGTGATCCATCGGCGACAGCGCCCCTGTGGTTTTTCCCTCCGTTTGGAGTCTTGCGCGGCAGACCGTCACAAAACGCAGATCCGGATTGCGCAGTGTTCGCAGTTCCTCCTCGTCCAAATCCTCAAGCGGGATGCCGCTGCAGGAGCGGAGGATTTCCCCCAAGGCCTCGCCATGGGTGACCTCGTCGAGAACGATGTCGAGCGCGCCGAATTCCCTCGCGGTTTTCACCTCGAAAACCCGGCCCTCGCGGTCGGTGACCAGGGCGTTGGGTTGTGCACGCTCTTGGAGGCTGGCGAAGCATTCCGCAACCTCGCCGGTCGTCAGTTTTGCCAAACTCCCGACAGAACATCCCTCGATCTCCCCGCGCGGACGGGCGGCGTATTGGCAAAACGCCTCATTGGCGTAAACGACACGGTCTTCGCTCGACACTCTCAAAACCATCGAGCGGAACCGGGGCATCTGGAGGGGGGGTGGATTAAGGGGAACGAGCGCCGGGGGTTACTTGCTGTATTTCTTCAAAATCCGCGCATCCACGAAAGACTTCACGCAGAGACCGAGGAAGACCAGGCAAACGACGCCCATCGCGATTTGCATCGCCACAGCGGTCGGGCGTTCCGCGGTTCCGGCCAGCAGGGCGCCGACTTTCGGCAGACCCATGCCGAGGCCACCCAGGGTTCCGAGCAGGCCGACCAGGGCGGCGAGGTGCATCACATGCATGCGGGCCTTGTGGAAAGCGGCCCCGACGATTCCACAGAGCAGAATCGCAGTTCCCAAGAAGGAGGGAATCAGCGCGGTGACGCTTTTCGTATCGCTGGTCAGGAAGACCCCGAGGCCCATGGCGACCAAGACCAGTCCAAAAACAATCGAGAGTGTTGGCATGGATGTCAGGGTTGCGGGTGTGGCCCCTAAACGCAAGTGCGAATCGGGAATTGCGCGTCGCTTTGGCTCCGCGCATCCTCGCGGCATGATTCGCATAGCATGTGTTTTGTTTTTAGCCGCCATCACCAACGCCCTCTCCGGGAGCGTGATTTTCTTCCACCCCGATGGAGCCGGAATTTCCCATTGGCAGGCGGCGCGTTTTTACTGGGCTGGACCGGATGCGGATCTGAATTGGGACCGGATTCCCGAAATCGCCGTTTATCGCGGGCACATGGCCGACTCCCTCTCCGCGACATCCAACGGCGGCGCAACGACCCACGCCTACGGCATCAAGGTGGGCTCCACGGCCTTCGGCACCGACGGTAAAAATCCGGGCCGCCCCCTCTCGGCTTCGGGCCGCGAGGCGAGCCTGATGCACGAGGCTCTGGAGGCGGGTCTGCGAACAGGCTTGGTGAACTCCGGCAGCGTGGTCGAACCGGGCACGGCCTGTTTCGTGGCGAGCGTGGCGGGTCGCGAGGATTCCGCCGCCATTGTGGATCAACTCGTCGGATCCGGTGTGGATGTGATTATGGGCGGAGGCGAGGAATGGTTCCTGCCCAAGGGAAAATCCGGCCGCCATGTCGCAGACGGTCTGCGCGAAGACGGACTCGACCTTGTCGAGAAAGCCCGCTCTCTCGGATACCATGTCGTTTTCGATCGCAAGGAATTGCTGGAAACCCCGGAGAGAACCCGGAAGCTGCTCGGGATTTTTGCCGCCGATCACACCTTCAACGATGTGCCAGAAGACAAAATGAAGGCGGAAAAAATCCCGACCTATGTCGAAGGTTCGCCGACCCTCGCCGAAATGACCAGCGTCGCCTTGCGGATTCTCGGCGACAAAACCTTCTTCCTCGTCGTGGAGGAGGAGGGGAGCGACAACTTTGCGAATGTCAACAACGCCCCGGGCACTTTGGAAGCCCTCAAGCGTGCGGATGACGCCCTGGGTGTCGCTCTCGATTTTGTGGAGAAAAACAAGGACACGCTTCTCGTCACTACGGCCGACAGCAGTGCCGGAGCGATGGATGTTTGCGGTTTCCCCGCGACGCCCGCGAATGCGATGCAGATTCTCGGCGGGCGCGACTTGAACGGCGCACCCTACAGCCTCGCCGCCGACGGTTCGCCGTTTCTCTCCCGACCCGACCGCGCGGGCCGTCGCCACCCGTTTGTCATCGTCTGGGGAACGATGAAAGACGCCTCGGGCGGGATTTTGGTTCGTGCCGCCGGAAAGAACTCCGAAAAAGTCCGTGGCACTTATGACAACACACGGATTTATCAACTCATGAGAGAGACGCTTTTCCCCGGAGACAGCGCACCGAAACCGGAAAGGTAATGCGCGCCTGGCTGCGAAAAACCGGGAACCGCAGCTGGGAGGTCACCCGGAATGCCATCGAGATCTTTTTCGAGATCGAGGGCGGGCATCGCGCGGCCTCGTTCGCCTACTACGCGCTGTTCTCCCTCGTGCCTCTCTTCGCGCTTCTGCTCACGATCGGATCGGCGTTCGTTCGGCCCGATGAGGTGATCGCCACGGTGGAGAAGTTTTTTCCCATGGGGCAAGCTCAGCAGCAGCTTGTCTGGAAAATGGCCGACTCGCTTCAGAAATCGCGCGGCGGGGTTGGCACTGCCGCGATGCTGGTGCTGGTCTGGGGGTCGATGCGGTTTTTCGAGGTCTTGGTGCAGGGCGTGAACCGCGCTTGGCACGGAGTTCTCCTTCCCTGGTGGAAGCTTCCGTTCAAAAATCTCGCCATGATGCTGGTCATCGCCAGTGCGATGGGCTTCGGGCTCCTCGCTCCCGCCGTTCTCCAGGCGGGGGAGCGGGCGGTGCATTCTTTTGATTCGTTTCTGGAATTGCTCATCCCGGGCTTCCATTTCGAGGCGCTGGCGCTGGTTTTCACCGGAAGCCGCTACCTGCTCGCAGGCGGTCTGATGTTCTACGCCCTCGCGGCCCTCTACATGCTCGCCCCGGGAAGCCGGATTTATTTCCGCCAGGTCTGGCTGCAGGCCCTGATGGTGGCTTTGGCCCTTCAACTCGGCCAAAGCCTCTTCGGCACCTATGTCACGAAATTCGTGAACTACAACGCCATCTATGGCCCGGTCGGTGCGATCATGCTCACCCTCATGTGGGTCTATGTCGCTGGCCTGATGATCTTGCTGGGGAGTTGCTTTTGCGCGGCGGCTGCGGGAGTGCGGAGCGCCAACGCGCCTACTCCATCCAGTCCATGAAATTCCAGTTCGCCGAAATCATCGCCGTCACCACCAGCACGGTGGCGATAAATCCCAAAACGGCGGCGGCGGCGGTGGAAAGAAGAATGGTGCGGATCAATGGATCCTGCGGGTCGTTCGCGGGTTCGGTCATGGACTGATAAAAAGGAAGCTTGGTCCGGTTGTCAATTCACTCGTGCCGAAGAGCCTTGACCGGATCGAGTCGCGCGGCGAACCACGCGGGGATCAACGCCGCCACGGAGCAGATCACAAACGCGCTGATGCAAATCATCGCGACATCCGAGGCCACGATCTCGGCGGGGATTTCGGCGAACTGGTAAACCGAGGCCGGAAAAACCTCCACGCCCAGCGTCCGTGAGAGCAGGCGGCTCACCTCGTTGCGGTATTGCGTAACACCGATTCCCAGCGCCAGGCCGATCGCCGTTCCGAACACCCCGACAACCATCCCCTGGGCCAGAAAAACCCCGACGATCTGGTTCGTCCGCGCCCCGAGGGCCTTCATCACGCCGATCTCGCGGGTCTTCTGCACCGTCACGGTGATGAGCGTGTTCATGATCCCGAAGGCGGCCACCAGAATGATGAACATCAAAATAAAAAACATCACCTGCCGCTCCATACGGATGGCGTCGAAAAGTTGCTTGTTCATATCGATCCAGCTCATCGCGTAGGCGGGAGGCTCGAGGCTGGAGTTCAGGCCATCGCGAACCTTGTCGGCGAGGTAGGGATCCTTCGTCTTCACCGCGAGACCATGGGCGGCGGATCCAAGATTGTAGAGTTCCTGCCCGATGTGGAGCGGAACGATCAAAAACTCGCTGTCGTAGAGGTAACGGCCACTCTCGAAAATTCCCGTCACCTCCAGCTCGGTCGGGAGGATGAGTTGCTTGAGGGAGGCGATGTCCTCGGGCTTGCCGCCCGTTTTTTCGAGTCGGTCGATCTCGGTCAGGATCTCCTTGAAATTTCCCGGTGAAAAAATTGTGAGGGTCTCGCCGACGCCGATCCCCAGCTCCCGCGCCAGCTCGGAGCCAACGAGCGTCTTGCTCCCCTCGAGGTCGTATTCGCCCTCGATGAGGAATGGCGAGATGTCCACGACGCCGCGCTCCTGCCCGGGATCGACGCCGCGGATTTTCGGGGCGAGGCGGCGGTTCTGGTATTGCGCGATCACCGGGCCGAGGACAAACGGCGCGGCCGCGACCACATCGGGATCGTTTTTGACGCGGGCCGCCGTGGTTTCCCAATCCTCGAGCACCCCGCCACTCGTCACGATGACATGGGGATCGAAGCCGATGACCTTCCGCCGCAGCTCCTGCTCGAATCCCGTCATCACCGAGATTACCAAAATCAAAACCATGATTCCCAGAGTCACTCCGAGAATCGAAATCAGCGTGATGATCGAAAGGAAAGTGCGCTTGGGCTGGAGATAGCGCAGGGCGAGAAACAGGCTGAAACTCTTCGGCATGGGCGCAACTCTCTACACGCCCCCGTCTCGTTGCGGAAACAATTTCCCGCGAACACGGGTTCGATTCAAAGCAGCGGCAACTGCGCTGCGGCCGCCGGGTCGGGGACGAGGCGCTTGCGCGAGGACTTGGCGAGCGCGGGTTGGCCTTCGGTGTTGAGTTCGGATTTCTCAAGGTTGCCGAGGATTTCCTTGGCGCGGGCGATAATCGAGTCGGGCAGGCCGGCGAGGCGGGCGACCTGGATGCCGTAGCTTTGATCGGCGCGGCCGGGGACGATTTTGCGCAGGAAAACGATTTGGTCGTTCCACTCGCGCACGGCGACATTCAGGTTCAAGACCCCCGGGCGGGTGCGCTCGAGGTCTGTGAGTTCGTGGTAGTGCGTGGCGAAGAGGGCACGGCAGCCGATCTGGTCATGCAGGTGCTCGGCCACGCTCCACGCGATCGAGAGGCCGTCGAAGGTCGAGGTGCCGCGGCCGATTTCATCCAGGATAACGAGGCTTTTGGTGGTCGCATTGTTGAGGATGTTCGCGGTTTCATTCATCTCGACCATGAAGGTCGATTGGCCGCGGGCAAGGTCGTCGTTGGCTCCAACCCGGGTAAAAATCCGGTCGGCCAGGCCGAGGCGCATGGACTTCGCGGGAACGAAACTCCCGGTCTGCGCCATGAGCGCGAGGAGGGCGGTTTGGCGGATGTAGGTCGATTTTCCCGCCATGTTCGGGCCGGTGATGATGGCGAACTTTTTGCCGTCCATTCCGAGGTTGGTGTCGTTCGGCACGAAGCGCGCACCCTCCATTTGCCGGTCGAGCACGGGATGGCGGCCTTCAGTGATTTCGAGGATTTCGGAATCGTCGATCTCCGGGCGGCAGTAGCCGTGGAGTCGGGCGGTTTCGGCGAGTGAACAGAGGACATCGAGCACGGCCAGAGTGGCGGCGGACTCCTGAAGTTTGGATAGTTCGGTGAGAACGGCGGTGCGGAGTTCCGCGAAAATCTCGATCTCGCGGGCGCGGGCGCGCTCGTCGGCGCCGAGGATTTTGCCTTCCATCTCCTTGAGTTCGGGAGTGACGAACCGCTCGCCATTAACCGTCGTCTGCTTGCGAATATAGTCGTCGGGAACCGAGGAGAGATTGGCTTTGGTGATCTCGATGAAATAGCCGAAGACCGAGGTGAAGCGGACCTTCAGCGACTTGATGCCCGTGCGCTCGATCTCGCGCTCCTGCAGGGCGGCGATCCAGCCTTTGCCTTCGAGCGAGGCGGCACGGAGTTCGTCGAGCGAGGGATCGAAGCCGGCTTCGATAAACCCTCCGTCGCGCAGGATCGCGGGCGGTTCGGAGACAATCGCCGTGCGGAGTTTTTCGTTCAGCTCTGGAAGGGCGTGCAGGCTTTCGACGAGGCCCGAGAGAAGCGGGGAGGGTAGGCGGAAGGAGTCGGCACCTCCGAGGCTGGCCGCAAGCGGTGGAATGAGTTCCAGGGACTGGGCCAGAGCGGCGAGGTCTCGGGCGTTTCCGGAGGGACCGCCAAGGCGTGAGGTCGCTCGCTCGATGTCACGGATTTCGGCGAGGCGAGAGCGCAGATCCCCGAGAAGCAGGGCGTTGTCGAGCAGGGCGGCGATGGCCTCCTGGCGGCGTTCGATGGCCTCGGCATTTCGAAGCGGATGGAGAATCCAATCCCGCAGCAGCCTCGCCCCCATCGGTGTGCGGGTGGTGTCGAGTGCGCCGAGAAGCGTCATCTGGCGTCCGGAGCGGGATTGGACGAGTTCGAGATGGCTTTGCGTGGCGGCATCGAGGATGAGGAATTCACTTCGGCGGTAGGGCTGGAGCCGGCGCAGGTGGCCCGCCGGACGCCGCATCTGGCGCGTGATGTAATGGAGGAGGGCCCCGGCGGCGCCAGTCGCGGCGGGCAGATCGGCACAACCGAATCCATCGAGAGAGTGAACCTTGAAATGCGAGCGCAGCAACTCGGCGGCGGGCTCGGGTTCGAAGGCGTAGCCATCGAGCGGCGATTGGGGGGAGACCGTGGAAAACTCCGATGCCTGATGGTCGGGAACGAGGATTTCCGCGGGGGAGACGCGGGCGAGTTCGTCGAGCAGGGCGGCGAGGGAATCGAGTTCGGTGAGGCGGAACTCGCCGGTGCTCAGGTCGCAGTAGGCGAGGCCGTGCGCGTCGCCGCGCTTCGAGAGGGCCGCCAGAAAATTCGGCTTCCGGTCATCCAATCCGAAATCATCCAGAGTGCCGGGGCTGAGGATTTGGGAAATCTCGCGGCGGACGAGCTTGCCCGCGGTGACTTCCCCCACCTGGTCGCAAATGGCGGCGCGCCATCCGGCGGCGATGAGTTTTTCAATGTAGCCCCGGGCGGCGTGGTAGGGGACGCCGCACATGGGGGTTGCACCGCGTTTCGTGAGGGCGACATTGAGGATGCGCGAGGCCTCCACGGCGTCGTCGCCGAACATTTCGTAGAAGTCGCCGAGACGGAAAAGAAGGAGGGTTCCCGGGGGCAGTTCACGCCGCACAGCGAGATACTGCTGCATCATCGGGGTCGGCTTGTCCTCCGGCATGGCGGGTCAGGCCGATTTGAGGAAAGCCGCGAGGGGGCTGGTGGCGGCGGCGTGGTCGAGTTGAACCGGGAGGCCGGCTTCGCGCGCCTCTCGGGCGGCTTCGACGGTGGCCTTGAACGCGCGTGCCATCCGAACCGGATCCTCGGCGGCGGCGATGGCGGTGTTCACCAAAACGGCATCGGCGCCCATTTCCATCGCCTCGGCGGCATGGCTTGGAGCGCCGATTCCGGCGTCCACCACCACAGGGACGGTGGCTTGGCGGATGATGATCTCGATTTGCGCGCGGGTCTCGAGGCCGCGGTTGCTGCCAATGGGCGAACCAAGCGGCATGACGGTCGCGGTGCCGACATCCTGCAAGCGCCGGGCCAGGACGGGGTCGGCATTGATGTAGGGAAGGACGGTGAAGCCCTCTTTCACGAGGATTTCGGCGGCGGCGAGGGTTTCGACGGGATCGGGCAGGAGGTAGTGGGGATCGGGATGGATTTCGAGTTTCACCCATTTCGGAAGGCCCGCGGCGGCGGCGAGGCGGGCGAGTCGGACGGCCTCGTCGGCGTTCATCGCCCCGCTGGTGTTCGGCAGGAGGAGGTATTTTTCGGGATCGATGAAATCGAGGATGTTCGCGAAGGGGTCTTTTTTCCCGCTCAGGTCGGCGCGGCGGAGGGCGACCGTGACGATCTCGCAACCGCTTGCGGTCAGGGAGTCGCGCATCATCTCGTTCGAGGAGAATTTTCCGGTTCCAAGGAGGAGACGCGAGGAGAATTCGCGTCCGGCAATGACGAGTGGCTGGGTCACGATGGCGGAATCAAGTGTATTTAGTGACTTCCTCGATGGTGGAAATGCCGTCGTAGATCGAGCGGAGGCCATCTTCGCGAAGGGTCGTCATGCCGAGTTCGATGGCCTTTTGGCGAATAAGGATGCCGGGTTCGCGGTTGTTGATCATTTCGCGGATCGGGTCGGAGATTTTGAGGAGTTCGTAGATGCCCTTGCGGCCTTTGTAGCCGGTGAAATTGCAGACTTCGCAGCCTTTGCCGTAATGGAAATTCTTGTCGCCGATGTCGTGTGCGCCGAGGCCGATGGAGGCTAGAACCTGCTCGCTGGGTTGGTAGGCGGTGCGGCAGTTTGTGCAGATTTTCCGGATCAGGCGCTGGGCGAGCACACATTCGAGCGATGCCGAAATCAGGAATGGCTCGATGCCCATGTCCATGAGACGCGTGACGGCCCCGGTGGAGTCGTTCGTGTGGAGTGTGGTGAAAACCAGGTGGCCGGTGAGCGAGGCCTGGATGGCGATCTGGGCGGTCTCGGTGTCGCGGGTCTCGCCGACGAGAATGCGGTCGGGATCTTGGCGCAGGAAGGCGCGGAGCACCCGGGAAAATGTCAGCCCGATCGAGTCGTTGATTGGCACCTGGATGATGCCGTCGATTTCGTATTCCACGGGATCCTCGGCGGTGAGGAGCTTGGAGTCGATCGTGTTGATCTTGCGCAGGCAGGAATAGAGCGTGGTGGTTTTTCCCGAACCGGTCGGGCCGGTCACTATGAAGATGCCGTTTGGTTTTTCGATGACCTGCAGGATGTAGGCCATGATGTCATCGGGCATGCCAAGCGTCTCGAGTTCGAGGTTCACGCTCGAGCGGTCAAGCACGCGGAGCACGACGCTCTCCCCGAACGCGGTGGGGAGGGTCGAGACACGGAGATCGACCTGGCGGCCGTTGATCACCCGCTGGATGCGGCCGTCCTGCGGCAACCGGCGCTCGGCGATGTTGAGGTTCGACATCACCTTTACGCGGGAAATCACCGGAAGTGCGAGCCGGAAGGGTGGGGGATCCATTTCATACAGCGCGCCGTCCACGCGATAGCGGATCTTGAACTCGCTCTCAAACGGCTCGAAATGAATATCACTCGCCCGCGCGGCGATCGCCTTGTCGAGGATGAGATCGACATATTTGATGATCGGTGCGGCGTTCGCCTCGGCGGTGACAGCCTGAAGGTTGAACTGCTCGTCCGGTCCCTCGTCCACGGTGATTTCCCCACCGAGTTGGCTCAGGATTCCGCCGAAATCGGCTTCTTCCGATCCATAATGTTCCCGGATCAGACTCCGAACCGTCGCCGGAAAGGAGACGACGGGCGCGATTTCCCGGCCAAGGGCGAAGCGCAGATCCTCGAGCGAACGGGTGTTGAGAGGATCGGTAAGGGCGACGAAAATGATATTGCCAGAGGCGGAGATGGGAAGAACTCCGTGGAGCCGCGCGAGACCGGAGGGGATGAGGTGCAGGGTCGAGGTATCGGGCTGGAACGCGCTCAAGTCGTAGGGCTCGGTGCCCAGGGATTCGGCGAGGATTTGCTCAAAGCCGCGCTCGTCCACGATTCCGTTGTCCACGAGGATTTGCTCGATCTGCGCATTCTGGCCGAGGGATTGGGCCACCAATTCGGCGGCTTGGTCCTCGGAGAGGAGTCCCCGTTCGACAAAAATTTCGACAACTTGTTTGGCGTCCATGGCGGGGTTAGTCGAGATCGGCCATTGTGCTGCTGATGACCTCCTCGGCGGTGGTCATGCCGGCGAGCACCTTGCGGACTCCGTCTTCGCGCAGGGTGCGCATGCCGAGTTCGCGGGCCCGCTGGCGGAGCGAGATGGTTGAGGCGTTGTTGTTGACCATGTTTCGAACCTCGTCGTCCACGAGGAACATTTCAAAAATACCCATCCGGCCCCGGTAGCCTCGGCCGCGGCAGCGGTCGCAGCCGACCGCGCGCATCACGCTCGACTGCCGGATCTGGCCGGGATCGATTTGGAGCGATTGCAGCTCGAATTCGGAAAGCTCGCCGGGCTGTTTGCAATGCGGACACAGACGGCGGACGAGCCGCTGCGCGACGACCGCACGCACAGAGCTGGAAACAAGAAACGGTTTGATGCCGATATCCACGAGTCGCGCGATCGCGCTTGGCGCGTCGTTCGTGTGGAGCGTGGAAAGCACGAGGTGGCCGGTGAGGGAGGCGTTCACGGCGATGCTCGCCGTCTCGTAGTCGCGGATCTCGCCGATCATGATGATGTTCGGGGCTTGGCGCAGGATCGAGCGGAGTGCGGCCGGAAAGGTCATGCCGATGCTGGCGTTCACGGGCACCTGGTTGATGCCGTTCATCTGGTATTCGACCGGATCCTCGACCGTGATGAGCTTTCGATCCGGCTTGTTCATGTAATTGAGACAGCCGTAGAGCGTGGTGGTTTTTCCGGAACCGGTCGGGCCGGTGACGAGGATGATGCCGTCGGGGAGATTGATGCACTGTTCGAATTTCGCCTGGTCGTCGGAAAGGAACCCCAGGTCGGGGAGGCCGAGGAGGAGCGAGGTTTTGTCGAGGATACGCATGACCACGCTCTCGCCGTGGACCGTCGGAATCGTGGAAACCCGGAGGTCGATGGAATTGTCGCCTAGGCGGATCTGGATGCGACCGTCCTGCGGAAGGCGCTTTTCCGCGATGCTCATCGAGCGCGACATGATCTTGATGCGGCTGACGATCGCGCCGTGAAGCCGCTTGGGCGGGGCCTGCATGTCCTGAAGGACGCCATCGATCCGGAAACGAACGCGCAGTTTTTGCTCGAGGGGTTCGATGTGGATGTCACTCGCTCGGCTGGTGTGCGCTTCAAGGAGGATCATCGAGACCAGTTTGATGACCGGGGCGTCGCCCGGGCCGTCGGAGTTCGCCTCCTCGTCCGCGCCCGCTTCGAAGCCCTCGATCTGGGCGACCCCTTTGAGCAACTCGCTCGCGGCGTCATCTGCATTTCCGTAGTTTTTCACCACGAGCTTGCGGATTGCCTCGGGGGCGGCGCAGACGAATTCGATCTCGCGCCGGAGCTTGTAGGTCAGGTCGTCCATGGTCTGCATGGCCATGGGATCACCGATTGCCACAATCAGGACGCCATTCCGGATGGCGATCGGGAGGGATTGGTAGCGGCGGGCATCGTCGGCGTGGATCGATTCCAAAACACCCTTCTCGATCTGCACCTCGGCGAGATCCACGAACTCCATACTGTTCTGGGCGGCCAGCGCACGGGCGATGTCCTCCTCGCTCACGAAGCCATTAGTCACAAGCGTGTGGATCAACCCCTCCTCGGTGCTGTGCTCCCGCGCCGTTTCGATCTGCGCCTTCGTGACGAGGCCCAGATCGCGCAGTGTTTCGGCTATGAATTCGTCGTTCTGGAACACGGTGGCGGGTCGATGAACCGGCTACTTTAGGAAAGAGGCCGGTGAAGTCAATGTGCGGGGCGCGTTTTCAAAAAAACGCGGCAAGATCCGGCGGAAGCCCGCTCCGCCATTCCAAAAAAACTCCGTTCCAATCGAGCGACAAACCCCCGGAATGCAGGGCGTGGCGGGGTAGATGGAGACGCGCTGCCAGCGCGGGGGTCCAGCCGGTTTGGATGAATTCCAGATAGCAATCCTCGGACGGGCCGTAGATTTTGTCGCCCGCCACCGAATACCCGGCATGGGCCGCGTGGACTCGGATCTGGTGGGTGCGGCCCGTCAAGGGTTTCGCCTCGACCAACGAAAAGGCGCCATGGCGGTTTTCGAATTTTTCAAGCACCCGGAACTCCGTCACCGCCGTCGCGCCTGCGGGATGAACCATGCGCTGGAGGTGGATCTTGGTCTCCAAAACCTCGCCCCGGCGGATGATCGGGGCGTCGATCGTGAAAGTTTCCTCCGCCGGATGGCCGGTGAGGATCGCGAGGTAGGTCTTCCGGATTTTGCCCTCCTGCATGGCGATCGCGGCCTGGCGCGCGGCGACCGAGCATTTCGCGACCAGAACGATGCCGCTCGTCTCGCGGTCGAGGCGGTTGATCAGGGAAACCTGGCCGCTGTTGGCGATTTCGTAGGAGAGGAGTTCGCGCAAGCCGTCCCACAGCGTCTTCGGGCCGCCCGGCTTGCTGGGATGCACCAGTAAACCCGCCGGTTTGTCCACGGCCAGGAGGTCCGCCGTTTCGCCAATAATACGGAACTCTGCTTGATCAGTCATCGCATCGCGGAAACACTCGCCCCACCATGATCGAACTCCGCAATGTCACGCGAACCTATTCCTCCGGAACCGGCGAAGTGCACGCGTTGGATGGGGTCTCGCTCGATCTGGCATCAGGCGAGTTCGCCACCATCACCGGTCCGAGCGGCTGCGGTAAAAGCACACTCCTCAACCTCCTTGGCGGCCTTGACACTCCTACCTCCGGAGAGATCCGTGTGGATGGCCTGGAGTTGCACCGCGCCGGCGAGCGAGAACTTACGCACTACCGCCGCCACACGCTCGGGATCGTCTTCCAGTTCTTCAATCTCCTTCCGGCCATGACAGTCCGGGAAAATGTGGGGCTCCCCCTGCTCCTGCGCGGGGACTCGGAAAAAAAGACAGCCCTGCGCGTCTTGGAAATGCTCGATCTGGTCGGCATGTCCCACCGCGCCGGACATTTTCCGCACCAACTGAGCGGCGGCGAAATGCAGCGCGTCGCCATCGCCCGCGCGCTGGCGGGCCGCCCCGCCCTGCTTCTCGCCGACGAGCCCACAGGCAATCTCGACTCCGCCAACGCCGCCCATGTCTGCGAAACTTTCTCAAAGATTGCTTCCCAAAAAATTGCCACGCTGATTATTGTCACCCACAGCGATTCGGTCGCCGCCCTGGCTCCGGTGCGCATCCAAATGATCGACGGAACCATCCTCTCTAAGCATGTCTTCAATCATCCAGCCTGACGACCCTCGACTGGAACGCTTTGCGATTTTTTCCGGCCTCGGTCGGGACGAAATGGCCGCCCTGGTCCGGTTGACCGATACCGTCCATTTCGAGAAAGGCGCCAAAATCATCCAAGCGGGCGAGGAGGGCCTTTGTCTCTATCTGGTTCTTTCCGGCCGCGCGGTCGTCCAGGCACCTCCGCCGGACGGAGAAATTGAATTCGCCAGCCTCCAGGTCGGCGACTTTTTCGGCGAAATCTCCCTCGTCGATGAAGGCCCCCGCTCGGCCGATGTCTTGGCGCTCGAAGATTGCCTCCTTTTGCGCGTGACCCGCACCACAATCGGGGTTCTGGCCGGCCTCCAACCCGGCGCCGCCGTTCAAATCCTCAGTTCCATCGGGCGCGAACTCGTCAAACGCCTCCGCATCTCCAACCAGAAGTATCTCGACCTCCTGCACCGCCTGCCCCCGCAGGCCCTTTAGAAAATCCCAACCGCACCGTGGCCAACCAACGCACACTCGCATCCTCCGCCAGTCTCACCGGAAGCGCCCTCCACACCGGCGAAAATGTCACCCTCACCATCCTGCCCGCGCCTGTCGGGCATGGGTTTAAATTCCAGCGCGTCGATCTTCCCGATGAACCGGTTGTCGATGCCGCCGCGATTCATGTGAAAACCGTCGAGCGCGCGACCACGCTGGTTCAGGGCGCGGTGAAAATCCACACCGTCGAACATGTCATCTCGGCCCTCGTCGGTATGGGAGTGGACAATGCGCTCATCCAGATGAACGCCAACGAGCCCCCCATCGGCGATGGCAGCGCATCCGAATATGTCGCCCTCATCAAAAAGGCCGGCATCGTCGAGCAGGACGCCCCCCGGCGTTTCCTCGACATCCGGGAACCCCTCACTGTCGAACTCAACGGCTCCACGCTCGTGATCCTGCCGGACTCGACATTCCGAGTCTCCTGCACACAGGTCGGCCCCGAAGGCCGCTTCACCCAATTTCTCTCCGCCGAGATCACGCCCGAATTCTACGAAAAGGAAATCGCGCCCGCCCGAACCTTTGTTTTCTACGAGGATGTGAAGCCCCTCATGGATAAGGGCCTCATTAAGGGAGGCAGTCTCGAAAACGCCATCGTCGCCCGCGGCGATAGCGTTCTCAGCAAGGAACCGCTCCGCTTCCCGGATGAATTCGTCCGCCACAAGATCCTCGACATCGTCGGCGACCTCGCGCTGTGCGGCCGTTTCCTCCGCGCCCATGTCATCGCGATCAAGCCCGGCCACGGCATCAACACCGAAGCCGCGAAGAAACTCGCCGAACGCCTCGGTGCGGCCAACTCGGCCGCCCCGCGTCCAGTCGCCGCCCCCAATGGCGCCCTCGATATCAACGCGGTGATGAACATCCTCCCGCACCGCTACCCGTTCCTCATGGTGGACCGCATCGTGGATTTCGACGGCGGACTCAAAGCCACTGGCGTCAAAGCCGTCACCATCAACGAGCCCTACTTCCAAGGCCACTTCCCCGGCCACCCCGTCATGCCCGGCGTGCTCCAACTCGAAGCCATGGCCCAGGTCGCCAGCATCGTCATGATGCGCCGCACCGAGAACGACGGAAAAATCGGCTACTTCATGAGCGCCGACGAAGTGAAATTCCGCAAGCCCGTCCTGCCCGGCGACACCCTCTTCATCGAATGCGAACTCACCAGCGCGAAGAAACGCCTCGGCAAGGCCGCCTGCCGCTGCCTCGTCAACGGCGAGGTCGTTTCCGAAGGCACGCTCCTCTTCGGCCTCGTCGACAAATGACGCACCAGCACCCGAGTTCCGTCGTCGATCCCTCCGCGATCCTGCACGACGGCGTCGAGATCGGCCCGTTTTGCCACATCGGCCCGAATGTCGAGATTGGCTCCGGCACGCGCCTCCTCGGCCATGTCAGCATCGCCGGCCCCACAAAAATCGGCGAAGGCAACCTCTTCTATCCCTTCTGCTCGATCGGCCAGCGCTCGCAGGACCTTAAATACACCGGCGAACCGACCTACCTCGAAATCGGCAACCACAATTCCTTCCGCGAATTCTGCACCATCAACCGCGGCACCCTCCCCGGCACGAAAACGATCGTCGGCAACCACGGAAATTTCCTCGCCTACTCCCACATCGCCCACGACTGCACCGTCGGCGACCATGTCATTTTTTCCAACAACGGCACCCTCGCCGGCCATGTGATTGTCGAGGAGCACGCCATCATCGGCGGACTCTCCGGAGTGCACCAATTCTGCCGCATCGGCCGCCACTCCATCGTTGGAGGTTGCACAAAAATCGTTCAGGATGTCCCCCCTTACATGATCGCCGACGGCAACCCCGCCGAAGTCCGTGGGGTGAACCAGGTCGGCCTCGAGCGCCGGGGATTTTCGCCCGAAGACACCCGCGCCCTCCGAGAAGCCTACCGACTCCTTTACCGATCGAATCTGAATGTGAAGCAAGCCTGCGAAAAAATCGCTGCCGACCACTCCGGCCCGGAACCCATCGCCCGCCTGCTCGAATTCATCGAAGCCAGCCAGCGCGGCATCATCCG
>CAYOGR010000038.1:0-17839 GCA_964403605.1 uncultured Chthoniobacter sp.
GGTCGCCTCGGCCGCTGTCGGGTGCGCCTCGCGCCCGACTTGTCGGAAAAATTCCACCGGCCTGCGGCCGCTATTTTTCAAATCAGCCCGCGGGGGCGCGTGCTGGTGCGCCCGAGGCGGGCGCGGTCCCCGGGACCAAGGCGCTGCCGCGCCAGAGCGAGCGGGCGCTATTTTTTTGAGAAGGCCAGGCGGCCGGATTTTTCCGTGGCGGTGATGTGGTCGCCTTCGGCGAAATGGCCGTCGAGGATTTCGAGGCTGAGCGGGTCGAGGATTTCGCGCTGGATCACGCGCTTCAAGGGGCGGGCACCGTAGGCGGGGTCGTAGCCTTCCTTGCCGAGGAATTTCTTGGCGCTGTCGTCGAGGACGAGCGTGATGTTTTGCTTTTGCAGACGCGAGAGCAGGCGCTGGAGCTGGATGTCGACGATGTTGGTGATCTGCGAGGCATCGAGGCGGTCGAAAATAATGGTTTCGTCGATGCGGTTCAGGAACTCGGGGCGGAAGTGGCCGCGCAGCGCTTCCTGAACGCGGCGGTTGCGTTCCTCCACGGGCAAATCCTCCATGATGTATTGGCTACCGATGTTCGAGGTCATGATGAGCACGGTGTTTTTAAAATCGACCGTTCGGCCTTGGCCGTCGGTGATGCGGCCGTCGTCGAGGACCTGCAGCAGGACATTGAAGACATCGGGGTGGGCTTTTTCCACTTCATCGAAGAGGACGACCGAGTAGGGCTTGCGGCGGACGGCTTCGCTGAGCTGGCCTCCCTCCTCGTAGCCGACATAGCCGGGAGGCGCGCCGATGAGCCGGGCGACGGTGTGCTTCTCCATGTATTCCGACATGTCGAGGCGGATGATCGCGCCTTCGTCGTCGAAGAGGAATTCGGCGAGGGCCTTGGAGAGTTCGGTTTTTCCGACGCCGGTGGGGCCGAGGAACATGAACGAACCAATGGGGCGGTTTTCGTCCTGGAGACCGGCGCGGGCGCGGCGGACGGCATTGGAGACGGCTTTGATGGCTTGTTGCTGGCCGACGACGCGCTGCATGAGGCGCTCTTCCATTTTTACGAGCTTCGCGCGCTCGCCTTCCTGCAAACGGGAAACAGGGATGCCGGTCCAAGTGGAGACGACTTTGGCGATGTCTTCTTCGGTGACTTCCTCGCGGAGGATGGTGGTGCCAGCGCCTTCGGGTTCGATTTTTTTGAGTTCGCGTTCGGCTTCGGGGATGAGGCCGTATTGGATTTCGCTGGCGCGCTGAAGGTCGCCTCGCCGCTGGGCTTGCTCGAGTTCGGCGCGGAGGTGGTCGAGTTTCTCGGCGACTTTTTGGGATTTGCCGATTTCCTCTTTTTCTTTGAGCCACTGGGCGCGGAGCGTGGCGGCGCGTTCCTTGGAATCGGCGAGTTCTTTTTCCAGCTTCTCGAGGCGGTCGCGGCTGGCGGCGTCTTTTTCCTTTTTGAGGGCGGCGCGCTCCATTTCGAGCTGCATGACGGCGCGCTCGAGCTGGTCGAGTTCGGTGGGGAGGGATTCGAGTTCGATCTTCAGGCGGGACGCGGCTTCGTCCATGAGATCGACGGCTTTGTCAGGCAGGAAGCGGTCGCTGATGTAGCGGTCGCTGAGAACGGCGGCGGCGATGAGGGCGGCGTCCTGAATGCGAACGCCGTGGTGGACTTCATAGCGTTCCTTAAGGCCGCGCAGGATCGCGATGGTGTCCTCGACGCTGGGTTCGCCGACCATGACGGGTTGGAAGCGGCGCTCGAGGGCGGCATCTTTTTCGATGTATTTGCGGTATTCATCGAGCGTGGTGGCGCCGATGGTGTGGAGTTCGCCGCGGGCGAGTTGGGGCTTGAGGAGATTCGAGGCGTCCATCGAGCCTTCGGCGGCTCCGGCACCAACGATCGTGTGGAGTTCGTCGATGAAGAGGATGACTTGCCCCTCGCTGGCGACGACTTCCTTGAGAAAGGCTTTGAGGCGGTCTTCGAATTCGCCACGGAATTTCGCGCCGGCGACCATCGAGCCGATGTCCATCGCGACGAGTTTTTTGTTTTTGAGGGATTCGGGGACATCACCGGAAACGATGCGGCGGGCGAGGCCTTCGACGATGGCGGTTTTGCCGACGCCGGGTTCGCCGATGAGGACGGGGTTGTTTTTGGAGCGGCGGGAGAGGACCTGCATGGTGCGGCGGATCTCATCATCGCGGCCGATGACG
The DNA here is from genome assembly GCA_964403605.1 of uncultured Chthoniobacter sp. Lineage (GTDB taxonomy): Bacteria > Verrucomicrobiota > Verrucomicrobiia > Chthoniobacterales > Terrimicrobiaceae > UBA967. The sequence continues at coordinate 2,197 of CAYOGR010000038.1, forward strand.
GGATCGATCTTGCCCGCACGGGCGGCGGCGGTGAGATCGCGTCCATATTTTTCCAGGGTCTGGTATTTTCCCTCGGGATCCTGATCGGTGATGCGTTGGCTGCCTCGCACGGCGACAAGCGCCTGCATGAGGCGGTCGCGGGTGACGCCGCTTTGCTCGAGGAGTTTCGCGGCGGCGGACTTGGTGGTCATCAGCGCGAGGAGGAAGTGCTCCACACTGGTGAACTCGTCCTTGAGCATGGCCATCTCGCCCTCGGCGGCATCGAGGATTTTGCGGAGTTCCTGGGAAATTTGCGGCTGCGCCCCGCCACGAATTTTGGCGAGTTTGGCGACGGCTTCCTTGAGGCGCTCCTCCAGCGCGGGAACGGAGACGCCGAGTTTTTCAAAGAGGGGCTTGGCGAGTCCATCGGCCTGCCCGAGGAGGGCGAGCAGGAAATGCTCGGGGGTGATCTCGGGGTTCTCGTTTTTCGAGGCGGATTCGAGGGAGGAATTCAGGGCCTCGCGGAGCTTGATGGTGTATTTTTCAGGTCGCATGGCGATTTTTCGTTTTTTGAAAACAAACTAGGCCAAAAAAAACCGAAACTGGAATCACCCGCAATGCGGGAATGGCCCCTACTCCTCTCCGAAACGGGTCTCGACGAGATTTTTTATCTCGGCGACCGCTTTTTCGGCATCGGGCCCCTCGGCGTGGATGGTGAGCTTGGATCCCTTGCCGGCGGCGAGCATCATGAGGCCCATGATGCTTTTGCCGTTGACTCGCTCCCCGTCTTTCTCGACCCAGACCTCGGCCCGGTAGCGGCTGGAGATTTTGACAAACATCGCCGCGGGTCGGGCGTGGAGGCCGTTGCGGTTTTCGATGACCACCTCGCTGGTGTGGCGCTGCACATCGTCCGAGTTTTTTTTCTTCGTAAGGATTCCCATTTATCTGTTCCGGCGTTCGCTAATCATGTGGAGGAGTTTCTGATTGAACTCCTGGGCGCTGTTTTCCCCCATGTCCTTGAGTTTCTGATCCAACGCGGCTACCTCCACGAGCCGTGCGATGTCCCGGCCGATTCGAACCGGCAAGGTGACATGTGGAATTTTGATGCCAAGGATTTCATAGGTTTCGCGATCCAATCCGATTCTATCCACATTCTCGACCTCGTGCCAATCCTTCAATGTGACGACGAAGTTGAGTTTTTTCTGCTGCACCACGGATCCCGCCCCGAAGATCGAGGCGATGTTAATGATGCCGATACCGCGAACCTCCATGTGATATCGGGAAATACCGTCGGCGGTTCCGATGAGTTCGGATCCCTCGACGGAGCGGAAGCGGGTGATGTCGTCGCTGACAAGGCTGTAACCGCGCTCGATCAAGCCGAGGACGCATTCGCTTTTGCCGATGCCGCTCGCTCCCCGGATGAGGGTTCCCACTCCGAGGATGCTGACCATGCTGCCGTGCTCGGTGGTCGATGGGGCGAAATCGGTTTCGAGCAGGATCGTGGCGGCATTGATAAATTTCATCGTGATCATGCTGGTCCGCATCACGGGTATTTCGAATTCCGCGGCCGCATCGAGGATCGCTGGAGGAGCCGGGGCGTTTCGGGCGATCACGAGACAAGGCATCTTGCGGGAAAGCAGCGCCCGGGCGCGCTCCTTGAGGGTAGAGGGGGCGAGACTCTTCAGATAGCTCAGCTCGGCGGAGCCAAGAACCTGAATGCGTTTGACGGCAAAATAATTGAAAAAACCGGCCAGCGCGAGCCCGGGCCGGTTGATGGTGGGTTCGCGGATCAACCGGTTGAGTCCACGCGAACTGCCTTCGAGGCGGAGCCCGAGTTTTTCGGCATGGGTCGCGTAAAAATGGCCAACCGTAATGTGGGAGACTTTTTTCGGCGAGTTGGTCATCGGGGAAAGCGGGGGAGACTCAAAGTGGACGGGATACCGGCCGCGTCCGCAAGCCGGAAGTTCTGGATTCTCACATCGAGAAAGACTCGCCGAGATAGAGTTTGCGGCTGATGGGGTCGTTCAAAAGAAATTCCTTGTTGCCCTGGCTTTCGACCCGCCCTTCGAAGATGAGGTAGGCCCGGTCCACAATGTTGAGGGTCTCGCGCACATTGTGGTCGGTAATGAGAATCGCGAGCCCCTGGGTGCGGAGATCCTGAATGATCTGCTGGACATCATGGACGGCGATGGGATCCACACCGCTGAAGGGCTCATCGAGCATGAGCAGCGAGGGATTGGTCACCAGCGACCGGGCGATCGTGAGACGGCGCTTCTCGCCGCCGGAGAGCGTGAGCGCCTCGTTCTTCGCGATATGATCGATTCCGAAGCGCGTGAGCAACTCCTCGCAGCGCTGCTTTCTTTCCTTTTTCGGGGCTCCGGTTGTTTCAAGGATGGCGAGGATGTTTTCCTCCACGGTGAGCTTCCGGAAAATCGACTCCTCCTGCGGGAGATAGCCCATGCCGTGACGGGCCCGCTTATACATCGGCATCGAGGTGACATCGGCATCGCGGAAGAAAACCTTGCCGTCATTCGGACGCACGAGGCCGACGATCATGTAGAAACTTGTGGTCTTGCCCGCGCCGTTGGGGCCGAGCAGACCGACGATCTCGCCGCTTTTGACATTGATATCGACGCCGTTGACGACCCGGCGGCCGTTGTAAATTTTGACCAGGCCCTCGGTTTGCAGAAGAGGGGCGGACTGGGAGACGGGATTGCTCATTGCATCTTCGCGGCGTCGGTGATGACGGTCTTGCTTCCCCCCACGGTGCGCGACTCGCCCGTGCTGCGGAGATACATGACGGTGCCGGACTCGGTGGCCACCTGGTTGTTGATTCCCTGCTGGATGGACGGCCAATCGCGCAGAGTGACCTCGCCGGAATTGGGGTTGTAGGTCATGAGTCCCGCGCGGCCGATGGCTTTTTCCTGGCCGGACTTCGGGTTTTCAAGCTCTTGGACGACGATGACATTTCCCCGTGCCTCGGCGATTTCGATCCCGCCGCGATCCTTGGCGAGTTTTACGGTGAGCGTGTCGCAGGTGAGAGTGAACTGGGGATCCTTGACCACGACGCGGCCCTTGAATTCCGCGACATTCTTCTCGTTGTCGAAGGAGGCCTCTTCGGTGGCGGTGATTTCGGTTTTCGAACCCTTGGGGCGTTCCCCCATCGGGTTCAGGAATCCGGGTTTCTTTTTGGCGTCGGCTTCCATTCCGGAGATGGCGCCCCTGGACTCTTGGGCAAAACTCCAGAATGGCGAGCAGGCCAACAAGGCCGTGAATAAAACTTTAATCTTCATGGGGCAGTATTTTCCGAAGAAAGAACCATGCGAATGTTGCCGCGCAAGGTTCCAAACCGGGATTTGGTGTCGAACTCGATCCGGTCTCCAGTGACCGTGAAATCCTCCCGGCGGATGAGGGCGGTTTCCTGGCCAGTCAGGATGCGGGTGTCGAGGTTAAGATTGGCGTGGGGCAGTTCAACGAAAATCTGTCGGCCCTCATCGTCAATCGCCTCCAGCTTGAGGTTGTCGAACTCGATGTTTTCCTCATCGGTCTTCAGGGCCGTCTCGGCCTCGAGCACCAACTCCAACTCCCCATCGGCATTATAATGCGGAACCTTGATCCCGTTCACCGGCATGCCGACGGGAACCGGAAGCTGGAAATCCTCCGGCGCGGCCGAGGTTTCGGGCTGCGGAGTTGGTTCCGCCCTTAGAGGCAAGAGGCCCATCCCGAAAGCCAGAAGGAAAACTTTAGGCGACAATTTCACGGAGAGCGCGGAGTTGTTTGATGAGCTTGGGAAGATCGCGGAGGGGGATTTGGTTCGGCCCGTCCGAAAGGGCGCGCGCGGGGTTTTCGTGGGTTTCCAGAAAAACGCCGTCGCAGCCCGCGGCCACGGCGGATCGAGCGAGGACCGGAGCGAGTTTTCCGTCTCCGGAGGTGGAATCGCCCGCACCCCCGGGGCGTTGGACGGAATGGGTGGCATCGAACACCACCGGCACACCGAGTTCCTGCATCCAGGGAATGGAACGCATGTCCGCGACCAGGTTGTTGTATCCGAAAGTCGTTCCACGCTCGGTGAAGAAAAAATCCCGGCACCCCGCAGCCTCGAGCTTCGCGGCGACATTTTTCATGTCCCACGGCGCGAGGAACTGACCTTTTTTGACATTCACCACACGACCGGTTCGAGCCGCGGCGACGATCAAGTCGGTTTGGCGGCAGAGAAAGGCGGGGATCTGAAGAATATCGATAAACTCTGCGGCAATCCCTGCCTCTTCGGGCGAGTGGATGTCTGTGGTAACGGGAGCCTCGATCCTGGCGCCGATTTCCGCCAGCAGGGCACAGCCGTCGCGAACCGAAGTGCCACGGAAGGATTTCGCCGAGGTGCGGTTCGCCTTGTCGTAGGAGGCTTTGAAAACAAACGCAACCCCCTCGCCGGCGCAGATTTTTTTGATCCGGTCGGCCATCCGGCGCGTGAAGGCCGGGGACTCGATGACACACGGGCCGAGGATGAAGAGGAGATCCCGGCCACCGAGGCTTTGTGAACCGATTTTTAAAGGGCGACGCTTTGCCATGTCGTGGGATTCTAGCCGCGCGGTTTTGGATCGCGCAAAGATTTTTCCTTCCCTTAGGCGCACTCCTTGTGGGCGGAAACATGTTCCTCCGCGATGCCGCGAAGGGCGGCGATCGTTTCGACATGCTGCAAACGCTCCCGAAGACGGGCTCCATTCGGGAGACCCCGGGTGTAGGCCATGAGCCGGGAACGCATCGATTTCATCGCTTGGGTCTCTTGGCCATTCCACCAGTCGGTTTCAAGTTCGGCATGGCGGAGGATGAAATCCCACTTTTCGCGGAGTCCAACAACTGGAGCGGCGACTCCGCCTTCGAGCGCGATTCGGATTTCCCGGAAGATCCAGGGATGGTTCATCGCCGCCCGGCCGATCATGACACCGGCCACACCGGATTCCCTCCATCGATCGAGGGCCGCCCCGGCGGAATCCAAATCGCCATTCCCGATCACGGGAATCCGCGCGGCGGCGGCGACGGCGGCGATCACGCCCCAATCGGCCTTTCCCGTGTAGCCCTGCTCCTTGGTTCGCCCGTGGACGGCCAACCTGCAAATCCCCTCGCCTTCCAGGATTCGGGTGGTTTCGAGGGCGTTGATGGTTTTGGAATCCCAGCCGATTCGGATTTTCGCGGTGACCGGCACGCTCCCTGCGGCGGCCACGACGGCGGCGGCGACTTTTTGCAACAACGGACAGTCCCGGAGAAGCGACGAGCCCCCGTTGCGCGAGACCACCTTGTTGACCGGGCAACCGAAATTCAGATCGATAAAATCCGGCCCGACCCAATCGATCACGGCCTTTACCGCCTCCGCGAGCCGATCGGGATTAGCTCCGAAAAGCTGGACACCCACCGGGCGCTCGTCGGGTTGGAACTCAAGGTAGCGCCGGGTGCGCTCGTTGCGGTGCAGGATGCCCTCGGCGGAGACAAACTCCGTCGTGAGCACATCGGCTCCGAGATTTTTGCAAAGCCGACGGAAGACGGTGTTCGTCACACCCGCCATGGGCGCGAGAAAAAGCAAAGGGGCCGGGGGCGCCGCAGGGGCGGAATCCATATCAGGCGGCGGGATCGAGAAGAGCAGACACCTCGCGCTGCACTTCGGGAATCCGGTCGAGCGAAAGTTTGGGGTTGGACAGCACAAGCGTCTCGCCCGTGGCAAGGTGCTCATAAACCAACATGTCGTCGTCGGAGCTATCCAGCGGGCGGATCACCCGCTTGCGCTCGAGCATCAAGGCGAGAATGTAGCGGACATTCGCGTGGGTGGGGCTGTTTTCCTGGATCAAACGGCGGAGCAAACCCTCGGCATCGTCCCGGGGAAGAGGCTCGGGCGGCGGCGGGGTCGGCGGCTCGTATTTGGAGCGCCAGAAGGAAAACGGCTGCATGTTGTCGTTCCGTTCATTCCAGGCCTCCTCGCACATGTCCTCGCGGCGGAAGCCATCGCCCTCGCGGACGAGGAGGGTGTAGAAAAACTCGCCTTCCGCAAATTCCCGCCCGGTGCGGCAGCACTGGTGGGCGCGTGATTTGATTTCCCAATCCGCCTGCATCATGAAATTCCCGGAATCCGGAGTTTGGGAAGATCCCTGTTAGTCGAACGCATCCAGAGAAGATAAACCCCGGCGGCAAAAAAAGCGATCATCGGCCCCCAGGCGGCGACAAAGGGCGGAATGCGACTCCCCTTGCCGAGGGCGACAAAAAGGCTGCTCGTGAGAACCAAAAGGAAAAACAGCCCGATCGCCAGCGCCACCCCGCCGAGCACGCCGCGCCGCGAATAAACAATTCCGCAGGGAGCCGCCACAAACACCACCAGGAAGCACACCGTCGGAAGGGCCCATCGGTAATAGAGGTGCGTGAGATAAGGTGCCAGCCGCTTCTCGGGAAAGTCGCTGTTGTAATACAAGTAATCGCGCAACTCCGGGACGGAAAGGAAGTCGGCATTCATGCGGGAACTCGCCACGCGCCACGGCGTTTCCGAAAACCCCTGGATCAACATCCGAGGCTGCGATTCGCTTTTCACGATATCCCCGTTCGGATCCATTTCGATGTGGCGGGCGTTTTCAAGAATCCATGTCGCGGTGGACGGATCGAAGCTCGCTTGGCGGGCATACCATTGTTGGCGGATATGGCCCTCGGGATCGAGTTGGACGATTTGCAAATCCTGCATGATCCCGTTTTCTAGGGACAACCGGGAGGCGAACCAAACCCTGTGGTCCTCCCGATTTTTGAAGAGGTGCCCGCGGATCGAGCGCTCTTTTTTCTGGCCGCGCTTGATGTCGCCGACCGTCGCTTTTTTCATGCCCGTGGCCTGCGGGGCGCTCTCGTAGTTGAAATAGGCGGTCACTCCGGAGAGGACAATGCCGGCCGCCATGAGCGGAATGAGAATCCGCACGATGCTCCGGCCTGCGCCGAGCATGGAAATGATTTCGTTCGAGCGCGACATCGCGGCCAGCGCATAAAGGAGCGCCAACAGCGTGCCAAGCGGCAGGGCGATGACAATAATTTCCGGAACCTGCGAGGCGTAATAACCCAGCAGCACCTCGAAGGTGGCCTTCCCCTGAATGAAATCCTGCAGGTTGTCCGCGAGATCGAAAATGAACCAGATGCCAACAAAACCCATGAAACAATAGGTGAAAGGCACGAGGAATTTTTTCAGGACATATCGGTCGAGGATGCTCATCTCGCGAGGGGCTGGAGATTAGGCCCCCGAGGCGGAAGCGTCAATGAGCCTCCTAAATCCCGCTGTTGGAATTTGAGGCGAGGTCAGACGAGCGGCTTGTAGATCAGAAGGCGGAGGCCGTTCAGGCAAACCAGGACCGTGCTGCCTTCGTGGCCGACGACACCCATGGGGAGCGGGAGATTGATTCCAAACGCCGCAATCAAAAGGAGAACGATGACGGCGGAGGCGAAGGCGAGGTTTTGCCAGAGGACTTTTTTCGCGTGGCGCGCGATGCCGAGGAGAATCGGGATGTTTTCGAGTTTGTCCCCCATGAGCACGACATCGGCCGTTTCCATGGCGATGTCGGTTCCAGCCGCCCCCATGGCCACGCCGATATCCGCCGTTGCCAGCGCGGGGGCGTCATTCACTCCGTCGCCAACCATCATCACGCGGCCGTGTTTCTTGAGTTCCTGGATGGCGGCAACCTTCGCCTCCGGCAAAAGTCCGGCATGAACCTCGTCCACGCCGGCTTCTTCGCCAATGGCGTCGGCCACGGCTTTCTGGTCGCCCGTGAGCATGACGACTTTTTTGACTCCGAGTTTGTGGAGATTTTCGACAATCCGAAGCGATTCGGGGCGCAGGGTGTCGGCGAGCGCCACGACCGCGAGGGCGGAAACGGAATCGCCTTCGCGGGAACCGATCCAGACGCAAGTCTTGCCCTTCCGCGCGAGCGGGGCGGCGTTCAGGGCGATGGCATCCATGCCGAGCGCGCCGAGTTCGCGAAAGAGCCTTTCGCTGCCAATTACCATCCGACGCCCTCCGATGGTCGCCTCCGCTCCTTTGCCCGGAGTGGCTTGAAAATCCGTGGCGGCGGGAAGAACCATTCCGAGCGCCGAGGCGCTGCGAACAATCGCATGGGCGAGCGGATGCTCGGATTTCGATTCCAGCGCGGCGGCGACGGCGAGGAGTTCGAAAAGCCGGGAGGGCAGCTGCGCATCAGGCTTGTGGGCCGCTGCCGCATCGATGACCTCAGTCACCACGGGCCGGCCGCGGGTGAGAGTGCCGGTTTTGTCAAAAGCCACGATGTCGATGCGCGAGGTCCGCTCGAGATGCGAACCGCCCTTGATCAAGATGCCGCGCCTCGCGGCACCGCCGATGGCGGAAAGAACCGTCGCGGGAGTGCTGATGACCAACGCGCACGGCGAGGCAACCACCATCACGGTCATCGCGCGGTAGAAAGCCTCGGCGAACGGCGTTTCCAAAAAGAAAAACGGAACGATGAAAACCAATGCGGTAAAGGCGATCACGCCGGTCGCGTAGTATTGCTCGGCCTGCTCCAGGAAGCGCTGGGTGCCGGATTTTTCGGCTTGGGCTTCTTCGACGAGCTTCACCATCCGCGCCAGGGTGGAGTCCTCGGCACGCTTGCCGACGGAAAACTCGAGGCCGCCGCTTTGGTTGAGAGTGCCTGCGAAGATTTGGCTTCCCGGGGATTTGGCGACCGGCATCGATTCGCCGGTGAGGCTGGACTCATCGATGTGGCCGGATCCCTCGACGACCAATCCATCCACCGGCACATGCTCGCCGGGGCGCAGGATCACGATGTCGCCGATGGCGAGTTCCTCGACTTTCACAAGCACATTGCCGCCGGGGCGCTTCACCATCGCCTGGTCGGGCCGGAGCTTGAGGAGCGAGTGGATCGCCTTCTGGGTCCGCTGGAGCGCGTAGCTTTGGAGGACATTCGAGACGCAAAAAAGAAACAACAGCAACGCCCCCTCGAAGGGCTGGCCGACAATGCCAGCGCCAATCGCGGCCAACACCATGAGCACATCGACATCCAGCACACGCGCACGGAGCGAGGCGATGGCGGAACGGACCCCCTGCTGGCCGCAGAAAAAGTAGGCGCCCGCGTAAAGAATCCATGTCGCGACGGCGTTTTTGCCGATCGTGTGGTCGGCGACGAGCGAGGCGATCAAAAACAAAAAGCCGAGACCGCAGGAAATCTCCTCGTTCAGGGAACCCGATTTGATCCGACTCCAGAGGCTCTGCTCGGCTTCCCTCCAGGCGGGCTGGTAGGCGCTGATTCTTGCGCCCAGCGCCCGCAGGGAATCCATTACCGATTTTTCATCGGCGATGTTTTCGTCAAAAGTCAGGCAAAGGATTTTGCCGATGTAGGTGGCGGTGGCTTTGCGGACGCCGGGAATTTTTTTGACCCTTTTTTCGAGTTTGATGGCACAGCCTTCGCAGGCATTGCCCTCCAGACGGAGGGTTCGCTTTTGAAGCGGGGAGGCTGGCGCATGGCTGCCGACGATGCGGCGCAGGTCTTGCTGTGAGATTTTGGCGGGATCGTATTCGATCTCGATCGCGGCCTTGCCGGGGATCGGGTGCGCGCTCACCACGCCCTGGTGCTCCGCGATCGAGCGTGTGGTTTCCTCGAGGGATTCCCCGGGCTGGTCGTCGCCTTTCATCGTGCTTATCGCGGATTGAATAACCGGATCAGTAGTTCCACATCTTGCCCTTGGCGGCGTCCACGAAGACCTGCGGGCTCATCAGGTAGGAATCGGGCGGATTCGGGAGCGGACCGTCATCGAGAGTGGGCAGGTGTTTGCCGTGGTTGGAGTCCCAAGGCTGGCTGGCGGCGATGTGGAGCGGTGTGCCGATGCGGACGAGTTGGAAAACCTTCTTGGCCGATTTGAGCGGCATGCGCACGCAGCCCATGGTGTTCGGGTAGGGCTTCATGAATCCCCAGTGCATCCCGTAGGCGGGTTTGAATTCCATCCAGTAGGTCATCGGATAGCCCGCGCCGGGCTGGCTGAAACGGCGGCGGTTGGCGGTTTTGGAATAAATCTTGAAGTTCCCGTGCGGAGTGGGCGAGGCGGCCTTGCCCACGGTGACCGGCGTGGCGAGAAGCACCTCGTTGCCCTCCACGACATAAAGGCGTTGAGCGCCGGTGCTGAGTTTTACCTTCACGGCGGCGGGATTTTTCGGCTGCTTCACCGGCGGGTCGAAAGTGAAGGAGTTCGGGTGGCCTTTTTGAGTGGGTGTCTGGCAGGCAGCGAGGCCAAGCGCGAGAGAGGCCAGTGCTAAGCAACGGAGTGGATTCATAAGATCGCTGTTATCAAATGCCAAAGCCCGAGGGAGTCAAGTTCGGGAACGGCATGGAAAATTCCCGCGCAATCGCGAATTGCCACGGAGAGCGCGCCCATGGAATCTGCCGCGATGAATAATTCCCATGAACTCTTCGAGGCCGCGAAAAAACGAATCCCCGGCGGCGTGAATTCTCCCGTTCGGGCGTTCCGGGGCGTGGGTGGGGAGCCGTTTTTCGTGAAGTCCGCCCGCGGCTGCCGCCTGACCACGGCGGAGGGCCGGGACCTCATCGACTTCGTCGGCACCTGGGGCCCGGCGATCCTCGGCCACGCGGCGGAGCCGGTGATCGAAGCGGTGCGCGAAGCGGCTAAGGCCGGACTGAGTTTTGGAACTCCGAATCCCTTCGAAGTGGAAATGGCGGAAACGATCTGCCGCATGGTTCCTTCCGTTGAAAAAGTCCGCATGGTGAACAGTGGCACCGAGGCGACGATGAGCAGCATCCGCCTCGCCCGCGGATTCACGGGCCGGAAAAAAATCATCAAGTTCGAGGGCTGCTACCACGGCCATGTCGATTCCCTGCTGGTGAAGGCCGGCAGCGGAGCCCTCACCCACGGGCATCCCGACAGCGCCGGCGTGCCCGAGGATTTGGCGCGGCTTACAGTCACGCTTCCCTTCAACGACCTCGCGGCGGTCGAGGAGGCCTTCCAAGCCAACCCCGGTGAAATCGCCGCCATCATCCTCGAACCGGTTCCCGCGAACGCGGGGCTTTATCTGCCCCTGCCGGGATTTTTGCAGGGCCTGCGCGACCTTTGCACCCGCGAGGGAGCGGTGTTGATCTTCGACGAGGTGATGACCGGCTTCCGCCTGGCGCGGGGCGGAGCGCAGGAAATTTTCAAAATCACGCCCGATCTCACCGCGATGGGCAAGGTGATCGGTGGCGGCCTGCCCGTGGGAGCCTTCGGCGGACGCGCGGAAATCATGGATCGCCTCTCACCCGACGGCCCCGTTTACCAAGCCGGCACGCTTTCGGGAAACCCTCTGGCGATGGCCGCCGGCCTCGCCCAATTGCGCGAACTTGAGCGGATCGATGGCTGGGCTCATTTGGAAAAAACCGGGGCCGCCTTCGAAGCTGCCACGCGGGCCGCGTGCGAGGGTCGCCCGCTTACTTTCCAGCGGATCGGGTCGATGTTTTGCCTCTATTTCCACCCGGGGCCGGTGCGCAATCTCGCCGAGGCGACGGGCAGCGACCGCGAGCGATTTGCGAAGTTTTTCCACGGATGCCTCGAAGACGGGGTGTATTTCGCGCCATCCCAGTTCGAGGCCGGTTTCCTCAGCACCGCGCACACGGCGGCGGATCTGGAAACGGTCGCGGGTGTGGTGGAAAAAAACCTCGCCCGTGTTTTTTGAACCACCCGCGAATGCGGTTGCCATGGGGCAGGCGCGCCAATAGCGTTCCGCACATGTTAAAAAACCTCACTCTCGCCGCGCTGGCCGCGATCGCTTTCACACACACAACTATGGCGCAAAACGCACTCGAAAAGGGCCGGGCCTTCCTGGCGGAAAACGCAACGAAACCCGGCATCCAACAGACCGCCAGTGGACTTCAATACCTCATCGAAAAACCCGGCGAGGGCCAAGCTCCGAAGCCCACCAGCACGGTCAAGGTCAACTACCGCGGAACCCTGCTCGACGGCACCGAATTCGACAGCTCCTACAAACGCAACGAGCCAATCGAATTTCCGCTCAACCAAGTCATCCGCGGCTGGACCGAAGGTCTCCAACTCATCAAGCCCGGCGGAAAAATCCGTCTCTTCATCCCTTCGAACCTCGCCTACGGCCCACGCGGCGCGGGTGGTCTCATCGGCCCCGACGAGACGCTCATTTTCGATGTCGAGCTGCTTGAGGTGAAGTAACGACTCCCTGCCGCTTCGTCATGCGGGCATGGTGGAAGAGGTATTGCTGAACATAGCCGGCGAAAGGCCCCAAGCGCCGCCTCGCGTAGGCGGCGAGCTGGGCCGGAGTTCCCTTGCGACCCTTTCGCATGGCCAAAAGAATCCGGTGGATCCAAGTATCGATCGGCACGGCATCGAGGCGTTCGTAGGCGAAAAGCAGGATGCAATTCGCCACCTTTACACCAACGCCCGGTAGCGTTTGGAGAGTTTCGCGAAGTTTGGGTGTCGACAATGCAGAGATCGCCTCAAGATCGACCCGGCCGTCCGCAAGGAGGCGCGCTGTTTTCAGAACATTTTCGGCCCGGTAGCCCAAACCGCAGGTGCGCAGGGAGCTTTCGGTGGCTTTCGCCAAAACTTCGAAGGTCGGATACGCATTGATTTCCGAGCCGTCCACGGGTGTGCCAAACCGCTCGCGGATGGCGAGGGACATCGCCCGGATGTGGGCGACTTGCTTCATCGAGCTGGTGATGAAAGTCGCGGTGCATTCCCAGCGCGGTTGACGGAGGATGCGCATTCCCCGGCAAGCCACGAGCGCCGATTGGCTGAGGGATTCGTCAGGAAAAGCCGCGTAGATTTCGTCCAACGGATGGTCGAGGGCGAAATAGTGCGCCACCCGCTCGGCAGGGCCTCGATGCAGGACGAGGTTTTGGTTTTTTTCCGAAACAACCACCGCCTCATCGCCAAGAAGCCCGCTCCACGAGCCATCAGCGCGACGATTCCAATGAAAGACCTGCCCGCTTTGAAGCGTCTTTTCGAGGTCGATCGAATTGGGGGTCAGTCCCACATATTCACATGTTTTGATTTTCATCGCTTGATCTCTACTCCCCTCGCCGCTCCCTCAGCGCGTTCCAGACACTATTCGGCCTTCCCGCGTTGAGTTCCTGCGCGATCCATCCCATCGACAATGGCGTCTGCTTTCGGAGTTCCGCAGCCAACGCGATTTTGAGTGGATCGCCCTTCCGGCGAGCCCGCAGTTCCTCGAGATCCATGTTTTGTTTCTGCAAAAATCCAGCGATCAACCGCCGCGCCATCTCCTCCATTGTCTCACTGACCGCCTCCCCTTGGTGAATCTCGCGTTTCGCGTTTTCCGCCGCTCCTATTTCCACCAACCTCTCCAGAAAATCCTCCGCGCCAAATCTCCAGCCCTGTCGAATTCCGCTCCAGAGTTCCTCGTCCGCATGCCCCTCCGCGCCACGACGCGCCTCCATCACCTCCCGAAACTCCCGCCTGCCAGCCGCTGAGTCGCGCCGGATGCCCATCTCCCCCAACAGGCGGTCCACTCTCAACCACTTGGAACGCTGCTCGGGCGGCTTCAGGTATTCGGGATAGCTGCTCCACGAATAGTCCGCCAACTCCCCCTCCGCCGTGACCAAGCCCGCCCGCACCGGATTCAGATGCACATAGTCGCAGACAACGCGCAAATACATGTCGTCCGACCCGTCCACTACCAGCGACTTGTAGCGACCCGCGAACAAATGCCCGCGCATTCCATGCCTCGCATTGAACCTCTGTGTATAGGTTCCCAAAAACCACTTCATCCCCGCCACCAGCGTCGGCTGCGGCGTCTCCAACACCAGATGAAAATGATTCCCCATCAGGCAATAGGCATGCACCTCCCAACTCGCCTTCTCACACGCCTCCCCCAGCGTTTTCAAAAAACGGCGCCGGTCTTCGTCATCCAAAAAAATCGCCTCCTGCCGGTCCCCGCGGCTCATCACATGGTAAATCGCCCCCGAATATTCCAACCTCAATGGTCTCGCCATACAAAAGCTCTGACCAAAATCAAAAATATGTCAATATGTGGGACTGACCCCAATTGGGATTGTGAAGTTTGTTTCGAGATAGGAATTGCTGTTTTATCGGTTACGGACTATCGGGGCTTGTTTGAATAAACTCATTGGCCTTTCCATAGCATGAAACTCATCGGTCTTTCCGGCAGTTTGCGCCGCGCCTCCTGCAACACTGGGCTTTTGCGGGCCTCGCAGACCTTGCTGCCAGACGGCGGTCACTCGCTTGAAATCTTAAACATCGAGGCCGTGCCGTTCTACAATGCCGACTTGGTGGAAATGCCACAAATTGTTGTCGATCTCCTCGAAAAAATGGCCGCCGCCGATGCGTTCGTTTTTGCTTGTCCCGAATATAACTACTCGATCGCTCCCGCGCTTAAAAATGTGATTGATTGGGCCTCGAAAGCGCCCGAGAACCAAATCTTCGAGGGTAAAGCAGTCGCCATCATGGGCAGCGGAGGCCGCATGGGCACTTCACGCGCGCAATACCATCTGCGCCAAGTCTGCGTATATCTTAATTTACATCCACTGAACAAACCCGAGATCTTCGTCAATTCCTATGGAGGCAGTTTCAACGCGGATGGGGACCTGATCGATGAAAAGATCAAAGGAGCTATTGGGTTGCAGATGAAGGCGCTCATCGACTTGGCCTCCATTTTGAGGTCATGACATCATCTGATCCAAGAAAGTTGTCAGGTTTTATCTTCTTTCTCCTGCTGGCAACCAGCGGATTCTCGCGACTCACTTGGGGTCAGGATTTGGATCCACACCAGATGTCGGCGCATGATTTGAACCAGCAAGTCTCAAACCCAGTCAGCACCATTTGGTCACTGCAAAGCCAGTTCAACAACTATAAGCTGGCGAATGGACAGTGGAACAATAACTGGAATTTCCAACCGTCCCTGCCGATCAGTCTCACGAAAGACTGGAATCTCATCACGCGGCCGGTGATTCCGATTTACAACACGGTTCCCCATCGGAACGCAACCGGCCACTTCGTGCCCACAACCGGATTGGGCGATACCATCCTATTAACCGAACTCTCGCCCGCTCGCTCCGGAAATTGGCTTCTCGGCATCGGTCCAACATTTATCCTTCCGACCGCGACTTCGACATTCACCGGCCAAGGGAAGTGGCAAGCCGGGCCTGGCGGAGTTATAGGCTACCTCACGAAGGATTTTATCCTTGGGGTATTCCCCCAGCAATGGTGGTCGGTGGGTGGGCAGACCGGCCGCCGGGATACAAACCAGCTTAATGTCCAACCCTTCGGGGCAATTTTTTTCGGTGATGGTTGGGACATCGGATACTCGGGCAATATCCTGGCCGACTGGACGGCACCGCGCGACCAAATTTGGACCGTGCCGCTGGGTCTCAATGTCGGCAAGGTCATAAAACTCGGACGCCTGCCCGTAAAAATTCAAGTTGCCTTCCAATACATGGTTATTCACCCGGACGACAGCGGACAGGATTGGAATCTTCAAGTGCAAATCACACCCATCATTCCGAAGCTAATCCAAGGCACATTGATTGACTGATACCAAAGACTTCAGGGCCGGGGTCAGTCCCACATATTGACACATTTCAGCGCGGCGACCGGGCTTGGGTGCTGTTCCAGACATCAAAGTTGATGCTGA
>CAYOGR010000039.1:0-14812 GCA_964403605.1 uncultured Chthoniobacter sp.
GGGCCACGCAAGCCAACCCCATCGTCGGCCGCGTGGCCTACTGGACCGACGACGAAACCTGCAAGGTGAACATCAACACCGCCAGCGAGGGAGTTTATTGGGATAAACCCTATGGAAAAAATCGTGAAGAATCTGGTGTATCTAACAGCAACCCAAATTTAGCAACATTGGGTTACTCGATGTCAATCCCTTCAACCAATGAGTTTCAAAGACTTCCAGGGCATCCGGCCTTTACATCTTTGAGTGCGATATTTGGCGGGACGGGGTGGCTTCCACGCCCGGACATAGGTTTTGCTACAAGCGGAACGGGCGGAGCCACAGCCTACACCGGGGGAACTTTCGGCGGCAACCTCATGCCGTATTATAATCTGGTGCCTCGTATCGGTGGAAACGGAACGGAAGGAGGAACACGCTTCATTTTAGATCCAGCAGCAGCCGGGAATGCAGTCACTCTTGATCCGGATCGTCTCTACGCGACAGCCGACGAATTTTTCTACACTTCTAACCGAACCTCTAATAACTCGACCCTTACCCCGGATAAAATCAATCAAACCCAGTTTTTTATCACCACATCCAGCAAGGCTCCGGAAACAAACCTCTTGGAGCGGCCCCGAATTTCCCTTTGGCCTATCCAAGGTGCGTCTGCTGCACGCAATTCCAAGGATCGACTCCTTGCCTATTGCACAACAATTAATGGGAAACCTTACTTTTTTACGCGCAACTCGACTTGGAGCGATACTAATCCAGGCTCGTCTCAAAGTAGCAGCGAGGACATTGGGTTGGCTCGAAACAAGGATTTGTTTAACTATCTGAACAATAACGCAAAGACGATTACTCCAGGATTCGGGAATAGCCTTTGGGCTAAATACCCAGGCCCAAAACTGGGACAAATTTTGCTTCAAATGTTCGACTCCGTTCGATCCTTGGTCAACATCACTTCGCGATCGGTGAGGGAACTCCCTAACTTGCCGAATGGTTACTCTTACGCACCTTATAACACAGGAGCATCTGCTCCTGTTGGCGTTGGAGCGGTTGTTCCCACGGTCGCCAGCTTGGATGCCGTGGGAAACATTATCCCTGCAGGTGTGAATTCAAATAGAATCAAAGGCTTCGGTCGCTGGCCGGTGGTTTCGGAGGTGGTTCTTGTTTTTATGGCCACCGAATGGAAGGACGAAACGAGTTTTGCGCCCTCCGAATGGGCAAATGCCACACCCGCCGATCAATTTACCTCAAACGGCACTGACTTTTATGACCCAAGTGTGCGGTGGAAACCATCTATAGGTCCAGATGGTCTTCCTGATGATTTCCCGAATGGGCCATATACCGCCAGTGATCCAAGGGTGGGTCTCAATGAGGACCAACTGCTAACACTTGTGGCTGCAAATCGGACAAACAGCTTAGGGGTGCCGCTTGTTGGCAATATGACTTTAGAACAATTTTATATCTATGATAACCAGGCTATAGGAGACCCTCAAACAACAAGAATCCGAGCTTTTATACTGCTTTCCACTCTAAATCCCAGCCCCGGGCAGCCCGAACTCTCGCCTGCTGTCCGTTATCAAATCGGCGGTTTGGATAGTTTTGCCATTAATGGAACATCTCTTGGTTTTCATTCTGTCAACAATTCTGTCCTGCTCATGAGGAACAACCAAGTAAGGCACGCTTTTCCGGAAGGGGTGAACGAAATACAACTCACATACTGGAATGGTCCAAACTTAAATAGCAGAATCCCATCTCCCTCCGATGGTGTAACCACGGACTCGACTGCTGGGGGCGGGCCGAATGCTTTATATCCATTTCTCAGCCAAGAGGTGAGCCTCTCCCCAGCGGCTCGCCCTGGGCAATGGGGTCTGGTTAAAGATGCAACAATCACGCCAACCGGCGGGAATCCTTACACACTTTACAAATACGATCGCTTGAGGCCGTCCATTACCCCAAGCACAATGCAATTTAGTGGTGGAAATTTGACGATTAAAGTATTCCCGGGAGTTGGAAACAATTTCTCAGCTGATGACCCTATTCAAACAATAAATATCAACTTTCCTCCAGCGACATTGCCTGTTCCATTGATTGTTCGGTCGGTCTTTCGACATAATGAGGGGCCCGAGAGAGCTCAAGGCGATAATTGGCCGACAGAGGACTTTCCATGGTGGGCTAGACCGGATGACAAAAACACTCCAATTTTTTACAGCGGCCTAAGGGGCAGAAGAACTGAAGGTAATGCTACAATAGAAAAAGCCGATGGGCGCTTTTTTTCCTCTCCGGATGGTAGGATGAGCCGAATAGAAATAGCGCCCCCCAATACCAATAGCGGTTCACTTGTTCTGGGCGCTGATACAATGGGCTCAATTATTCGCCGCGGGGATGTTGTGCGTAGCATGGTGCTCAACCCTTTAGGGACGGCGAAGGGAGACCTTCGTTTGCTGGCTGGTCTAACTGAAGTGCCGGAGACTTTTTTTGCTCCCTCCGGAGGCATAGGAACTTATACGGACTCGTCCTTGTTGCAAGCCTCAGGAGCGACATACAGGGCGGCTAATCCCAATTCGCGGAACAATCTTATTTATGGCAATGCCCCTAACACAACGACCAACCCTCATTCTTGGCTTTCTGTGAATAGACGCCAGATCGATGAGGCACTAGGGCGCCTTGTTCCTGTTGATTATTTAAGAGGACTTAATAATCGAGGGAGCAATAGGCCAACTGTTCCGAGACCAGTGGGTCCCTCCGTTGCACAAAATGATACCTCAGATATTCCAGTGGCCACAAGGGGATTCACTCAAAACCCTGGTGATTGGAATACCGGCATTGGTAGTTTTTATGATGGCCCGTTTATCAATGCAGGAGAACAAGGTTACTTGCACAACACTTTTGGACAGCATGACTCTAATATGTATTTTCCGTCAGGCAGGGGAAATGCAACTTCAAGCGGCTCACTTGCATCTTTTTCTCCAAACCGGCAGGTATCGTCCCCAGTCCTTTTCGGTTCACTGCCATCGGGAATCGATCCTGCGAATCCCGAAGACTCCCTGCCATGGCAGACGCTGCTTTTTTGCCCGAATCCTGCGGACAAAGTCAATCACCCGGGCTTTGGCGTTGGCGGCTCTGTGAGCGGTCCCGGAGCCCGTCCTCCCTTTTCCACGGTGCCCGACCATTTGTTTCTGGATCTGTTCTGGATGCCTGTCGTGGAACCTTATGCGATTAGCGAGCCGTTTGCCACTGCGGGCAAGATCAACTTGAATCATCCGATGGCTCCCTTTCCACATATCGAAAGGAGCACAGGCCTCTATGCGGCTTTGAAGGCGATGAAAATGCCGGCTCTTCCGGATTCCATGGCATCAAATTACAAAGATGGTTTTGCCGGTGTTGGCTCGGGTTCTAATGAAACTGGAAACCCTTCCTGGCGCTACAATATCGATATTCCAGCGGTGTTGGCAGGAATGGAGGATCGCCGCTTTTCCAAGAACGATGCGTATCGGTCGGCGTCCGAGGTCACGACGATTTTCATGGTGCCGTCGCGTCAACCCGGCTCGCCAAATTCACCTGCTGGCCCTTCCGGAGCAACGGCCTTGGAGCGCTACAATAACACCATTGGCTGGTGGGACGACAAGCGGCTCTCCGGAGACAACCTGCGCGAGACGCCTTACGATCACCTTTATTCCCGCATCACCACCAAATCCAACACCTTCACCGTCCACTACCGCGTTCAGGCCTTGAAGCAAACCGGAGCCGCCGGGTGGGACAAGTGGGATGAGGGCAAGGATGTGGTTCTCTCCGAGAGCCGCGGCAGCGAAACCATCGAGCGGTATGTCGATCCGAACGACACCAGCATCCCCGATTTCGCCGACCCCGCGAACTACTCCAAAAACCTGGCCCCCTACTACCGCTGGCGCACCCTCCTGGCCAAGCAGTTCATGCCCTGAACCCTGCGGTTTTTTTAGACAGAATCGGAGCGGAGAAAGACAAACGAAGTTTGCCCGAAGGGCGAGGGCATCGAGTCAATTTGCAGGAGGGTGGAGATGGGCGGCACTGAAAACTTCCACCCAAGTCTCCAAGTTTGTAGATTTTTCGAGGCGCTTATGTAGGTCAGGCGTCCCGCCTGACATCGAATGACTTCCATCCCAGGCGTCACGCCTGCGCTACATTCCAGAAGTCCCAAACTTCATACAAGCATCGATCTCCGGGCTCAAGGAATCCGCTGTTGACCGGGCGGGGGGACTATCGGTTTCCTGCGGCCAGTCCGTTTTCGATCAGGTAGCGGTAACTTTTCTCCACACATTCGAACATGTCGGTGTCGCTGTTGTCCTGTTCGACGATGAGCCACTGCGTCACCGCCGGATCCATGGCGGCGAGGATTCCCCGGATGTCGTTCCCGCCGCTGCCCACGGGGAGCAGGGTGGTGTTGGCACCGGGGGCGGGTTCCAGTTTCCGTGTTTTCGCGTCGCGGGTCATGTTTGGCGGGGCCATGGGGCCGTCTTTGATGTGGAGGAGGGGACATTGCTTCGCGAATCGGCGCACCATGTCGGCGGCATCGTTCTCGCCGAAATTCGTGGCCCAGTAGGTGTCCAACTCGAATTGCACCCCGGGGCAAAGCTCGGCGAAGATTTCTTGCTTGAGCCGTCCGTCGATCCTCTCGAATTCCCAGGCGTGGTTGTGGATGGCCAGGGTGATCCCGCCCTCGGCGAGCTGGGATTTCAGCAGAGTGACGGTCTCCGCCGTTCGCTTGATTTCGTCCAATGTGGCGAATTGTTCCCGCCCGTATCCGGTGACCGCGAGATTGGTGCCCAGTTCCCCGAAGGCCTCGATGACCTCCTGGATGCTGTCGAGATTCACAGCGGGAGTCCAAGAGGACGAAACGACCATGCCCAGATCTTCGACCATCTTGCGGAATTCGCGCGGGGTGAATCCGTAAAAACCGGCGCTCTCCACGCCCTTGTAGCCGATTTCGGCGACCCGCCGAAGAACGGCGGGGAAGTCCTTGGCGGCTTCGTCTCGAAGGGTGTAGAGCTGGAGGGAGATGGGTTTGGGATTCATGGAATGCGGGTTGTTTTTCGACCGGCCTTCGAGCCGATGGGGTTTCGTAGCCGTCCCGCGGGGGCGCGGGACGGGACACCCGGGGGCGGGCGTGGCCCCCGGAAGCGCTATTTGGCGTTGTTGACGAGCACCACGGCGCTGTGCGGCGGGATTTGGAGCGTGAAGGATTTTGTCATGCCCTGGTGCTCGGTGGTGACGACTTTCACGACCTCCTCGTCGATGTTGTGCAAGGCGGGGGAATCTCCCGCGAGCGTGTGGAGCGTGTAGCTGTCCTCCGGATCATACGGCAGCTCCAGCGTCACGGGCGTGGAGCCTTCCAGCCGGCGCGAGATGAACAGGAACGAATGGCGTTTCCCGTTTTGGAAGGGATAGCAATCGACGAGCGGCAGGCCGGGAACCCCGGGGAGGGTTTTCAACTTGCGATCCGCGCTGTTGGTCTGGTGCATGATGTCCACCTCGGCGTCGGGGAGGTCGATCGTGACCATTTCCTTGGCGTTGGCGGTGATGAGGTCGCCCTCGCACAGCGAATTGCGCATGCCGAGACCTTTCCAAATGATGTGCTCTCCCCACTGGCGGTTGTGGGAAGACCAGTAGTGGCCGTTTTTGAACATGAAGAACGACTGGTCGAGAATGCCGATGCGGATGTTCGACATGAAAATGTCCAGCGCCGTGATGGCTTGGGCGAGGGATTTGCCCTCCTCCTGTTCTTTGATGTTGAACTTGCCCGGGCCGGGCAGCGTGTATCCGGGGCCGGCCTCGTAAACGAGCACCGAGGCGGGGCGCCCGCGCTCGACGCCGATCTGCTTGGCCGTTTCAACGGCCTCGCGGGAGCGGTTCACCAACATGCGCTGGGTGAAGGTGAGAACATTGAGCCAGCCTTCGGCCTCGTTCTCGGACTTCATCACCCCCACGGCATCCCAGCCGCCGGTGTAGTAGGCGATGTCGAACGCATCGGCGCTCGGGGCCATGCGGAGCGCCTCCGCGCCGAAGCCCTTGGGGCCGGGCTGGGCGACCCAGCCGTTGACCACGAGGTAGAATTTGTCGTCCGAGTAGAACGGGCTGGATTTCATGTCCTGGAAAATGCGTTCGCTGTAGGCGCCATAGACCTTCGGATTTCCGGCGAAGGCCTGGGGCTTGAACATCGAGTTCCAAACCTCGTTGCCGGTCTCCAGGATGATGCGGTCGAACGCCTCGGTCCATGGCTTCTCGCGCCCCCAGGCCGCGCGTTTCGCGCCGTAGGGCGAGTCGGCGGGGCCGGCGAGATACTCGATCAGGTTTTTGTGCTCCTGCGGGGAATTCATCACCGAGACGATGATCCAGGGATCGGTGCCGATCTGTTCGCAAAGCTCCAATTCCTTGTGCAGGCCGACGGCCGTGCTGGGGGTGGCGCCGCCAGTTTCGTTGAACGCCAGATTCGATTCCGCGGGAGGCCCGAGCACATCGTCGAGCGTCCGGTTCATGCCCTTGCTGAATAGCGTCCAGAGCCGCAGGGTGCCGGGGCGGAAGCGCTTCAAGGTCTCGACGATCTCGGGATAGAACCCGTAGGCCGGCGGGCCGTCTTTTTCCACGATCGTCACGCCGTCGATGAAGAGGGCTCCGGGCGATTTTGTGCCGATGTCGAAGCGTTCCACTTTTTTTGGCTTGGGCGGCGCGCCGAGGAAATCGAAGCGGTATTCCTTCCACTCGTTGCCCACGCTGAAGGTTTGTTTGGCCAGGGAGCCCACGGTCACCTCGACCTCGGCCGGAGCCGGCCCTTCCTGCTTGAGCCAGAGGCGCACCGTGTAGGTGGCCCCTTCGCGCAGGCGGGGATTGTCATCCTTTTCCGTATCGGAGAGCAGCCAGGTGCCCACCCGTGGCATTTCCTCCAGGCCCTCCGGGACGGTCATTTTCAAACTGGCCCGACCGTTCCCCGGAGCGGGGTCGCGCACGATTTCCAGTCGCAGACCGGCTTCGTAAAAAGCTTTTTCTTTTTTGTTGGGCAACTGGAAGCCCTGGTGGATGGCCCACGGCGCGTTCTCGTAGGTTCGCGTGACGCCGGCCGGGATGTCGGTCCGCTCGACCGTCAGAAAATAGAGATCGCCGGCTTGCACGGCGGGGCCGGGCTCGGTGAAGGTGACACGGTTCACTCCCTCTTTTTCCGCCTGATAGGTTTTGATCCTCCCCTCGCGCACGAGGTTCATTTTGTCGCCTTCGAGACGGTAAACGACCGCCTGGCCGCCATCGAAAAATCCGGTGCGGAACACATCGTAATAGCCAAGACCCATGCCCTTGCCGGTGTCCTCGAAGAAGTCCTCTCCGCCGCCTGTGGCGGTTCCGCGGTGCCGTGCGGTGATCGGTTCGATGCTGTCGCCAAGCCACCATTGGTTGTGCCAGGGCTCGGTGTTCCAATGGTTCATCGAGGGAGGCCCGGCGTTGGCGCCGAACCGCGCCGGATTTTTCACCACGACCTCGGGGGTGATTTCAAAAACCGCGCGCTCGCCTTGGATCGGAGGCAGGGCCGAAAGGGGATTGCCCAAGCCGGTGGCGAGCAGGGCGAGCAAGGCTGGGAGGCTGGCGGAGGTGCGGGGTGGTTTCATGCGGCCGACTTTTATGGGGTGGTGATTCGCGGGACAAGCGGGAGTTGGATAAAACTGTTAATTAAAGCCCGGAGACCTGAAAGCAGGCGTGGTTCCCGGGACGGGATGGGGGCGGCTGCGCCGCGATCTTGGGACGACACGGAGGTCGCCGCTCCAGTTGCGTTTTGAAGGGCGCTGCCGCGCCGTTTGCGCGATGGGCGCTAAAATTCCCGCTTACTTTCCGTTTGTGTTTTCCAACCGCAGGCCGTGGCAGTGGGTGGCGGCGATTTCGAGTTCGTCGAGATCCTCGATGCGCCGGCCGTTGAAGTGGAAGTTGGCGATCCGCACATCCTCGACGGTGTGGCTGGCGTCCGCCCCCCGGATGATCGAGACGGTGTAGCCCCGGTTGTAGCGCGAGCGGTCCCAATGGATGTCGCGCAGTTCGACGCGGCGGATCCGGCCGCGTTCCGCGTCGGTGGAGTAGAAGGACGAGGTGATGCGGAAATCGATGAGCTTGTCGTAGCAATGCTCGATGCGGATGTTCTCGTAGAGGATGTCCGAGATCGTGGCGCGGTCGCAGTTGTGGATGGCGAAGACCGCTCCGAGGCCGTGGACATGCAGGACATCGATGTCGCGGAAGGTCACGCCGCGCACGGACTCGACGGAAAGTTCGTGGCCGATCTCCATGGCATTTCCTCCATGCCAGTTCGCCATCGTGCAGCGCCGCACGAGCACATTTTCGATGTTCTCGCGCGCGTCGATGCGGACGCCGTCGAGGTTTTTGGCTCCCAGCCCGAATGCCTTCACCGCGATGCAATCGTCGTTGTTGTGGAGGAAGCAGTCCTCCACGAGCACATCGCTCGAGCCAAGGATGTCGATCCCGTCGGAGCACATCACCTCGCCGATTTGTTTCAGGTTGCGCACGGTCACTCCCCGGCAGGCGGCCGGCACGAGCATCCAGCCGCACGGGCGGATCATCGTGATGTCCTCGACCAGAGCTTCGGTGCAGCGTTCCAGAAGGATCGAGGGCTTCTTCCCGCCCGAGGCGCCGCCCGCGAATCCCCCGTCGAAAATGCCATGGCCGCAGATGCGGATTCCCGATTTGCCCTTCACATGGATGCGGCCTTTGAACACCGACCCGCCCGGGAGGTAGAGCGTCTGCCCGTCTTCCATTTCAAGCACCGGAATCTCGGTGGTCTTGCCCGCGCTCAAGGCGATCACACCAGGGGCACCCGGTTCGGGCGGGGCGGTTTCCGGGGGATTGGCGAAAAGATAGTGGGGCTTGGAGCCGTCGCCCGGGTCGATCGAAAGCTTCATGGGACGCGTGAGCGTGAAGGAAACGCGTCCCCCGGCGGCCGTGCAGGGGATGCCCGCCGAGAGCGGCCGGATGCGCGTGGTCGGCGGGGCGTGGATTTCGACACGGGCCGGGAAGTCCTCCGGTTCGAGCGCGACAATGGAAAAATCGGCCACGCCGGTGGAGAGGGTCTCGATCGGTGCTCCGTTGATCGTGAGGCCCGCCCCGGGATGGCGGGGGAGTTCGGGCGGGTGGGTGTAGGTTGTCATGGTTCGGTTTTTTTGTCGGTGGATTCCGGCGCGGGCTCGCCGCTCTCGATGGGGCCGTCCGGGTCGATCGCGATCGGCTTGCCGACGGCCAGCAGCATCGGGATGCCCATGCCGAGGAACGCCAACCCGATCACGGCATAAAGGATGCCGATGCCCCAGGTGCGGATGTGCCAGACTTGGAAAGCGACCTCCGCGCCGGGGATGTGGCAGACCTGGAGGCGGTCGTTGATGTTGGCGTAGGGCTTCACCCGGCTGTCCACACCGAGTCGCAAAACCCGCGGCGAGCCGTTTTCCCGAACCTCGACGAAATGGCGGAAGGTGATGGAGCGGTCGCGCTCCTCGGGGAAATTCCGGCGGTAGCGGATCGTCTGGTCCTCCGCGCCGGGGATGCTTTTGACGATGCGAACCACGCGGCCCTCGCCGACCGATCCGAGCCACACCGCCAGTGCCGGATCCTTGAGAAACCAGAGGCCGAGCGCCATCACCGCCAAGCCGAGAAGAAGGTAGGCCAGTTTGATGGCGAAGCTGCGCGGCACATGGTAAAGCCGCCCCTCAGAGGTGAAAATCGAGGGATCGTCGGTGGGGATCAGATCCCGGCGTTTCGGTCTCATCGGTTTGCGTCCTCCTCCGCTCCGCGGCGGTGCACGATGCCTTTCCGCTCCAGCACCACGATCAGCCAGATGACTCCCAGGCCGAAGAAGTCGGTCAGGATCATCAGAAAATAAACCGAGAAAAAGTAGTCGTAAACGCGGTCGGCGAATCCCTGCCGCACCAGGGGCCGGGCGACCGTGAGGTAAACCGGTTTGGCCGCCGCCGCCTCGACGACGCGCGTGTGGAGCGAGCCGAGATTTTCCAGCACGAATCCGTCGGCGCCCGCGGCCCGCGCGAGTTGGTCGAGGATGGCATCCCGCGCCCTCGGGGGCTCCCCGGGAATCGCGTCCTGCAGCGCCAGGCGCACCTCCAGGCCTTTTCCTCCCGCGGAAACCTCCGCGGTGTGGATTTCCGGCGTTTCCCGCAGGATCGCCGCCAGATCGGCAGGCGGGGGGAGTTCGGAGGTTCCCGGTTCGAGATGGAAGGCGAGGGTGGGGTGGGGGGTGGATCGTTCGAAAGCGGCGTTCGAAAGCGTGAAGGCGTCCGGCTCCCGGCCGCACGCCTCGCGGAGAACCTCGGTGAAGAACGACGCCTTGGCCTGGGCGGTGGCGAGCGGTGCGCCGCCCTCCCTCAGAACCCGCGCGATCGCGATGAAACGCCGGTCGCGCACCGCCGAGACGCGGATCGCGTGGCGGTCCCCGCCCGCCGGATCCACGGCGATCCGGGCCCGGTATTCCCCCGGCTTCGCCGGGTCGGGTTCGAGTTCGAATTCCGGCGAGTTCAGGACCTCCGCCAACTGGATGGTCCGTTTGGAATCGACCGGTTCCACCACCTCCAGCACGAGGGTGGCCTGGTATCCATCGTCCTTGGCCTCGAGGATGTGCTCCTCCTCGGCCGGCATGCCGCCACGGGTGGCGGCAAGCACATCCGAGGCGAATCCCGCCGCGCTGGCCTCCAGGCGCGCGGTGATCTCGGCGATCCGCGCGCGCGCCTCCCTCAACGATTTCTCCAAACGCTCGCGATCCTTCTCTTTCACCGTGGGCGATTGCAGCGAGGCGGCCCACTTGGCGATCTTGTTTTCGATGGCTTTCTTCTCCTCCTGCAGACCCGCACTTTCCTCCGTGTGGCGGCGCACCACCCAGTGGCGCGAGTCCGGGCCATCGATTCCGGGCGGATGCCAGGGCTGCAGATGCACATCCCCGAGATCCAGCCCCCCCTTGGCCAGCGCGCTTTCCACCTCGGGCCGGTCGGCCGGATCGTTGAAGACGATTTCCAGGCGGTCCCCGGCCTGGGGCAGGAACCAAACCGACCACCACACGACCCACGCGCCGACGAAGACGGTGAGGATGCTTCGGCTCAGATTGTTGAAAATTCCCATGCCCGCGCCGGCCGTTCCCAGCCGGTTGCGCTCCACATATTCGAGGATGAGCGGGAAGGAGACCGTGCCCGCGATCAGGCCGAAGATCGCGGTGATCTCCCCGAAGACGAGGATTTCCCAAAGCTCAGGCCGGTGCCCCGGTTTGGCATAGACATAGCCGACCCAAGCGAACTTGAGGATCAGGCCGATGATCAGCGCCCACACATAGACCCGCATCTTCGAGGTCGCGTCCGCGAACCAACCGGCCAGCAGCGCGATGAAGATGTTGATGAACGCGCCGATGGCCACATTGGTGCCCATGTCCTGCGTCGTGTAGCCCCATTGCTCGAGGTAGAGCAGCGGGCCGAGCACCCCGAGGCCCACGCCGAACATCGCCCCGACCAACAGCAGCAGGTAGAGCGGCAGCAGATCCTTGCCGAGGATGTCCGTGAAAAACGACCGCAGGAATGTCCAGGGCAGCCACTCCTGCCCGCGCCGCGCCCCTTGGATGGTGAGCCGGTTCGGAGGTTTGATCTCCTTGAATCCGAGAAAAGTGTAGCCGCCCACCGCGAGGAACAGGAAGGCCGAGGAGAAATACATCAGGTGCTCGCCGCTCAGGGTCGTGAGCCCGCCGAGCGGTCCGAGGAAATACACATCGTCGAACCGCCCGATCACCACGCCCCAGAAGATCAGGTTCGCGATGTTGAGCTGCATCTGGAAGAAACCCGCCCCCTTGCCGCGCTGGGCGGTCGGGATCACCTCCATCGTCAACGCCTGGTTCGGCGTGCCGATGTCCGAAAAAATCGTGAAAAGCCACTTCAGCACAATCAGCGTCCACAAATCCGGCGCCAGCGGCATCAACGGCATGATGCACAGTTTCCCGATGTCCGAAATCCCGCTCAGGATCTTCCGCCGCCCGTAGCGCGTCCAGATCCGGTCGCTCAGCCAGTTCACGAACGCGCCGTTGAACACGGTGACGAGCGCGTCCAGGCTCAGCAAAAAGGTGATCGCCGCCGGGTTGTCGATGAACTTTTTCATCGAGAGCAAAAACGGCGCGCCGGTCATGAACCCCGCCCAGATCGTCATCGCGAAGACCAACTGGGAATAGAAGACCCAATGCAGGGGAACCTTGGTGTTGCGTGTGATCAGCATGCTCGAAAACGGTCGGAATCCTATCCGCCGCCGTCCTCGAGTCCACACCCGTGCAAAATTAGTTCATTAATTCGTTAACAAGCACAGCGGGCGAGGGGCTTTGCCGGGGCACGAAACCGATCCGCTCACCACCGTCGCGGCGCGTCCCGCGGATCCGTTTTTCGAGTTGTCGCGGCACCCGAAAAACAGGGTTCCGCAGCTTGCCCATGCCCTGGTTTGCCGGCCGAGTCCCTCGGCTACGCACCGACAATTTACTCCCTGCGGAATTCGAGCCGCGTGAACCGGCTCCACCAGGCAATCCACCACCGGATGGTTCAGGGATTCGGTATGGTCGGCGCGGTGGATTTTCAAAAATCCGGATGCGATTTCGATTGGACCCCACTTCCGTGGTGAGTTGCGGGCGGTTTCATTCCGTGCCGCCGTCCACAGGATCCGGTCTCCGGTCTCCAAACCGCCAATCAAAGTTAACAGTTTTATAATATTTCTTCCTGCAACGCGTTGACGCGTCACCCAGCCCCTCTAGTCTTTCTCAAAAGCGCCACCATTCCAACCCCAAGCCCTATGAACTCCCTCTCCCCGTTCATTCCCTTGTCATCCGCGAAGCCTACTGCGATTTTGCGCCCGGCCTCCCGCTGTCTTCCACTCCTGGCGGCCCTCGCGGCGGTTCTCGGCGGTGCCTTCTCCGCCCGTGCACAATCCGCGGAAACCCTCTTTTGGGGCGGCGGCTCCAGCAACATTTCCGACAACACCACCGTCTCGACCTCCAATGCCACCTTGTCGGGGAATTGGACGACATCCACATCCAATTGGGCCAACTCGCCCTTTTCCCCCAACACCTATTCGACCTGGGAGAATGGGAACATCGCCGCTTTCGGTTACCACGGTAGCTCAGGCGTATCAAATCCCACAATTCGACTGGCGGGCAACTACACTCTGGGGGGGATGGTTTTTCAGCAGGGTTATACTTTAACCAACAGCACAAGTTCCCCGATCAACTTGACTGTGAGCGGAACGATCTCGAACTTTTCCCCCCTGGGGGATGCGGGCGCAGGGACATTCTCCAACAATGTGCAACTCGCGGGAGACTCGGATTTGATGAAGTGGGGGCTTGGCCGAATTACCCTGGGGGGGAACAATTCAGCCTACACAGGAAACATTTCAATTCTCGATGGCTCGCTTAATATCTTAAGAAGCTCGTTGAGTGGGGCGCCCAATATAACCGTGAAATCGGCATTGGTGGGGAAAACCTTGAGTAATCCACTTCTTCTTTCCAGAACCGATGGAAATCCCTACAACTCCGCCGTCGCTCTGACTCTTTCCCGGGGAAGCCTTCAATTTCGATCCGACTCAAGCACGGCTTGGACTTTGGGGAAAATCATTCTCGAGGGTGCCGGCATTTATAACAATGTTACGGGAGGAGTGGCCACCATGATCACTTTGGCCGATGCCACGCAGGGGTTGTCCCAAGGAGCGAATGGGAGGGGCACGCTGCATCTAAACTCGGCCGCGGACGGAAGTTTGAAACAGAATTTCAAAGTCACCAACCCGGGAACCATCCCGGTCGATACTCTGCTCCCCTGGATCACGAATGTGCGTGCGGAGTTTTACAAACTCGACCCGGGAAGTGGCAACGAATTGGTCAGGGTGTCTTCGACTCTGGCAGATGGGAACCTGTCGAATTGGGCGACATCCTACAATTCCACCAGCGATCTGCGGGTGTCTGGCGCTTTGAGCAACTCGCTGGGGGCGAATCTCAGCATCAACTCGCTGGGGGTGAATGCATCGGCCACGCTCAATCTCGGCGGCAACACGCTCACGGTGGCATCCGGCGGACTCTCCATGGCCGGCGGTTCCGGGGTGGTTCAGATCACCAACGGCAATGTGACGACCAATGCTGGCGCTCTTTACCTCGGCACGGGGCCCTCGAGCAGCTATTCCTCTTCGGGTAATATCAGCGCGACCATTACTGGAGGGATGGATGTGGTCAAATCGGGATGGGGCGGTATTGCGTTTGCCGGATCAACATCGAATACCTACACCGGAACAACCTATGTTAATTATGGGAGCTTGGATCTGAACAAGACCGGTTCCGCGGTGGCCGTGCCAGGCAATCTGGTCGTGCGGGATGGTGGATCGGTTTTTATTTCGGGGTCGAACCCCTTCGGCGCGACTTCGAATGTCACGATTGGAAGCACCCTGGCTCGTGTCAACACAGGTTCGAATTGGGAACTTGGAGGGAAGCTGACTTTGAACAATTCCTTCTTTGAACTTTCTGACAACTCCGACACCGGCATCCAACTCAAGGGGGCGGGCACCGGTTTTGAATTCCATGGGGGAAGAGTTCACTTTTTTTCCTCGTCGGGGCTAACAACTGTAAATGGGAATATCTCGATCCTCACGGATGTGAGCTACGGCGCCCAGTCAACAACGCAAGCGGTCTTTGAGTCTGCCCGCGCCGATGGACCAAAAATCCGTTTGGCTTTGAACACCGGAGCAAATGCCGCCACAGCCACGCGCACATTCCATATCGCGGATTCCTCCACTCTGGCGGAAGGGGTGTCCG
>CAYOGR010000039.1:14912-17787 GCA_964403605.1 uncultured Chthoniobacter sp.
GCCACGCGCACATTCCATATCGCGGATTCCTCCACTCTGGCGGAAGGGGTGTCCGAGATGGTTGTCAATGGCGTGATACGCGACGGGGGTAGCGGCACGACCAAAGGGGCGCTGCGCAAGACGGGTGCGGGTGTGCTCCAGTTCGTGGAGGCCAACACCTACACCGGAGGCACCACGATCGAGGAGGGCACCCTGCGGCTCTCTTCCATTGATCTGGCGGCGCAAAGCGGGTTGTCTGGTTGGGTTGGAGGCGGAAGCACCGAACGCACATTTGTCACATTTTTGAATCCGATCGCCTCGTCATTCATGCCCGGGCAAATCATCAATTTCAACGGATCACCTCTCACCATTGTCGCGGTGGTTGACGACTATCGTTTGCAGATGGCAACACAAGCAACAGCTGGCTTCTACAACGGAACCATCTCCACCGGTGCCTACACCCGCACCGGAAGCCTCCTGGGCGATGTCGCGATCAATGGCGGAAAGCTGCTGATCGACAACGCCGCCAACACCGTGGGCGGCAACCTCAGCTTCGGCGGCGGACTCCTCGAACTCGGATCCGGAAACACCTTCGATTACGGGTCGAAGATCGTAAACAGCTCCGGCGCGATCCACCTTCTCCAAGGGGCCGGTCAGGATATCTCCCTTGGCGCCCTGGCGGCCTCCAATGTCGGCGGCCTCACCAAGACCGGTGCGGGCACCCTCACGCTCACCGGCAACAATTCCTACGCCGGCACCACCACCATCTCCGCCGGCACCCTGGTCATCGGCTCCGCCGGCCTCCTCGGCGGGGGCAGCTACTCGGGCAACATCGTCAACTCCGGGGTTCTTCAATTCGCCTCGAATTCCAACCAAACCCTCTCGGGGGTGTTGAGTGGGAACGGCACCCTTGTCAAAAACGGCAACGGCACCCTGTCGCTCGACGCCGCCAACTCCTACTCCGGCGCGACCACGATCAATTCCGGAACACTCCTCATCAACAACACCTCCACCGAATCCGCCATCACCATCGCCTCCAACGGCGTCCTCGGCGGCAACGGCTCGGCGGGAGCCACCACGGTGCAAAGCGGCGGCCGCCTCGGCGCGGGAACGCTCTCCTCCCCCGTGGGCACCCTCGATGTCGCCAGCCTGACCCTGCAAGGCGGCGGCGGCTACTACTGGGACATCGCCAATGTCACCGGAATCGCCGGAACCGATTGGGATCTCGTGACGGTGGGCGGCGGCACCGCCAACGCCACGATCTCCGCCAACTCGGGCAACAAATTCACCATCTATGTGGGCGGCAACCCCATCGGCTGGGATCCGACCGTCTCGTATTCTTGGAACATCCTGGATTGGGGAACCGGAACGGTGTTCGACGACGCCGCCTTTGCGGTCGATTTGAGCCGCTTCAACGGCGCGACGCCCTCGGGAACCTGGGCCCTGGCCAGCACTGGCGGCTTCCTTAACCTGTCCTACACCATTGGCGGCGCTCCGGTGTGGAGCGGCGGCACCGGAAATTGGAGCGCCGGCTTTTCTCCCGCCATCCAGGCGAACCAATCCCCGGCGATCAGCTTCACCGGATCGGGTGGCACGGCGACGAACAACATCTCCTCCACGACCTTCAATGCGCTCAGCTCGATCTCGTTCAACTCCACCGCCGGAGCCTACACGCTGGCCGCCTCCTCCGGTTCCGCAGGCTTCAGCACCGCCAGCGCGATGGGTCTGCTGGGCGGCATCGTGAACGAATCCTCCTCCACCCAAACGATCTCGATGGCGCTCTCGGTCGCCGCCGCGCGCACGATCGACACCGCCGCAGGCAACATCGTCCTCTCCGGCCCGGTCTCCGGCGCCGGCGGGCTCACCAAAAACGGCACCGCCACGCTGACCCTCTCGGGCACGAACACCTACACGGGCGGAACGACGATCGACGCGGGCAACCTCACGATCTCGGGCGGCTCGGCCCTCGCCGACAACGGCGCGGTGACCTTCGCCAACACCGCCGGAGCCGTCCTCCATGTCGTCAACTCCGAAACGATCGGCGCACTCTCCGGCGGTGGCGCCTCGGGCGGCGACATCTCCCTCGCCTCGGGCCAAACCCTCACCGTCTTCCAGACCTCGAACACCACCTACTCGGGCGTGATCAGCGGTTCGGCGGCGCTCGCCATGACCGGCACCGGAACGCTCGCCCTCGCCGGATCGAACACCTACTCGGCCGGCACGACGCTCGCCGCCGGCACGCTGCGCCTCGACCACGCCAACGGCCTTGGCACCACGGGCAACCTCTCGTTCACCGGCGGCACCCTGCAATACGGCGCCGGCATCAGCGAAGACCTCTCCGCCCGCATCAAAAACAGCTCCGGCGCCGTTTCGATCAATACCAACAACCAATCCGTCACCTTCGCCTCTGCGGTGGACTCCACCAACACCGGCGGCCTGACCAAATCCGGCAATGGCACCCTGACCCTCTCGGCCGCGAACACCTACACGGGAACCACAACCATTTCCGCTGGAACATTGACACTCGGTGCCGCCGCGCGCATTGCGGACACCTCGAACCTGAATGTCGACGGAACCTTCAATTTGGCCGGATTCAACGAAACCCTGGGGTCGATCGAAGGGGCGGGATCCATCGTTCTCGGCTCGGGCACCCTCACCACCGACTCCTCCTCGTCCAGCACTTTCTCGGGGGTGCTCTCGGGAACCGGCGGGGTTCTTGTGAAACAGGGTTCGGGCAATCTCACACTCTCTGGAAACAACACAAACACCGGCGGCATGACAGTGCTCTCCGGAACTCTGCTGGCAGGTGCGAACAACAATCTCGGCGCCGACGCTGCCGCTCTCACCCTCGATGGCGGCTCATTCGCGATGACAGCGGCCTTCACCGGCAACCGCT
>CAYOGR010000040.1:0-17751 GCA_964403605.1 uncultured Chthoniobacter sp.
TGATCAGAAGCGACGGACTGAGCCCCTCGGCTCCGAGGGCTGGAACGAGGTTTTGGAGGAAGGTGGTTTTTCCGGCTCCGAGAAAGCCGACGATGACGATGAGCGGGGTCATATTGTTCGTTGGTTCAATGTTCGTGTTGGAGGTCTGTTGGCGGAACAACCCATTCTGGAAAGGGGTCGTGGAATTTTTCCCACTTCTCCTCGGCCATGGTGAGTTCATGGTCGTTGAGCAGGCAGGCTTCCAGCTCGGCGAGAAGCTTTTCCTTTTGGAGATCCTGGCCGATGAAGACGAGCATTTGGCGACGGTCGCCGTGGGGTTCCTCCCAATCCTTCATGATCGAGCGCCAGGTGTCGTCGTCATCGGGCCAACTGGATTTTGGCGCGGCGGCCCACCAGAAGCCGGCGGGGCGGTATTCGGCACTGCCGCCGGCCTGCGACCAGAGGCCGATCATGGTGTTGCGGCTGGCCAGCCAGAAGTAGCCTTTCGAGCGAAGGAGGCCAGGGCGTTCGGTGTGGATGAAGTCCCAGAAGCGCTGCGGGTGGAAGGGGCGGCGCGCGCGGAAGACGAAACTGCCGATTCCGTATTCCTCGGTCTCGGGCGTGTGCTGGTTGTTCAGTTCACGGAGCCAGCCAGCGGAGGCTTGGGCCTTTTCCATGTCGAAGCGGCGGGTGTCGAGGATGCGATCCAGCGGCACACGCCCACGCTGCGACTCGATGATTTCCGCAACCGGATTCAAATGGTGCAGGATGGCGCGGAGTTCGGCGAGTTGGTCGGGG
This sequence comes from uncultured Chthoniobacter sp., assembly GCA_964403605.1. GTDB lineage: Bacteria > Verrucomicrobiota > Verrucomicrobiia > Chthoniobacterales > Terrimicrobiaceae > UBA967. The sequence continues at coordinate 778 of CAYOGR010000040.1, forward strand.
GAGACGAGGTCGGTTTTGTTGATGATGAGGGTGTCGGCGAATTCGACCTGGTCGATGAAGAGGTCGGAAAGAGTGCGCTCGTCCTCTTCGCCAAGGGCGAGGTTTTTTTCCTTCAGTGAGTCGCCGGCTTCGTAGTGGTCGAGAAAGTTCGCGGCGTCGACGACGGTGACCATGGTGTCGAGGTGCGTGAGATCCTGGAGGCTTTTTCCGTTCTCGTCGGCGAAGGTGAAGGTTTGCGCCACGGGGAGGGGCTCGGAGATGCCGGTGGATTCGATGAGGAGGTGGTCGAAACGGTTTTCCGAGGCGAGGCGGGAGACTTCCTGGAGGAGGTCGTCGCGGAGGGTGCAGCAGATGCAGCCGTTGGTCATTTCGACGAGTTTCTCCTCGGTGCGGCTCAGTTCGGCGCCGCCGCCGCGGACGAGTTCGGCGTCGATGTTGACCTCGCTCATGTCGTTCACGATGACGGCCACGCGGCGGCCTTCGCGGTTGTTGAGGACATGGTTGAGGAGCGTGGTCTTGCCGGCTCCGAGGAATCCCGAGAGGACGGTGACGGGGAGGCGTTTGGAGGCTGCAGATTTTGCTGTTGTTTCGTTCATGGTTGTGGAGCGCATCGGCCAAGCCGCAGGAGTTGGTAACTCACCCGATCCGGACAATGATGCATGTAACTTGCATTAATGGAGGATAATTGATTCTGCAATTAAATAATGCAAAACACTTGCAATAGACTGTGGCGCGGCCCTTTTTTTTAAAATTTCAGGCTCCTTTTCCTTCGCGGAAGGATTTTGGGGAGGCGCCGTGGGCGGATTTAAAGGCTCGGGAAAAATGGTAGGGGTCTCGGAATCCCACGCGCAGGGCAATTTCCTTCACCGGCATGTCGGACTGCAGAAGCATCCTGGTGGCATGGTTGATCCGAAGATTCATCAGGAAACTTTCCGCCGTGGCGCCGGCGAATTTCCGGAAGAGCCTGGAAAAATGCTCAGGCGTGACATGGCAATCCCGCGCGGCCTGGGAAATGGAGGGGATTTCCGGGTAATGGGACTCAAGGTGCGAGCGGCAGCGCGTGAAGGCCGGGTTGGTAGGCGGAGCGGCGGTTTTTTTCTCCAAACGCTGCGCCCCGGCGCGGAGCAGAAGCGATTCCACGAGGGCGCGCGCCACGGGTCGGCGGCGGGTGGAGGGCAGCTCCGCGCAGGAGATCAATTGCTCGAAGAGATCCGAAATCCTCCCCGAGTGGGAGAGGTGGAAGCACGACAGCCTTCGAATTCCCGCCGAATCGAGAAGCCGCGGGGCGGCGGGGCCGGAGAGGTTGAGAAAGTATTTGAGATGGGGGCCGCGTCCCGAGGCGGCGAGCCTGAAGGATTCCCCGGGGCCGTAACGAAGAACTGTTCCAGGCCCGATGGGTCTGCGGCGTCCACCGAAACGGGCCAACCAGTCCCCGCCGACGATCAATTCCAGCGCGTGGTATCGGAACGATGGGCGCTGGATTTCGAAGTCCGCATGGCATTCCTCCCAGCCCGCGCAAACCAGCCCGGATTGCTTGATGAAATCCTCGGCGCCGGGAAAAAAATAACGCCCCTTGCGGATGCGGGAGGCGACATATCCCGGTGGTGTGTTCGGGATTTTCATAGATCAAATTTATCTATTAGCCGGTTAGTTCCGTCCATTCCATTCGTCCCGCGATTGTCGGAGCGTGGCATTTCTTAAAACCTCCACCCGACCCAACCATGCCCACACTTCCCAAAATCGGAATCCGCCCCACGATCGATGGCCGCCTCGGCGGCGTTCGCGAATCCCTCGAAAAACAAACCATGGCGATGGCGAAGAATACCGCCCGCCTCATTTCCTCGAACCTCCGCCACCACACTGGCGAGGAGGTCGAATGCGTGATCGCCGACACCTGCATTGGTGGTGTGGCCGAGGCCGCCGCGTGCGCCGAGAAGTTCCGCCGCGAGAATGTCGGCGTGTCGCTCACCGTCACGCCCTGCTGGTGCTATGGCTCCGAGACGATGGACATGGACCCGCACACGCCCAAAGCCGTTTGGGGCTTCAATGGCACTGAGCGCCCGGGTGCGGTCTACCTCGCCGCCGTCCTCGCCGCGCACACCCAAAAAGGGCTGCCTGCTTTTGGAATTTACGGACGCGATGTCCAGGATGCCGGGGATCAGAAAATCCCCTCTGATGTCGCGGAAAAAATTCTCCGTTTCGCCCGCGCCGGCCTGGCGACCGCGACGATGCGCGGCCGTTCCTATCTCGCGATGGGGGGCACCTCGATGGGCATTGCCGGATCCATCGTCGATCCCGCCCTCTTCGAAAAATGGCTCGGCATGCGGGTCGAGTCGGTAGACATGACCGAGTTCATTCGCCGCATCGAGAGGGGCATCTACGACAAGGTCGAATTCGCCAAGGCTCTGAAATGGGTGAAGGCGCATTGCAAGGAGGGCAAGGACTGGAATTCGCCCGCGAAGAAACGCTCGCGCAAGCAGCTTGATATCGAGTGGGAGACGAGTGTGAAGATGGCCCTGATCGCCCGCGATCTCATGGTCGGCAATCCCAAGCTCGCCAAGATGGGCTTCGGCGAGGAGGCGCAAGGCCGCCACGCCATCGCCTCCGGGTTCCAAGGCCAGCGCCAGTGGACCGACCACATGCCGAACGGGGATTTTCTCGAGGCGATCCTGAATTCCTCGTTCGACTGGAACGGCCGCCGCGCGCCTTACATCTGCGCCACGGAAAACGACGCGCTCAACGGCGCGGCCATGCTTTTCGGCAACCTCCTCACCAATACCGCGCAGGTTTTTGCAGACCTCCGCACCTACTGGAGCGCCGACGCCATCGCGCGCGTCTCGGGCGAGAAAGTCCCCGAAGCCGCTTCGAACGGCCTTCTGCACCTCATCAACTCCGGCCCGGCCGCGCTCGACGGGTGCGGCGAACAGACGATCGACGGCAAGCCCGCGATGAAACCTTTCTGGGACATCTCCGAGGCCGAGGTGAAAGCCTGCCTCAAAGCCACGAGCTGGCATCCCTCGATCACCGAGTATTTCCCGGGCGGCGGTTGGAGCACCCGCTACGCCACCAAGGGCGGAATGCCCGCGACCATCTACCGGCTCAATCTCGTCTCCGGCCTCGGCCCGGCTTTGCAGATCGCGGAAGGGGAAACGATCGAGCTTTCTGAAAAAGCCCACCGCGTCCTCGAGGAGCGCACCAATCCGACCTGGCCGACGACTTGGTTTGTGCCACGCCTCAACGGCACAGGTGCCTTCCGCGATACCTACTCGGTGATGAACAACTGGGGCGCGAACCACTGCGTGATGAGCTACGGCCACATCGGCGCGGATCTCGTCTCGCTCGCCAGCATCCTCCGCATCCCGGTTTACATGCACAACCTCGACGGTTCGCAACTTTTCCGCCCGGCGGCCTGGACCGCGTTCGGAACCGCCGATGCCGAGGGCGCCGACTTCCGTGCCTGCGCGAATTTCGGTCCGCTGTATCGCTGACCGGTGGAGGGTAGACACACCCGTTTGTGAACTTGAAAAAGTGATTTGAAACGAGGTTGCCCGCCGCTGGTTTCGCCCAAGCGCTTGGCTGAAGTCGCGGTTGACAGCCCAAGGTCGAATCCCTATTCCTCACCCCCAATCCCATGAAGATCGCGGTCACCAAAGAAGCCCTCCTCGAGGGGTTGCAGCGCACACAAAATGTCGTCAGCAACCGCCCCACACTTCCCATTCTTACCAATGCCCTTTTGGAGGCGGACGAAGAGGGTTTGTGGATCACCACCACCGATCTGGAGGTTGGCATCCGTTGCCGCGTCGAGGCCCGGGTCGAAAAAAGCGGCTCCACCACGCTGCCGGCCCGCAAGCTGGTCTCGATCATCCGCGAATTGCCCAGCTCCGAAATCATCCTCGATGTGGATTCCAAAAATGCCGCGTCCATCCGCTGCGGCGCGAGTTTTTTCAAGATTTTCGGATTGCCCAAAGAGGAGTTCCCCGCCTTCCCCGCGTTCGAGGAGCCGAATTCCCTCACCATCCGCCAGGCGGAACTCAAGGATGGTCTCCGCAAGACCTCCTATGCGATTTCGAGCGACGAGGCCCGGTTTGTTCTGAACGGAATTCTGTTTTCGCTTCTGGACAACAAACTCACGCTCGTCGCGACGGACGGACGCCGTCTCGCCCTTTTCGACAGCGATCTGGAATTTCCGAAGAGCCACGAGCGCGATTTCATCCTGCCCACCAAGGCGGTCACCGAACTCCAGCGCCTGCTCGGCGAGGATGGCGATGTCGTGATCACGAGTTCCGCGAATCTCGTTTCCTTTGAACTCAACGGGGCCCAGCTCGTATCGAAGCTTGTCGAAGGCAACTACCCGAATTACCGCCAGGTCATCCCCGGAGAGGCCAAGGAGCGGATCACGCTCGAGCGCGAGGCGTTTCACAACTGCGTCCGCCGCGTTTCGATCCTCAGCAACGACAAGACCAGCTCGGTGCGCCTGAATTTCACCAAAAACAACCTCGACATCACGGCCAACACGCCGGATGTCGGCGAAGCCAAGGAATCGATGTCCATCAACTACAAGGGCCGCGACATCTCGATCGCGTTCAATCCCGAGTTCCTCATGGACCCCCTCCGCAACCTTCCGAACGACGAGATTTTTCTGGAGCTGATCGATGAAATGAGCCCGGGAGTCCTCAAGATCCAGACTCCCTTCCTCTATGTGATCATGCCGATGCGCGTCTCGGCGTGAACCCGGACTCCCTGCTCTGGGGTATTGATCTGGGGGGCACGAAAATCGAGATCGCGCTGTGCGATCCAGACAAGCCCGGGGAGGCGTTGGTTCGCCGCCGGTGCGACACCGGGGCCCTTCAAGGCTACAGCCATATTGTTTCTCAGATTGTTTCGCTCGTCGCCATGGCCGAGGAAACCTCGGGCCGCACCCGCCCCGCGCGGATCGGCATTGGCACACCCGGCGCGGTCGATCCGCGAACCGGCCAGCTCAAAAACTCCAATACCACCTGCCTGAACGGCCGTCCGCTGCGCGACGATCTCGAAGCCGCCCTTGGCATGAAGGTCGCCATGGCCAATGACGCGAATTGTTTCACCCTCGCCGAAAGCCTCTGGGGCGCGGGGAGGGGTGAGAATGTGGTCCTCGGCCTGATTCTTGGCACCGGTGTCGGTGGAGGAATCTGTGTGGAGGGGAAAGTTCTCAATGGTCTGCACGGCATCGCCGGCGAGTGGGGGCACAACCCGATCCCCGGCGAGGATCGGCCCTGCTATTGCGGTCGGCGCGGCTGTGTCGAAACAGTTCTGGCCGGCCCGTCGCTCGAGCGGTTCCACCGGGAATCCGGCGGGGAGGATTTGAAACTGCCCGAGATCCGCAAGCGTGCCGATGCGGGGGATTCCCTCGCGCTTCGAACGATGGACCGGCTCCGGGACAAGTTCGGCCAGGCGATCGCCGCCGTCATCAACATCCTCGACCCCGATGCCCTTGTGATCGGCGGCGGGGTGGGGAACATTCCTTTGCTTTACGGGCAGCCGGTCCGCGAGGCGATCCAAAGCCATCTTTTCAACCCGGAGTTGAAAACCAAAATCCTGCGCCCCCTCCTCGGCGATAGCGCGGGGGTTTTCGGTGCCGCGCTTCTTTCGGCTCAGCGGGCCTGATCGGCCCCCGCCGCCATCAACAGCCCGGCGGCCTTGTGCCAAGTTTCCCGCCATTCGCTTTCCTCGTCCGAATCGGCGACGATCCCCGCGCCAACATGGAAGTGGGAGCGCTCCGGCTCGAAAACCGCCGTGCGGATCGCCATGGAAAAACGGCTCTGCCCATTGAAGCCGAAATACCCGATGGCCCCCGTGTAGAGGCCGCGCGGGAACGGTTCGAGGGTGGAGATGATTTCCATGGCCCGCTTTTTTGGAGCTCCGGAGATCGACCCGCCGGGGAAACACGCGCGGAGCGCCTCGACATGCGATACGCCAGGGCGCAACCGGCCCTCGACCGTCGAGACAAGATGAAAGACCTGCTCGTAGGCCTCGAGGTGCAGAAGTTCGGGAACCGAGACACTGCCGTATTCACACACCTGCCCGAGGTCGTTGCGCTCGAGGTCGGTGATCATGACCAGCTCCGCAGCCTCCTTGGCCGAGGCTTTCAATTCCTCGGAACTGAGCCGGTCGCCGAGTGGATCGGCCTTCCTCGGGCGCGTGCCCTTGATCGGGCGGGTGAGAATGTGACGCCCCGACATTTGAAGAAAGCACTCCGGCGAGGCCGAGACGATTTGCGTGCCGCCTCCGTCCAGATAGGAGGAATACGGCGCGGGGGAAACACGCCGCAGCGCTTCGTGGAAATCCCATGCCCTCGCACTCGGCGGCGCAAAAAACGGATGGCTCAGGCACACCTGGTAAATGTCCCCCGCCGCGATCCATTCTTTGGCACGCCGCACCATTTCGACAAAAACCCCGCGTTCGACCTGCGGGCGGAAGTCGATGCGGAGCGGTTTACCGGCCGCCGCCGGCTCGAACTCCTCCGGCGGGTTGATCCAACGGTTTTCGCCGTGGAGAAAAACATGCAGCTGCTCGTGGAAGGCGAAGTGAAACTCGCCGTCGTAACCGATCCATCCAATCGCCGCCCCGTCGGGGAAACCCGTCTCCGTCTCGGCCCGCGCGCGGTTTAGGAGTTCGCTTTCGAGCGCCGCCCAATTCCTTCCGCGCAGCACCAGATCCGGCTCGCAGGCAAGGATTGAAACCGCCCCCGGTCGGGCCATCGCGGAATCCAGGAACGAGAACCCCGGCCGTCGGCGCATCGCCCGCGCGGCCTCCAGTGGGCCGCGGATGGAATCGGCTTGATCTGGATTCATCAGCTTGCCAAGTCACCCCAAAATTGCTGGGATGACAAGCCGCGCCGCTCGCGCGACCACGGAATGCGCCACTTTACCATCACGCTCGTTTTTTGTTCGATTTCCTCCCTGGCGGCTTTTGCGCAGGAGGCGGCTTCCCAGCCCGCGCTCGAAGCCGAACCGGTTGCCGCTCCCGCCGAGGCGCAGGCCACCGAGACCATGACGCTCACCGATCAGGAATTTTTGAGCATTCCGGGTGAAGCCGGCCAGCCGGCCGAGGGGCTTTTGATCGAGCAGGATTTGAGCCTCACCGGAGAAATGCCCGCCTCGACCGAGAGCGACCAGGATTTTGTGGATCCGAACGCCCTCATGCCCGGCCCGCCCCCCGAAATCTCCTCGATCGACCCGCGAACCGCCGGGCCTTCTGATGATGAGGCGGATCGCAAACTCAAGGTTCTCTATCGCGAAGTCCGGACCAAGGCCGAGAAGGATGCCGCCATCGCATCGCTCCGCGAAAAAGCCGAGACGGCCAGGACCTTCGAAGGGGAGCGCGCGGCCTATCGTGAGTATTACCGGGCTCTTTTCCGCAAGATGAAGAAGATCGACAAATCGCTCGCCAAAAAATGCGACCTGATGGAGGAGGCCTACTTGAACCGCCTGGCTCAGACCCGCATCGAGCCGACCATTCCCTTGGAGCCGCCCCCGAAACCCGAACCTCTCGCCAACTAACCCACCCGCCATACCCATACCGCAGCCGCGTTGCCCGCAAGCCCAATGACACCCGCAAACAAACTGGAGATGAAAATCTTCACCGGCAACGCCCACCCGGCGCTGGCGCGTGAAATTTGTGAATACCTCGGAGTCGAACTCGGCAATGCGTCCGTAAGCTCCTTTCCCGACGGCGAGAGCTTCGTCAAAATCAACGACAACATCCGGGGCCGGGATGTGTTTATCATCCAGCCGACCTGCCCGCCGACGAACCACAATCTGATGGAAATGCTCATCATGGTGGATGCCGCCCGTCGCGCGAGCGCGGCGCGCATCACCACCGTGATCCCGTTTTTCGGCTACGCCCGGCAGGATCGCAAAGACCAGCCCCGTGTGCCCATCACCGCCAAACTCGTTGCGAACCTGCTCGTCGCCTCGGGGGTGAACCGCGTGCTCACGATGGATCTCCATGCGCAGCAGTTGCAGGGGTTTTTCGACATTCCGGTGGACCATCTCCACGCCCTGCCGGTGATGGTGGAGCACATTCGCAAGCTTCGGATAGAGAATTTGATCGTTGTTTCGCCCGATGTGGGGGGCGTCAAAATGGCCTCCGCCTACGCCAGCGCCCTTGGCACCCGCATGGCCATCGTCGTGAAGCAGCGCAAAAGCGCCACCGAGACCGAGGCCTCGCACATCATCGGCGATGTCGCCGGCAAGAATATTCTGATCGTTGACGACCTTACGGAAACCGCCGGCACCATCACCAGCGCCGCCCGGATGCTCAAGCAGCACGGTGCCCTTGATATTTATGCTGGTATTTCCCATTCGGTGCTGACAGATTTGGCCATTGAGCGTTTGAAGGACTCCGATCTCAAGGAGTTGATATCGACAAACAGCGTTCCGTTACGCCTCGCGCCCGGCAGCAAAATCACGGCACTTTCCGTCGCCGGCCTGCTTGGCGAAGGCATCCGGCGCATCCACGACGACGAGTCCGTCAGTTCGCTCTTTGAACTCAAATAATCCAATCAACCCATACTATGGCCAAGCAAGTTAAACTCTCCGCGCGTCCCCGCCTCGAAAGCGGTCGCAATTCCGTCAAACGCGTCCGTGCCCGCGGTTCCGTTCCCGCCGTCATCTACGGCAACAAAACGACGCCCGCGAACCTCGAGGTCTCCCACCGCGATCTCGAAGTGCTCCTCTCCCATGCCGTCGGCGAAAACATTCTTGTCGAACTCGAGATCCAGGACGGTTCCAAAAAAACCAACCAGCTTTCCCTGATCCAGGAAGTCCAGCACCACCCGATCGCCCGCGACATCCTTCATGTCGATTTCCAAGCCGTTTCGATGACCGAGGAAATCACCGCCAGCGTCACGGTCGAGTCCGTCGGCGAGGCGGATGGCGTGAAGAACTTCGGTGGTCTTCTCGAGCAGAGCATTCGCTCGCTGACCGTCCGTTGCCTTCCCCAAAACCTCCCCGAGATCCTCACTGTGGATGTTTCCGCCCTGAAGGTCGGTGATTCCATCCACATCCGCGACATCGTGCTGCCCGCCGGTGTCTCCGTCGAGGACAACGAGGACCTGACCGTCTTCATCGTTGCCGAACCCTCCGTTTCCGCTGAAGCTCCCGCCGCCGCTGGTGGCGAAGCCGCCTCTCCCGAGGTCATCAAGGAGAAGAAGGCCGCGGAAGGCGCCGAGGCGAAGAAATAATCCCTGGCCCGTGGAGAATCCCGCCGCATTCCGGCTCGTGGCCTGCCTCGGCAATCCCGGCCCGAAATACCGGAACACGCGCCACAATATCGGCTTCCTTGTGGCCGACGAGTTGGCGCGCCGTTCGCTGGCGGCGTTCTCCTTCGAGTCCCAGTGGAACTCCGAAACCGCCAAGATCGCCGGCCGCACGCTCATGAAGCCCCAAACCTTCATGAACCTCAGCGGTGAGGCCGTCGGAGATTTCGCCAAGTATTACAAAATTCCCGGCGAGCAGGTCATGGTCGTTCTCGACGACACCGCGCTCCCGCTGGGCATGATCCGCCTCCGCAAATCGGGAACCGCCGGCGGCCACAACGGCCTCGACTCCATTCTCGTCCACCTCGGCACCGAGAAAATCCCGCGCCTCCGCGTCGGGATCGGCCGCCCGGGCGATACCGCGCTTCCCGACCATGTCCTCGGGGAGTTCGAGCCGGACGAGATGCCCGCTGTTGCGGAATCCGTGAACCGCGCCTCCGACGCGTTCGAATATGCGAACGCCCACGGGATGGACGCCGCCATGAATCAATTCAACCAAAGAAACCAGGAACCATGAACCGATACGAAGCCCTCCTCGCCCTCAACACGCGCGGAAAAGAAGAAACCGTCAAGGAAACCATCGAACGCCTCGAGAAAACCCTCCAGGCCGCCGGAGCCGCCATCGAGCAGGTCCAGCGCCTCGAGAAACGCGAACTCGCCTACGAGACGCGCCACCTCACGAGCGCCTACTTCATCAATGTCGTTTTCAGCGCCGCCCCGACCGCGCTCGACGCCATGCGCGCCAAGCTCGCCCTCGACAGCGAGGTCTTGCTGCAAAACTACCTGAAACTTCCCGCGAAAAAGGCCGCCGAGGCCGTCGCGGCCTAACCCTTCGAAGGAGCCCCCGCCATGGCCAATGTCAACAAAGTCATCCTCATCGGAAATGTCACCCGCGATCCCGAAGTAAAATTCACCTCGAAAGGCAGTGCCGTGACCGATATCGGCCTGGCCATTAATCGCAACTACACCCTCGACAGCGGCGAGAAGCGCGAGGAGACCACCTTCGTGGATGTCGAGCTCTGGGGCCGCCTCGCCGAAATCGCCGGGGAATACGCCAAGAAAGGCCGTCCGGTCTATGTCGAAGGCCGCCTTCGCATGGACACCTGGGAGGACAAAACCAGCGGCCAGAAGCGCAGCCGCATGAAGGTCGTCGGCGAAAATCTCCAACTCCTCGGCGGCCGCTCCGAAGGCGGTGCACGCCCTGCGCCCTCCGGTGGCGGCGGCAGCGAACACGAAAGCCATGAGGCCCCGGCCCCCCGCCGCAGTGCCCCGCCCTCCCGCCCCGCCCCGTCCAGCGAGCCCGACGACGACATCCCGTTCTGATTTAAAACCTGGAGGGATGACCTCCGTGTCATCCCAAGCTTCAGGCGCTGCCGCGCCGTTCGAACCTGGGGAGTGTGGCTCCGCGTGCGTGCGTAATGGGACGCCCCCTTGGACGAGATCGGGGCGGCTCTGCCGCAAAATTGGGCGCCGACGGAGCGACGCCCTCCAGTCGCATTTTTCGAAAAGGCGCTGCCGCGCCGTTCGCGCGATTCCGTGCGAATCCTTGGAGGGATGACCTCCGTGTCATCCCAAGCTTCAGGCGCTGCCGCGCCGTTCCGATCACAGGAAGCGAGGCCCCGCCCCCGTTGGCGCTTTGTTGCCGATTTTGACTCCGGTGGGGGGTATTGCCTCTTGCGCCGGGGCTCGGCTTCGCCGTTAATGCCCACCATGATTGACAAGAACTATGCCCATCCCGAGACCCTCGTCACGACGCAGTGGGTCTCCGAGCATTTGTCGGACCCCGGCGTGCGGCTTGTGGAAAGCAACGAGGACTATTTGCTCTACGACACCGGCCACATCCAAGGCGCGGTGCATATCGACTGGCGTGCCGACCTGCAGGATCAGACGATCCGCGACTATGTCACCCCGGCGCAATTTGCCGACCTCTGCGTGCGCCACGGCATCTCGAACGACACGACCGTGGTTTTCTACGGCGACAAGTCAAACTGGTGGGCGTGCTACGCGCTTTGGACCTTCCGGCTTTTTGGCCATGACAAGGTGAAAATCATGGACGGCGGGCGCGACAAGTGGGTCGCGGAAAACCGTCACCTTACCCGCGCCGTGCCCCATTTTATGAAAGGCCACTACGAACCCGTGTCGGAACGCCGCGACGCCGAGATCCGGGCCTACTTCGACCAAACCCTCGCCCACAGCCGCGCGGGTCTCCCCTTGATCGATGTCCGCTCGCCCGGCGAGTTCCGGGGCGAGGTCACCCACATGCCCGAGTATCCACAGGAGGGCGTTCTGCGCGGGGGCCATGTGCCCGGCGCGGCGAGCGTTCCCTGGAAGATGGCGGTCAAGGAGGACGGCACTTTCAAGTCCGCGGCCGAGCTTCATGCGATCTACGAGGAGGAGGCGGGACTCCAGCCCGGCCAGGATGTGATCGCCTACTGCCGGATTGGCGAGCGCTCGAGCCACACCTGGTTCGTCCTCACCTACCTCCTTGGTTACAAAAATGTGCGCAACTACGACGGTTCCTGGACCGAGTGGGGCAACCGTGTCGGCGCGCCGATCGAGCGGGGTTGAGAAATGGACTACCCCGAAAAGCTCGCCCAAATCGTTTCGCTCTTCGAGAGCCTCCCGCCCGCTGAAAAGCGCGAGGCCTTGATCTCCTATGCCGGCGCGGCTGCGAAAAATGCGCCGCGTGAGGGCGAGGCCTTCGCTCTCGAGGATGTGAGGAAGGATGAGGAATGCACGGACACGGTTGGGGTTTTCCTGAAAATCTCAACCGACCGGGCCTGCGAATTCCGCATCACGCTTGGCCCGCAGGTTCAGACGCTCACCAAGGCGATGACCTCCATCCTGTGCAAGGGCCTCGCCGGCAGCACGCCCGAGGAGGTTTTGGAGGTTCCCGCCGACTTTGTTCCGAAAATTGTCGGAGCCGACCTCGTGCGCCAGCGAAGCCAGACGGTTTACTACATCCTGACCCGGATGAAGAGCGTTGCGAAGGTGTGGCTGAACCGCGAAAGGGCGGCGGCCTCCCACGCGGCCTGAGGCTCGCCTTTTCTCTGGAAATCCCGGATCGGGTTCCGCTAGGTTGACGGCATGGAAACCGCTTCCGAAACGCACCCCGCTGCCCGCCTCGCCGGAAAATACCTTACATTTTCCCTCGCCAACGAGGCCTATGGAATTCCGGTTTTGAAAGTCCGGGAGATCATCACGATGCTCCACATTACGATGGTTCCGCAGATGCCGCCCTATGTGAAAGGCGTGATCAACCTCCGCGGAAAAGTGATACCCGTGATCGATCTTCGCGCGAAGCTCCGCCTGTCCGAGGCCGAGATATCGGAGAGCACCTGCATCGTGGTTGTGCAGATCGCGATGGCGGGCGGTGAAGTGAAAAACATCGGCCTCATCGTGGATGCGGTCGAGGAGGTGGCCAATGTCGTGGCCGAAGAGATCGAACCCGCACCGGATTTCGGCGCTTCGATCCAGGTCGAATACATTCTCGGAATGGCAAAAATCAAAAACTCGGTGAAGAGCCTGTTGGACATCGAGAAGGTCATCTCGGCCGACGAGATCCGCCCTGTCAACGACCTGGGCTGACGGGATCCGATATACCAGATTTCCTGCAAATCGCGGAGTCCGGGTTGGGGCTGCTCATCGTGCCTGCGGGCCGGGAAAATAGGGGCGCTCGGCCGTCGCGGCAGGGCATGAAAACGGCGCGGCAACGCGGTGCCGAGTCTACGCGGAGATTGGCAGGGGACGGGAGAGATGGCTGATCGATGGGTCGAATTCGGCGCGGGTTTCGGGGGTGGCGCGGTCGATGAACAGGATTCCTTTTGTGTGGTCGAGTTCGTGCTGGATGGCCCGGGCGAGGAGGCCGTCGGCTTCGAACTCGATTTTAGAACCATCCACCAACTGCGCCTTCACAAGAACCGAGAGCGGGCGGGCCACATCGGCGGCAACCTCGGGGAAACTCAGGCAGCCTTCGCCTTCAGTGACGATTTTTCCGGAGGCCTCGACCTCGGCGTTGAGCAGAACCATGGGCATGAGGGCCTCGAAATCGACGGGCCTTCCGTTCTGGCGCATCGCACTCGGGCGTTTCGGCATCTGCGGCACATCGAGGGCGAACATCTGGAGCGGGCGGCCGACCTGCTGGGCGGCGAGGCCCAGGCCGTCGGCATCGCGCATGGTCTCGATCATGTCATTGGCGAGATCGCGGAGGCGCTCGTCGAATTTTTCGATGCGGGCACCGGGGGTGCGAAGCGCGGGATGGTCGAAGGTGGTGATGTCGAGAATCATGGGTTTCCTGGCTCGGGTTGGGTGAAAGCGGGCACATCCTGGATGCCGGCCTGTTTGAGGGCGTCGAGGACTTTCACCACCACGCCGAAGGGGGCCTCGCGGTCGGCTTGAAGGGCGATGCCACGCTTGGGGTGGGCCTCGCGGGCCGATTGGATCGCGGCGGGAAGCTGGTCGAGGGGGACGGGTTTGTCATCGAGAGATATTTCCTCGCCGTTTTTGACGCGGAGCACGACTGGTTCGGTGGTTGCGGCCGGAGCGGTTTCCGCGGCCTTGGATTCGGGAAGGTTGATTTGAAGTTGGGGCTGCTTTTTCCGGAAGGTCGTGGTGACAATGAAAAAAATCAACAGGATGGCCAGAATGTCGATGAGGGAGACGACATTGACAAAGAGATTGCGGCGCTTGCGGGTGTAGAACTGCATCCCGGTCTCAGGCCCCGGCGGGGGGTTGGTAAAGTTTGGCGAGGAGGTCGGCGGCGATGGATTCCATTTGCACGGCCATCATTTCGATGCGGCGGGTGAAGTAGCTGTGGGCGATCAGGCTCGGCACGGCGACGGCGAGGCCGACGATGGTGGTGTTGAGCGCCTCGGAAATGCCACGCGCGACGATGACGGGATCGCCGGAGCCGCCGAGTTCCGCGAAAATCGAGACGAGGCCGGACAGCGTTCCAAGCAGGCCGAGGAGCGGGCCGGCGCCGGTGGCGATCTCAAGAACAACGAGGCCTTTCTCCATGCGCGCGATCTCGTGGCGCGCGCAGGTTTGAACGGCCTCGAGGTTTTCCGATTTCGACCAGTTCATGTGGTTGAGGAGCGTGCCGAGAATCCGGGAGATGGCGGAGGGGTGTTTTTCCATTTCCACGAAAAGCGCATCGAGCGTGTCGCCTGGCTTGAGGTCCTCGACGGCCCCGGCCACGCGCCCCGGGATGATGATCGATTCGCGGAGGCGCCACGCCCTGAGCAGAATCGCGGTGAGGGAAATGATCGAAAGCAGGATGAGAAGGACCATGAAGGGCCCTCCTTTTTCAAAAAAGCCGAGGATGGTCTGAAGCGTGGATGCGGAATTCATCGATTGCCGAGGATCGTAAACGAGTAGTCGATTTCGAGGCGACCGTTTTCGAGGAGGCCCACGAGTTCCGGCGGGATCGGGGGGATCTCCGCTTGGATGACGGCGGCGAGGCTCACGGAGGCGAAGCTTTCGTTCGACGAGTTGGAGAGGACGCGCGGAGCTTTTACCTTGCCGTCGGGAAGGACTTGGAAGCGGATCTCGACCGTTCCTATGTTCAGCAGGCCCATCTGGGAATTCACATTGTAATACCAGCGCGAGCCGATGGCGTCGGAGACTTGCTTCTTGTATCGCCCGAGCGGAGTGGCGTTCGCCTCCACCGAGGAGCGTCCACGGTTCGAGATGTTGCCGCGAAGGCGGGTGATGCGGGTTTCGGGCTGGAAGCCGCCGGGCGAGGCGGGTCGGGTTGGTGTCTCCTTCGCTGTTTTCTCGGGGGTTGGCTTGGGCTGCGGCGTTGGCTTCGGGGGTTCAAGAAGCGCGAGATCCTGGGTGAGGCGAGGAGTGGGTTGGGCCTCGGCCTCGGGCGGGATTTCCGCCGCCGTGGCTGGCTGGGTTTGTTGGACGGCTGGGGAGGGCTGCTCGAGTCTGCCCGCCGTGTATTGCTGGTCCTGGAATTGCAGGCCGGGCTCCTCGCGTCCCTCCTGCGAGGGGATGGGCTCGGCTCCGGTGGGAGGGGCTTCGCTGGCGGCGAGCGAGTCGTTGTCCGATTCAAAGGCAGCGTCCTTGCTCGGGCGGCGTTCGAGGTTTTCCCGCTTCGGTGTGGCGATGAATTGGGGCTTGGGTGTCGGTTTCGGCGCGGGCGGAAGAATGGTCAGGCGCACCGGTTCGTCCTCGAGGGCTTCCGGGGGAGAAACCGGGCCCCTGGATGCGCGAAGCAGGAACAAGGCGACTCCCAGGATCAGGAGAAGGTGGATAAGAACCGAGGCGAGAAGCGCCGCGAGGTTTTCGCGGCGTTCGCCCGACCGGCTCATGACCCCCGTTGACATCGCGGGAGATGGAATTTCCGGGAGGCCGTTACAGCGAGCGGCAGAATTCCTCGATGCGATCGATGCCCGACTTGATGATGTCGAGGCTGGTCGCATAGCTCAGACGGATGGTGCGGTCGTCGCCAAAGGCGATGCCGGGAACGACGGCCACGCTGGACTTGCTGAGCAGGCGGTCGGCGAAGTTTTGGGACTTGAGGCCGAGCGCGCTGATGTTCGCGAGCACATAGAAGGCACCCTGCGGGCGAACGGCACTGACGCCCTGGATTTGGGTGAGGCGCTCGAACATGTATTGGCGGCGAATGTCAAATTCCTCGCGCATGTCGGCCACGCATTGCTGGTCGCCGGTGAGCGCGGCGAGCGCGCCGTATTGAGCGAACGAGCAGGGGTTCGAAGTCATGTGGCTCTGCATCGAATCGATCGCGCGGGCGATCGGCTCGGGAGCGGCGAGGTAGCCGAGGCGCCAACCGGTCATCGCGTAGGCTTTGCTGAAGCCGTTGATGGTGATGGTGAGGTCGTAGGCTTCGGGGGAAACCGAGGCGACGCTCACATGCTCGGCACCGTCGTAGGTGAGCTTTTCGTAGATTTCATCGGAGAGGATGAAGATGTCCTCCTCGGCGGCGACTTCGGAGAGCGCCTTGAGTTCCTCGCGGGTGTAGATGGATCCGGTCGGGTTGCCCGGCGAATTGAGGATGATCATCTTTGTGCGGGGCGTCATGGCGTTTTCGAAATCCTCGGGAGTGATCTTCCAGCTGTTCTCCTCGCGGGTCGGGACGAAAACCGGCTCGCCGCCGACGATGCGAACCATCTCGGGGTAGCTGAGCCAGTAGGGGGCGGGAATGATGACCTCGTCGCCCTCGTTGACGACGGCGGCGATGGCGTTGAAGCAGGATTGCTTGGCGCCGTTGCTCACGATGACCTGGCTGGATTTGTAATCGAGCCCGTTGTCTTTAAGAAACTTTTGGGAGATCGCCTGGCGGAGTTCGGGAATGCCGGCGCTGGGGGTGTATTTGGTGCGGCCCTCTTCAAGGGCTTTGATCGCGGCGGCCTTGATGTGGTCCGGGGTGTCCATGTCCGGCTCGCCGGCTCCAAAACCGAAAACTTCGATGCCCTCGGCGAGCATGGCTTTGGCCTTGCTGTCGATGGCGAGGGTGAGGGAGGGGGTGAGTTGTTGGAGTCGGGACGCTGTTTCCATGGAGTGATTTGAAAGGGTTGTAATGACGCTTGTTTGCGTGAGCCGCGTAACCTATCGGCCCCGCTCGCCGGGCGTCAACCCCGCATTCGCGCTAAAAACGAGTCCCGGAGTCGAGCGAAATGACCGGATGGGCAGGCTTTTCGGTGGAGGGA
>CAYOGR010000041.1:0-13935 GCA_964403605.1 uncultured Chthoniobacter sp.
CCTCCCGCAAAGACGCGGAGACGCGGAGAAAAAAATGACTGCGAATGGCAGGGGTGGCTCGCCGTAGCCGCCCACGGGACGCAAGACCCCTCGAAGCGCGCGATTTGAGGTTCGCCAACAAACCCGCCCAAGCCGAAGCCATTCTGGCATCGGAGCGGTGGGGGCAAAACCAACTGCCCCTCGCAGGGGAGCGCGATCGTCCTGAAAGTAAGATGAGGTCTTCCTTTGAGGCGTTAAGGTTTGCCTTCGATGGTGGCGGGAGTTTTTTCCAATGGAAAGGGACCGATTCCCTGCGATTGGACGCCTTGTGGTCGACCAGCAAAAAAAATTCTCACCCGCGCTCGACGAGAAGCTTCCGGATCCAGGATTCGTAGCTGTTGCGGGCATTGACGGCGCGCAGGATTCCTTTTTGGTCGATCAGAAAGACCGTCGGCAGCGCATTGACGCCGAGATCGCGGACCAGGGGGCTGCTCCATCCCTCGCCATCACAGGCGGTGGGCCAGTCGGAGATACCCAAGCCTTCCATCGTCTCGCGGACGCGTGCTTGGTCTTGGTCGAGCGAAATGGTGGCGAGGAAAAGCTTGTCGGCGGGGAGCCGGGCGAGCGATCGGCGGAATTCCTCGATCCAAAGGAGACTGGGCAGCGAATCTGCAGACCAGAAAACAAGAAGGACGATGCGGCCGCGCTGGGCGGCCAGGTGGAAGCGTCGGCCTTGGAGCGAGGAGAATTCAAGCTCCAGCGGCTTGTCCAAAAGCCCGAGCCGGCGGAGGTCGTCGGCGATGCGCTGGTTGAGGGCCGGTTCGGTGGAAAGTCCGCGCGCTTCTTCGAGAAGTTCCCGTTTCAAGGAAGGGACATTGTCGCAAACCGTGGCGACTTCCACGAGCAGGCGCGGCACGCGTCGATCCCCCGGGAAGCGGGCTTGGAAGTTGCGGGCGGCGGCCACGAGGTCGCGGCGGCGCTCGCTTTCCTGCCCTTGCAGGCTCTGCATCAAAAGCGAAACGCGGCGGAAACCGGCTTCGGCACGGACTTGGGGGGGCGCGGCCTTTTCCCTTTCCAAGGCCTGCAGAAGACGCATGGCCTCGTCCACCTGGGACTGTTTGCCATCCATCTTGCCGGCGGTGGCGAGCAGCGAGGCCAACCGCATCCGCGCCTCATGGCTTCTGGGATCGCCGGGATTTTTTTCCAGAAATGCTGAAACCAACCTTTGCTGTTGGCCGAGGTGGGCTTTCGCAAGTGCCCGGGCCTCTGGGAGGGTTTTTGGTTTGGCGCCGGGGCCGGCATCAAGCGCGACAATCGCCTTCCACTCGTCATCCGGCGCGGCGAAGGCGATGCCGGCCGTAAGAATAAGAAGCAGGCCGAACCTCATTCCACCGCGGTGATGGTGGTGTAAATCGGCCGATGGTCGCTGGCCTCGAGGGTGTCCCGGGTGGCACCGATGCCGCTTCGCGCCGTTTGGATTTCCGGCCAAAGCCCCCGGCTCGCCATCAGATAGTCGATGCGGGAATACACATCGGCGTTCGCCCAAAAATGCGTCCATGTGAGGCCGTATCGGTCGCGGAGAAAAATGTCGCGCAAACTCGCGGGCGCGCCAGGCGGGCCGAGGATCTCCCGGACGGGGAATTCGTTTTTTGTGTCGTTGAGGTCGCCGAAGACCAGAAGATTCAGATCGGGGGAGGCGGAGAGGATTTGGTTCAGGCGGGAGCGGACGATCAACGCCTCCTTGGCGCGGAATTTTTGCTGGTCATACATCGGAACGGGGCGCTTGGACTTGAGGTGCAAACCGACCAACCGCAAACGGTAGGCGGGCGTGATCTGGACGGTGACATCGAGAATGCCGCGGCCCATCCGGTGGCGGAGGCCATCGAGTTCCAGCGGCACATCCGACTTCGAATCGCGCGCCACAATGGGAAATTTGCTGAGCAACGCCAGGTGCCGTTCGTTTCCCTCGTCCCCCCTCACCCACTCGAGGTGGGGAAAATCCAGCCCGGCCTCGCGCAGGCGCGACTGGAAATCGGCGAGCATTTTCCGGTCCCCCATCTCGCCCACTCCAAGGATGTCGGGCTTGAGCCCCTTGATCACCCGAATCAGGGCGCGAACCTCTTTTTCGGGCTTGGGGGAGTCGGGGACAACCCGGTCACCGACCTTGCGGGACATAGGCAGGAAATTCTGGAGGTTGTAATGGACGAAAACAACATCCCGGGCCGCCGCCGAGGCGACGCAGAGAAACAATAAAAGAACCGCCGTCGAACGAACGGAAATTTTCATAGCGTTCGCGAGCCGGATTTTTCTCAGGCCGGCTTGTGGGGTTCCTTGTCGGGAGCCTCCTTGATTTCGATTTGCGCGGCGGTTTTGTGGATTTCGCGCTCGAATTCATCGCGGGCTTTCTTGAATTCCCCAAGGCTCTGGCCGATGCCGCGGGCAAGCTCGGGAAGCTTTTTGGCCCCGAAAAGCAACAGCACGATCACGAGGATGAAAATTATTTCGGGCCAGCCGGGCATGGAGATGGCTAACAAGGGAGTGCTCATAGGCTTTGCCTTTAGTTCACGAGACCCGCGATTGCAACCCCTTCCATTTTTGCGTCGATGGCCAAAATTCAGAAAACCTGCTTAAAAAAGATCGGCGTGCGTCTCAAGCCACCCTCTGCCGGCGGCGGGACTCGAACCCGCACACTCCTTTCGGAATAAGGGATTTTAAGTCCCTTGCGTCTGCCATTTCGCCACGCCGGCTTGGGTGCGTGCGCAGGATGCGAACTCTTCCGCCCCCGCAACGGAGCGGCAAGCGCAAAGTGGAAACCCGGGAGCTTACGGACTTCGATTCCCCGGCGCTTCGTGTATTTTCTAGTGTGCGCGGGCGGCTCATCTGCTACAGCCCACGCACTGCCGTGAAAGTCTCCGACCTGCGCGAAATCCTCCAATATGTCCCGCTCTTCCGCGAGCGCATCTTCGTGGTCGCCGTGGACGGCGAGGTGGCGGCCTCGGAGAATTTTCCCAACCTTCTTCTCGACCTCGCGGTTCTGCGCTCGCTGAGCATCAAGGTCGTCCTCGTTCATGGCGCGAGCCACCAGATCCAGCAACTCGCCGAGGATCGCGGAATCGCGATCACGAACTCCGACGGAATCGGCATCACAGACCATGCCACCCTCCAGATCAGCATCGACGCCGCCATCCGGCTCACGAACGAGATCATGGAAGGCCTGTCCTCCGTGGATCTCCGCGCGGCCTACATCAATGCCATCATCGCGCATCCCGCCGGCATTCTTGCCGGGGTGGACCAGCAATACACCGGCAAGGTCGAACGCGTGGATGTGCGGGCGCTCAAGCTCCTGCTCGACGAGGGCATCATCCCGGTCGTGCCTCCTCTGGGCTTCGATGGCGAGGGCCGCACCTATCGCGTGAACTCCGACAGCACCGCGCTCGAGGTCGCCGTGGAACTCAACGCCGCGAAGATCCTCTACCTGGCTCCCGGCCGTGCTTTCACAAGCGCCTCCGCGCTGCCCCGCCAGCTTTCCATCTCCGAAGCCGAGGAACTCGTCAAAAAACGCCGCGCCGACTTCGCGCCGGGCATTTTGTCGAAGCTCGAAAACAGCGCCGGCGCCTGCCGGCAGGGCGTCGCCCGCGCGCATTTGCTCAACGGCGGGATCAACGAAGCCCTCCTCAGCGAGATTTTCAGCCACGAAGGCATCGGCACGATGGTTTACTCGAACGAGTATCAGCAAATCCGCCGCATCTTCAAAAAGGATGTCCGCTCCGTGATTTCGCTCATCCGCCAGTCGGTCCAGAACGAGGAACTCGTCCGGCGCTCGCGCACCGAAATCGTCGAGAACCTCGCCGATTACTGGCTCTTGGAAATCGACCGCACGCCCGTGGCCTGTGTGGCCCTGCATCTTTATCCCGAGCAGGCCAGCGCCGAGCTTGCCTGCCTGCATGTGAGCAAGGCGCATGAGAACCAGGGCTACGGCCGCAAGCTCATGGCCTTTGTCGAAAACCTGGCCCGCGAGAAGGGCGTGAAGAGCCTCTTCGCCCTCTCCACCCAGGCTTTCAACTACCTCCAGCAAAAAGGTGGTTTCCATGCGGCGGAGCCCTCCGCCCTCCCTCCCGCGCGGCTGAAAAAATACGAGGCCAGCGGGCGGAACTCCGTCGTTCTTGTCAAGACTCTCCGGGCCTGACGCGATGGAAGGCATCCATACCCACTTTCTGACGATCGACTGGGTCGTTCTCTTCGCCTACCTCGCCCTCACCACCTGGATCGGCCACCGCCTGCGCGGCTCGCAATCGACGATGAAGGATTTCTTCCTCGCCGGCCGCTCGCTCCCCTGGCCCGCCGTCGCCGGGTCGATCGTGGCCACCGAGATCAGCGCCATCACCTTTGTGGGAGTCCCCGGGATGGTCTTCGCCGCGGGAGGCGATTTCACCTACCTCCAATGGGGTATCGGCTCGATCATGGCGCGCGTCATTGTCGGCATCTGGTTCGTCAAAGTTTTCTACGAGCGCGGGATTTTCAGCCCCTACGACTACATGCAGCAGCGCCTCGGCCCCGGCGCGCGCACGCTCACCACCTGGCTCTTTTTTCTCGGATCCATTCTCGGCCAGAGCGTCCGCCTCCTCGTCACCGCCCTGATTCTCTGGACCGTCACAGGCCTGCCGTTCGAATGGTGCATCGCCATCATCGGTGTTTTTGCCATCGCCTGGACCCTGATGGGAGGAATGACGACCGTCATTTGGACCGATGTAATCCAATTTTTTGTTTTCATCGGCGGCGGTCTCACGGCGCTGGGGGTCATGATTTTTCAAATCGACGGCGGCTTTTCCGAAATCCTCCGCGCCGCCGGGGAGGCCGGGAAACTCCGCCTCCTCGACCTCAGCACGAATCCCGATGTGCAATTCACGCTCTGGGTCGGCCTCCTCGCCATGCCGTTCCAAAACCTCGCCGCGTTCGGCACCGACCAACTCAACGCCCAGCGCATGTTCTGCTGCCGCTCCGCCGCCGACGCCTCGAAGGCGATCATCGCCAGCAGCATTTCGCTTTTGGTCACCGTCCTCATGCTCCTCGTCGGCGCGGCGCTTTTTGTTTACTACCTCCAGCACCCGCCCAGCGCCGCCGAAGCCGCCCAATTTGCCAAGGATCCCGACTCCGTTTTCCCCGTCTGGATCACCACCGTTCTTCCCCCGGGCCTGACCGGACTCATCCTCGCCGGTGCCTTTGCCGCCGCCATTTCCAGCCTCGACTCCGCTCTCGCCGCCCTCTCTCAAACCACACTCTCCCTCGTCCACGCCCGCCAAGGCATTGAGAACACCGACCAGCAAAAACTCGTCCGGCAATCGCGCGTCTGCGTCGTCCTGTGGGGACTCGCCCTCATCGCCGTGGCGATTGGCCTCCAAGCCGTGCGCGGCGAAATCAACCTCCTCAGCCTCGCCTTCGGCATGGTCACCTACACCTATGGCCCCATGCTCGGAGCGTTTCTTCTCGCCATCAGCCCCGTTCGCCGTGACATCCGGGGCGTCTTGATCGGGACCGCCCTCTCGATCGCCCTCGTCCTCTGGATCCGCCCCGACCTTTACAATATCCTCACCGCCTTGGAATTCCTCACCCCCGAGCAAGCCGCCTCCCTTCGCCCGAAGCTCAACTTCGCCTGGCTCTATCCCCTCACCTGCCTCCTGACGCTCGGCTGCGGAATCCTCCTAGGCCGGAAGCGCGAGGAGCCGTGAGAATATTGAAATTCGACTTGCTCGCGCTCCGCTCGGCTCACTTAGGCCAGAGGAAATAAACATAGCCGCAATAGGCCGCGAAGAGCGCCGCGCCTTCAACACGCGAAACGCGGAGGCCGGTCCACAAGATCGGGATCAGCGCCGCTGCGATCGCCACCATCGCCCAGAGGTCGAAGCGGCTGATGTCCGGCGCGGTGAGCGGTGCCACCAGCGAGGCGATGCCCAAAATTCCAAGGATGTTGAAAATGTTCGAGCCAATGACATTTCCCAATGCAATGTCCGGCTCCTTTTTCATGGCGGCCACAATCGAAGCGGCCAACTCGGGCACGCTCGTTCCCGCGGCCACGATGGTGAGCCCGATCACGGCCTCGCTCACGCCGAAGGATCTCGCCAGCGCCACCGAGTTGTCGGTAAGCAACCTCGCTCCGATCACCAAAATTCCCAGCCCTCCCAGAATGAAAAGCCCATCGAGCAAAACCGAGCCGGATCGCGCCGGAACGCCTTCCGCAAATTCGTTCTCCACTTCCTTGGTGGCCGTGCGTCGGGCGAGCCAAATATTGCCAACGATGTAGGCAATCAACCCGCCAAAGAGAACCGCGCCCTCGACTCGCCCGACCGCTCCATCCCACAAAATCGCGACCATTCCCAAACTCACCGCCACCATGATCGGCAGATCGATTTTTATGAGCTGAAATTGCACTTTCATCGGGGAAAGAAGCGCCGTGAGGCCAAGGATGACTCCGATGTTGAAAAGATTCGAACCCACCACATTTCCGACGGCCAGATCACCGCGCCCGGCCAGAGTGGCTTTTACGCTGACCATCACCTCGGGCATGCTCGTCCCCATCGCCACGACGGTCAGACCGACCACCAAAGGAGTGAGCCCCAACCGGAGCGCCAGCGAGGCACTGCCGCGCACCAACCCCTCCGCCCCGAAATACAGCAGAACAAGCGAGGCAACAATCCAGAGCCAGTAGGTAATCATAGGGGCCGCTTTCTAGCCGCGCCGCCCCAAGAGGCAAGCTCAACCGACCCGGCCCGCATTCCCGAGAAGGAATGCTTTGCAGGGCGCGAGGCCTTCCCTCTATAAACCTCCCCACATGTCGAAGACAATCGCACCCGTCACCGAGTCCGATTACCTCAAGGCCTACCGCGTGATGCTTCTTTCCCGAGTGCTGGAGGAAAAACTCGCGAGCCTTTATCGTGCCGGGATGATCAAGGGTGGCGTCTTCCTTGGCCGCGGCCAGGAGGCGCTCAGCACCGCCACGGGAATCCATCTCCGCAAGGGCGACATTTTCGCCCCCCTCATCCGCGACCAGGCCGGGCGACTGGCTTTTGGCGACACGGTTCTCGACACGCTCCGCACCTACCTCGGCTCGCAACTCGGCTCGATGCGCGGGCGCGATGGCAACATCCACCGCGGCCGTCCCCGCGAGGGCTACTACGCCATGATCAGCCACCTCGGCGCCATGGTTCCAGCCGTGGCGGGAGGACTCCTCGCCCGCCGCCTGCGCGGGGAAACCGGCGTGGTCGGCGCGACCTGCCTCGGCGATGGCGGCACCTCGACGGGCGCTTTCCACGAAGGCCTCAACGCCGCCGCTGTCGATAAACTCCCGCTCGTCGTCGTCGTCGCGAACAACCAGTATGCCTACTCGACGCCGAACTCGCGCCAATACGCCTGCGCCGACCTGCTCGACAAAGCCGCCGGCTACGGCGTCGCGGGCCACAAGGCCGACGGCACCGATTTGCTCGATTGCCTCCAGACCCTCCGCAAGGCGGTTCAATCCGCGCGCGAAGGAGGCGGCCCCCAACTCGTCGTCGCCAGCCTCCTGCGACTCGTCGGCCACGGCGAGCACGATGACTTTTCCTATCTCGACAAAAATTTGAAAGCCGCCCCCTTCGGCGCGGATTGCCTGCTGGTGGCGCAAAAACACATCATCGACCAAGGCTGGAAAACCGCCGAGGAACTCGTCGAATGGCAGCACGAAGCCGAGCAGGAGGTCAACACCACCGCCGACCGCGTGCGCCGCGAACCGTCGCCGGATCCCGAGGAGGACGACTGGGCCGCGCTCTCGCGAGCCGAATACCGGGAGCAATTTGCCGCCGTATGATCACCTACCTCGAAGCCATTCGACTGGCCCAACAAAAGGCGCTCGCCACCGACCCGCGGGTGTTTCTTTACGGCCAGGACATCGGAACATTCGGCGGGGCGTTCAAAGCCACCAAAAATCTCGCCGCCGAATTTCCCGGCCGCGTGCTCGATGCCCCGTTGAGCGAGGATGCCATCGTGGGCATGGCGATCGGTGCCGCCATCGAAGGCGCCCGACCGATTGTGGAAATGCAGTTCGCCGATTTTTCGACCTGCGGACTGAACCAAATCGTCAACCACGCCGGGACTCTCTTTTACCGCACCGGCGTCCCCTGCCCCATCGTCGTGCGCCTGCCCTCCGGCGGCACCTCGGGCGGCGGCCCGTTCCACAGCCAAAGCCTCGAAGCCATCTACGCGCACTGGCCCGGCCTGGTCGTCGTGACTCCCGCCACGGTCGAGGACGCCTACACGATGCTTCTCGAGGCGGTATCGCTCGATGACCCCGTTGTTTTTTGCGAGCACAAGTTTCTCTACTACCACCTCAAAGCCGAGACCCTCCCCGAGACCTCTCTGCCGATCGGCAAGGCCCGCATCGCCCGCACCGGGCGCGACGCCACCATCGTCACCCACGGTGCCATGCTCCACGAATCCCTCGCCGCCGCGACCGAACTCGCCGAGGACGGCTACCAACTCGAAGTCGTCGATCTCCGCAGCGTCAAACCCCTCGATACCGACACTGTCTTGGCCTCTGTCGCGCGCACCGGGCGTTTGCTCGTCGTGAGCGAGGAATGGCCCTGGGGCGGCGTCTCCGCCGAGGTCGTTTCCCGCGTCACCACCGAAGGCTTCGGCCTGCTCGACGCCGCACCGATTCGCGTGAATGCGAAAGACACACCGGTTCCCTACCACCCAGATCTTTGGTCGGTCCACCGCCCGACCGCTTCCACCATCGCCGCCGCCGCGCGGCGTCTTCTCGACCTCTGACCATGGCCCAAGTTCCCATTCAAATGCCCCAACTCGGCGAATCGATTGCCGAGGCGACCATCGTTCGGATTCTTTTCAACGCGGGAGACACCGTCCAGGCCGACACCGATTTGATCGAGGTGGAAACCAACAAAGCCGTCATGGCCGTCACCGCGCCCTGCTCGGGAACGATCAAGGAACTTTCGGCTGAAATCGGCACCAGCTACCCGGTCGGCGCGATCCTTGGCCAAATCGAAATCAGCGCCGAGGAGGCCAAACGCCTCGGTCTCGACGAGGTCGAAAAACCGGGACGCAAGCCGGCCAAGAAACGCGTCGAAAACCACACCCCGCCTCCTCAAAAAGTCGAACCCACCGTGCCCGGCGGCTTGCCAGTGCCAGCCCACGCTGGCGGCGTCACCTACATGTCGCCACGCATGAAGGCCCGCATGGTGGAGCTCGGCCTTCGCGCCTCGGACCTCTCGGGCATCGCCGGCAGCGGAGCCGGGGGACGCGTCACCATCGAAGACCTCGAGCGCTTCATGGAGAGCATCGAGAAAAACAAGATCACGCCCGCCTCGCCGATGCGAAAGGCCGTGGCGGACGCGATGATCCGCAGTTGCACCCGCCCGCTTGCCACCGTCGGCACTCCGATCCAGCTCGACAAACTTCTCGCCCACCGCAAATCGCATCCCGCCAAGCCCGGCCCGGCGCTCTACGCCCTCCGTGCCCTGGCTTTGGCCCTCGCCGAAAACAGCGCCCCCGCCGGCCGCCTCATCGGCGACAGCATCGTCCACCCGCCCTCGGTGGACATCGGTTTCGCCGTCGAAGCGGAGGACGGCGTGCTTGTGCCGGTGATTCGGAATGCCGACCAATATCCCCTCGGAGACCTTGCCTCGCGCTACCACCGCCTCGTCGAACTCGCGCGCCAACGCCGCCTCGGCCCGTCGGATACAGGCAACTCCATTGCCACGGTCACAAACTATGGAACTTTTGGACTGACCTTCGCCACGCCGATTCCCCTCCCCGAGCAAACCCTCGTCCTCGGCATGGGCACCGGCCGCACGGTTCCAAATTGGGATCCCGAACTCGAGAAATTCGTTCCCGTGGTGGAGGCGATGTTCACGCTGAGCTTCGACCACCGCGTGCTCGACGGCGGCGCCGCCGGGCGTTTGCTCAAGCGGATCGGCGAGCTTTTGAACGATCCCGAATCGCTCTGAGAAATGTAGCGCCGGCGGGGTTTTGTTTTCGATGGCAGGCGGGACGCCTGCCCTACGAATCTACGGGCGATCCACCCAGTCTTCCGGCTTGGCGCTGAGCTTTTCAAAACCCTCGGCGATCACACGCACGGGGCCGGAAGATCCCGCCACCACGATGAATCGCCCATTCGGCTGCGGCGGAAATTGCGAGCCGGGATCGGGTGGACTGAACGAGGTTTTTCCAATGACGACGGCCACGAGGGTTTTGCCATTGGAGTCCTTGAGCGACACCAGAGTTCCAGCTCCGGGGGTTGCTCCATCCGGCTCGAGAAGTTCGAAAGAAGCGAACTGCGACGGATCGGCGGCAACATTTTCGCGGGATTTGAAATCATGCAGGCGCTGAACGACCTGAGCGATCGCCGCGAGGTTCGCCGGTTGGTCGGCAAGTTCGGCAACGACCCATCCCGTGGAGGTTTTGCGAAGCGTGGCGGTCCCGGCGTTGGATTTCACCAAAACCTCGGCCACCGAGTTGGAATCAAACTCCGGCAGCAAGCGTCGCTGCTCCTCGACCAGCTTGAGGATTTCCCGGCGCTCGAGAATTTTGAGCCACACGCCCAAAGCCACGAGCGTGATGGCCAAGAGCAGCAGCAAGAGCCGGATATTCATCCCCGCCTCAGCTAAACTTCACAAACTCGCGGAGGAATTGGCCCCACAGAAAAAACCAGCCTCGCACCGAGTAGCGGATCAACTTCTCGCCATCGCGGGCCAGGATGCCGCGGGCGATATTGTGCTCGAGCTGGAGACGAAGGTCTTTTTCAAACTCCGGGCGGAGGTCATGGGGTTGGCGTGCGGTGAGATCGGAACCGGTGAGTTGGGATTTTTCCAGAAAGTCCTGATGCTCGGAGGCGAGTTCATCCACCGCCAGATCCTCATCCACGCGGTTCGCAACCATGTTGGGCAGCAGATGCATTCCGTAGGAGAACGGGTAATTCCAAGTCATGAAAACCCTCCCGTCGGCGGCGCGGGAGGAAAAGGTCACATAAAAAAACGAAAACGCGCCCTGCTCGACATGGCAGATCGCAGCGGCGGTGCGGCTCTCGGCGTTGTAAAGAAGCCGGTAGAACTGCCGCATCCCGTCGTGGGTCCAATTCACATCGTCGGAATGCTCGAACCCAATCGCCTCCAACTCGTCGGAGAGGTCTCCAAATCCAGGAAAGCGGCTCGCGGGCGGCGGCGCGGATTTTTCGAGCGGGCGATGAAGCGGCAGGCGCAAACGCCGCACGCGGGTGAGAATTTCCAGCCATGGGAGCAGAAACCAGGTGGAGGCGAACACCACGCCCAACAGAACACTCCCGCCCAACAACCAGCCCGCGAGGAACGAGGTGAAAACCAGCCCGAAAGTGCCGATGCGAAAAGCGAATTGGTGATGGATCGAACGGAAGGCGAAGGACAGAACTCCCACGCCGACGACGACAAAAATATCCGAGATCATAGAACCGCGCGCTCCTTCAAAAACCGTTCCAATTGGCCGACATCAAAATCCGGCAGCACCGAACCATCAGGCATCTCGAGAGTTGGCGCGAGACTTTGGCCGGAAATGGCCCGCATGCGGTCGAAAGCACCAGCCTCGGAAAACACATCGATCTCGCGAAATGCCAGCCCGCGCGCTTTCATCCAAGCCACCGCCTCCACGCACCATGGGCATCCGGGTTTTACAAAAAGATTCATCCAAGGGTGGAAATTTCCGCCGGAGCCGGGATTCGTCAAGCAGTTCCTCTCAGTGGATTTCCACAGGGCACTTCGGCATGGCGCGCAGAAACGAGCGGCCGTAGGGCTTCGAGAGGATGCGACTGTCGAGGATCACGATCGTGCCGGTGTCCGACTTGCTGCGGATGAGGCGGCCGACGCCTTGGCGGAGTTTCAGGATCGCCTCGGGGAGCGAGTAGCTTTCAAACGCCCGCCCGCCCTCGGCCTCGATCGCCTCGAGCCGCGCCTCGGTGAGCGGGTGGTCGGGAGTGGCGAAGGGCAGCCGCGTGATGATCACATTCGAGAGCGCTTCGCCGGGCACATCGACGCCGGTCCAGAAACTCGACACGCCGAAGAGGACGCTGTGCGGGTTTTCCTTGAACTCCGCGACCATGCGCTGAGTCGGCATCCCGCCGCCTTGCACGAGGAGCTGCCAGCCTTTCTTCTCAAACTCCGGCTCCACCAACTCGGCCACCGAGCGCATCGTCTGGTAGCTGGTAAAAAGCACGAACGCCCGCGCCTGGCTTTTTCCCGTGAAATGCGAAATCCACTTCGCGAGCGAGGGTTGGTAGTCGGGCGACTTCGGCTCGGGCATTTTCTCGACGAGGTGGAGCGACATCTGGCGCTCGTAGTCGAAGGGGCTGCCGATTTGCAGGGCCGTGACCTCCTCGGCTCCCACGCGGTTGCGGAAGTAGGACAAATCCGGCGATCCAATCGAGAGCGTCGCGCTGGTAAGCACGGTGCAGGCTCCTTCGCGAAAGAGCAGGCGCCGCAGGGCATCGGCGAGATTCACCGGCGCGGCGCGCAGGGTGCAGAATTGCTCGGCGCGGCCGTATTGCTCGACCCAATAAACCTGCCCGGGATCCTCCAACTCGAGAAAATCGACAATCCCCGCACGCGCCTCGCGGAGCTTGCGCGCGGCATCCTGCAGCTCGGCGGTGTGCGTTTCGTCCTGGCACTTGCCGGCCTCGATGCCGATCAACTCGCCAAGCCGAGCCAGCGCGCCGCAAACCTCGCCGCCATCCGCCAACCCGGCCTCGCGGATGCGAAATTCACGGCCTTTCTTGAATTCGCACTTCGCCGCGACCTGGCTGAAAAATCCGTCCGCCACCGGCAAAACATCGGACACCGCGCGGCAGGCGGGGCCGTTTTTTAAAATCTGGAAGAGGCCTTTTTTGTTGCGCGGATTGTAAAGCCGCTGGATCGCTCGCCGCAGACCGAGCTGCGAAAGCTCCATCCCGATGTGGCGCGCGGCGACCTCCTCCATCGTATGGGCCTCGTCGAAAACCACGAAGTCGTTGGCAAAAAGCAGCCCTCCCGTGCGGTTCTCGGCATCCTCCACGCCATTGAGCAGCGTGAAGAACAGCGCGTGGTTCAGCACCACCATGCGGGCATTCGCCACACGGCGGCGCAGGGATTGATAGAAACACCCGCTGCCCGGACCGCAGGTCTTCGGCGTGCAAAGATGCTGCTCGCTCCGCACCTCCTCCCACACGGCCGGATCGGGCTGCTCGAGAAAATCACTCAGCGAGCCGTCTTTTGTGGAAAGACTCCACTCGCGGATACGCTCCAACTCGGCGTGCTGCGGCGCGGTGAACAAATCCTTCGCCTGCGCGATCGCGCGCGAGAGCCGGGTCGTGCAGAGATAGTTCTGGCGGCCTTTCAGCAACACCGCCTCGAACTCTTCGGGGAGGATCTGCTGCACGAGCGGAATGTCTTTGAACATGAGCTGCTCCTGCAGCGCGATGGTGTGCGTGGAAATGACCGCCTTCTTTTTTGTGCGAATCGCGTGGAGCGCGGCGGGGATCAAATACGCAAGCGACTTGCCCACGCCCGTGCCGGCCTCGACCACGAGATGCGAACCGGTTTCGAGCGTCCTGGCGACAGCTCCCGCCATGCGTTGCTGCTCGGCGCGGTATTCAAATCCTCCCCCCTGCGACAGCCGTCCGGTCTCGGAAAAAATCTCCTCCACCTCGCGCTGAAACACCGAGGGCGCGGCTCCGTTGAAATCCTCGCGGATCGAAATCATCGCGGCATGTTAGGTAGGCTGTGCAAGGGCGCAAGCCACTCGAGCGAGCGTTTGACCTCCCGGGCGTTTGGTGTTTATAGTTGTCGCTCTGAAAACGGTGAGGTGGCTGAGTGGTCTAAAGCAGAGCTTTGCTAAAGCTCCGTAGCCCAAAAGGCTACCGAGGGTTCGAATCCCTCCCTCACCGCCAGTTTTCACGCAGAAAACGAAGGC
>CAYOGR010000041.1:14035-16919 GCA_964403605.1 uncultured Chthoniobacter sp.
AGGCACTCGGCACAGTAGGCGGGAATGTCGGCCGCTTGCAGGATTCCAGAAACGATGACGACGCGTTGCGCGCCGGCGGCGAGGATTTGGGGGAGGTTCTCGCGTTTGATGCCACCGATGCAGAAAATGGGCAGCGGGGCGTCGCGGTGGACTTCGACGATATCGGCGGTGCCGATCGGCGTGTAGTCGGGCTTGGTGGGGGTTGAAAAAAGCGGGCCGAAGCCGATGTAGTCGGGCTTTTGATCGAAGGCCGCTCGGGCTTGCGCGGGGCTGTGCGTGGAAAGACCGACGAGCTTTCCAGGGCCGATGAGGCGGCGGGCTTCGGCGACGGATTGGTCGTCCTGGCCGACATGAACTCCATCCGCGCCGGAGGGGCCGACGAGTTCGGGGTGGTCGTTGAGAAGAAAGGGCACACCGGCCTCGCTGCAAAGCGGGGCGAGGCTTTGGGCAAGCGGGAGGATTTCGGCGGGTGAGAGATTTTTGGCGCGGAGTTGGAGGATTTGGACTCCGCCCGCGAGCATGGCGCGGGTCGTCTCCACGGCCTTGGCGGCTTCGCAGTAGCCGAGGTCTAGAATGCCGTAGAGGCGGCGGGCGGCGAGATCGGTGTTCATCGGCGGGCGGCGGCGGCTTTTTTCTGAACGGCACACCCGCAACGCCCGCGGCAGCAGGTGGCCTCGCGTTTGGCACGGTTTTTTTTCCAAACTCCACGGAGGAGGAAGGACAACGACACGATGATCAGAAAGACAACGGCGGCGGATTCAAGAAGGCTCATGGCTGTTTAGATTCGGCTCCCAAGTTGGTAGAGGACCACTGCAGAGAGGCAGGCGAGCGTGGTCATCACGAAAATGAAAAGGTCGTTACTCGCGAGTCAAGTTTACGGCCGAACTTAACCACCCAAAAATCAAAGGTCAATCGCTGAGACCGCGTCTCATTTGGTTCTGTCGATTGCCTGGATGCAGTAGATTCCCCGATTGACGCTTGAGGCCATGGATAATTAAATGCGCGCCCCCGGACTTCAAAACTCAAAAAAAACAAAACAGAAAACATCATGGTTAAAATCGGTATCAATGGTTTCGGACGCATCGGACGCATGGTCTTCCGCGCGGCCGTCAAAAATTTCAGCAAGGACATCCAGGTCGTCGGCATCAATGATCTCCTCGATCCGGAGTATCTCGCCTACATGCTCAC
Source organism: uncultured Chthoniobacter sp. (assembly GCA_964403605.1). Classification (GTDB taxonomy): domain Bacteria; phylum Verrucomicrobiota; class Verrucomicrobiia; order Chthoniobacterales; family Terrimicrobiaceae; genus UBA967. The sequence goes on from CAYOGR010000041.1 coordinate 15,224, forward strand.
CTACGACTCCGTCCACGGCCGCTTCGACGGGGATGTGAAGGTCGAGGGCACAAACCTCATCGTCAACGGCAACAAAATCCGACTCACCGCCGTCAAGGACCCCTCCACGCTCAAGTGGGACGAGGTCGGCGCGGACATTGTGGTCGAATCCACCGGTCTCTTCCTCGATAAAGCCACCGCCGAAGCCCACCTCAAAGCCGGTGCCAAGAAAGTCATCATGTCGGCCCCGTCGAAAGACGAGACCCCAATGTTCGTTTACGGCGTGAACCACACCAGCTACGCCGGCGAAGCCATCATCTCGAACGCCAGCTGCACCACAAACTGCCTAGCCCCTCTCGCGAAAGTCATCCACGACACCTTCGGCATCAAGCGCGGCCTCATGACCACCGTCCATGCCGCCACCGCCACGCAAAAAACCGTCGACGGCCCGAGCAGCAAGGACTGGCGCGGTGGCCGTGGTATTTTGGAAAACATCATCCCGTCCTCGACCGGCGCCGCCAAGGCCGTCGGAAAGGTCATTCCCTCGCTCAACAAAAAACTCACCGGCATGGCGTTCCGCGTGCCCACCTCCGATGTGTCGGTTGTCGACCTCACCGTCGAACTCGACAAGCCCGCGAGCTACGAGGAAATCTGCGCCGCCATCAAAGCCGCCTCCGAAGGCCCGATGAAAGGCATCCTCGGCTACACCGACCACAAGGTCGTCAGCACCGACTTCCGCGGCGAGACCCAAACCTCCGTCTTCGACGCCGAAGCCGGCATCGCCCTCGACCCGACCTTCGTCAAACTCGTCTCCTGGTATGACAACGAGTGGGGCTACTCGAACAAAGTCCTCGAAATGGTCCGCGTCATCTCGAAGTAACGAAACGATCCGATTGATTGACCACAGAGGACACAGAGAACACGGAGGAAGTTAAAACCTCGGTGCGCTCTGTGAACTCTGTGGTCATTTTTTTGAAACACTAAAACCAAGACCCGCTATGAAAAAATCCATCAAAGACATTTCCCTCACCGGCAAACGCGTTCTCATGCGCGTCGATTTCAATGTTCCCCAAGACAAAGCCACCGGCGCGATCACAAACACCCAGCGCATCGTCGCCGCCCTCCCCACGATCCAACACGCCCTCGACCAAGGCGCCAGCGTCGTGCTGATGAGCCACCTTGGACGCCCGAATGGCCAGCGCGTCGCCAAATACTCCCTCAAGCCCGTCGCCGAAAAACTTTCCGAACTCCTCGGCCGCCCCGTCCGTTTCCTCGATGACTGCGTCGGCCTCGAAGTCGAGTCCGCCTGCGCCCACATGAAGCCCGGCGAAGTCACCCTCCTCGAAAACCTCCGCTTCCACATCGAAGAGGAAGGCAAATCCAAAAACGAGGACGGCACCTCCACCAAAGCCGCGCCGCATGATGTCGAAACCTTCCGTGCCAGCCTCACCAAGCTCGGTGATGTGTTCGTCTCGGACGCCTTCGGCACCGCCCACCGCGCCCATTCGTCCGTCGTCGGCGTCGATCTCCCGAAAGTCGCCGGCTTCCTCATGCAGAAGGAACTCGACGCCTTCTCCGCCGTGCTCGACAACCCGAAGCGCCCGCTCCTCGCCATCCTCGGCGGCGCGAAAATCGCCGATAAAATCCCGCTCATCCGCAACCTCATCGAGACCGCCGACGAAATCATCATCGGCGGCGGCATGGCCTACACCTTCAA
>CAYOGR010000042.1:0-7677 GCA_964403605.1 uncultured Chthoniobacter sp.
AGCGCCCGCCGAAGGGTGAGGCGACATGCACAAACCCGCCCTCGATGCAGCCCAGAACGATCGAAGGATCGCTTTTTCGCAAGACGGCGCGGAAAAAGTTCACGCCGCGATGGTGTCCGGCCGTTCGACGGGACGGAAGCGGAAGCTGGCGTGGTATTTCCCCCCATTGTGCTTGCGGCAGCATTTGATGCAGGCGGCGGTGTGGCGGAGGGGCTTCACGCGGGCGAGGATCGTGGAGCATTCGGGGCAGGCGTAGAAAAATTTGCGAGCGACGCGGCGGCGTTTGAAGGGAAGTTCATGGCAGCGGGACTCGCGGGGAATTCCGAGATCCACGCAGGCTTCGCGCCATTCCTCGCCATGGGCCTCGATGCGGCGGCGGCCGACGCGATGTTGCGCGAGCAGGTGGGCGAGTTCATGACGGAGCGTGCGCTGCACCTCGGCGGCGGAAACTTCGACGAGCTTGGGATTGAGAACCACCATGCGATCGGCCCACATCGCCATTCCGGCCGTGGTGCGAAGCGCGGGATTCCAAAAAACGCGGACTTTCAAACCGCGGCATCCGGCGGCTTTGAGAAGCTGGTTGGCAAAATCCTCGAGCAAGGGATCGTGGCGCAGGCGGGATTTTCGGCGCGGCTTGGCAAGGTCGTCTGGCGTGGCCCGGACGCGGCGCATGACGGAGCGACCGAAATCCATGAGAAGTTGCTGGTATTTCACGCGGCAAGGGCGGGTTGAAGTTGCAGAACGCGGGCCACGGCGGCGGCGGCGCGGTCGATGTCCGCCTCCGAAGTGCCGTGTCCCATGGAAAATCGAACGGTTGCGAGCGCGGTGGAAGGCTCCACGCCCATCGCGAGCAATACATGCGAGGGCTGGATCGAACCGACCATGCAGGCGGAGCCGCTGGAAACGCACACGCCTTCCAGATCGAGTCCCATCAAAAGCGATTCGCCGTCCGCGCCGGGGAAGCTCACATTGAGGGTGTTCGCCAGCGATCGGGCGGGGTCGCCATTGCGAATGGCGCCCGGGCAGGACGCATGGATCGAGTTCCAGAGGCGCTCGCGGAGCGGTTCGAGCCGGGTGGATTGAAAGGCCATTTGCGCGGTGGCGTATTCGGCGGCGGCGGCGAGGCCTGCAATCGCGGCGACATTTTCGGTGCCGGGACGGCGGGAGTTTTCGTGGGCACCACCGAAGACGGTCGGCTCGATGGAAATTCCTGCGGAAAGCCACAACGCTCCAACGCCTTTTGGGCCATAGAATTTGTGTGCCGTCACCGAAAGCGCGGTCAGGCCGGGCATTTTAACCGAGAGCGGAAGTTTTCCGAACGATTGAATCGCATCGGTGTGAAAAAACACCCCTCGCGCGGCACAAATTTCGGCGAGTTGCACGAGGGGCTGGATCGCGCCGGTTTCATTGTTCGCATGCATCACCGAAACGAGCACGGTGTCGGGGCGGATCAACGCGGCGAGCTTGTCGGGATCGATGATTCCCGTGGCATCGACAGGCAGCAACGAAACCTCGAAGCCTTCCTGTTTTTGAAGATTCCCGGCGGCATGGAGCACCGCGTGATGCTCGATCGCCGAGATGAGGAGGTGTTTTCCCTTCGCCGACTGCGCGCGGGCGAGGCCCATCACGGCGAGGTTGCAGGATTCGGTGCCACCTCCAGTGAAAATGATCTCGTGTGGCTTCGCTCCCAGAATCGCGGCCAACCGGTCCCGCGAATCATCCACCGCCGCGCGGGCGCGCCGACCCGCCGCGTGGATCGACGAGGGGTTGCCGAACTCTCCGTCGAGATACGGCAACATCGCCTCGCGGGCTTCCGGCGCGAGCGGAGTGGTGGCGTTGTGATCTAGATAGACCATTCGAGTTCGGTGGACGGTTTGGATTTTTCTAGGATACGCAGTTGTTTCTCCTCGTAAACCACGAGCGAACCCGGCGGCACGCTGTGCATGAGGAAAACATTGGCGCCGACTGTGCTACCATCGCCGATCCGGGTTTCACCCCCCAGAATCGTCGAGTTGGGATAAATCGTGACATAATTTCCCACTTCGGGGTGGCGTTTGTTGCCCTTTACTATCTGGCCGCGCTCATCCTTGGCAAAGCTACGGGCACCGAGAGTAACTCCATGATAGAGCTTTACATGATGACCGATGACGCAAGTCTCGCCGATCACGACCCCCGTTCCGTGGTCGATAAAAAAATAGGGGCCGATTTTTGCCCCGGGGTGAATATCGATTCCAGTCCGCGAGTGGGCCCATTCGGTCATCATGCGGGGTAGAAGCTTGATGCCTTCGTTGTAAAGAAGGTGGGCGGTGCGCTGGATGGCGATGGCCTCGAGGCAGGGATAGGAAAGGATAATCTCCTCGTCACTCGTCGCGGCGGGATCGCCTTCGAAGGCCGCTTGGATGTCGGTGCGAAGAATTTCGCGAATGGATGGAATTTGGTCGAGAAAGCGGAGCAAAATCCCGCCCGCGTATTCGTCCGTTCCCTCCGGATTGCTCATTGGGGTGCTCCGGCCAATCTGGGCTCCGAGCCTCTCGGCAAGCGCCTCCAGACGATTGCGGGTGGTTTCGCCGAGTTCGTTTTTGTGGATCGGCCGCTCGTCGTGGAAGCCCGGGAACAAAACCTGCAACAACTGCTCGCACAGCGAATCGACCGCGCGTTTCGAGGGAAGATTGTGGCGGTCGGTGTTGTTCAGTCCGCCGACCGTCTCGTAGGAGGTGAGAATTTTTTCGGAAATCCCGGCAAGACGGCTGTGCATGGCGGGAAGACTACCGCCACGGGGGGAGATTTGTCGAGAATCCGCTTGGAATCAGGCTCCGGAGCCTTCGGGCGGCAACGCCCCGTCGCCCGCGCGGCAGAGATAGCCGGTGGCTTCGTGGCGCGTTTGGGATTGGTAGGCTTTTTTGACTTCAAACAAAACATGATCAGCGGCTTGCATTTCCACCAAAGCCACAATCGCCCCGCCAAATCCTCCGCCGGTCAAGCGTGCACCGAGGCAGCCTTTTTGTTTTGTAGTAAGATCCACCAAAAGATCGAGTTCCGCAGTGCTGTTTTGAAAATTATCCATCGAACTCCGGTGGGAAGCGGTCATGAGCGCGCCGAGGCGGTCTCCATCTCCAGAATTGAGAGCATCAATGGCTTGAAACACCCGTTCGTTCTCCCCGACCACATGGCGGGCACGGCGTTTGGCGAGGTCGGGAAGGTCGGCGGCTTCGAGTTGGGCCATATGCACATCCCGCAGGGCTTCGACCCCCATCCGGCGGGCGGCTTCGAAGCATTGCTCGCGGCGCTCATTGTATTCGCCGCCGACGAGGGCGTGTTTCACGCCGGAGTTGATGACAAGAAGGCCGAAATGCGATGGCAGCGGGATGTTTTTGACCGACTCGGCGCGGCAATCAAGGAAGACCAGGTGATCCTTGAGGCCAAACACCGACGACGCCTGGTCGAGCAAGCCGCAATTCACGCCAACGAATTCGTTCTCGGCGCGGCGGCAGAGTTTCGCCACTTCCATGCGCCCGAGAGAAAACGGGTAAAGCTTCATCAACAGCGAGGCCGTGGCGACCTCGAGCGCGGCGGAACTCGACAGACCCGCACCGCTCGGCAGGGTCGATTCGAAGCGGGCCGCGAAACCTCCGGGCTCCGCCCCGGCGCGGGCGAGCATTTCGGCGACACCCAGCGGGTAGTCGATCCATTTCCCCGAGCGTTGCAACCCCGCGGAACGGTCGATTTTTTCCACCGTCCCCGCTTCGCCGCTGGACAACTCCACGCGCCCGCCGGGCAACGCCTCGCCAGTGGCCGTGATGCCGAGTTGCAGCGCGGCCGAGAGGACCACACCCCCGTTGTAATCCGTGTGGTTTCCCAAGATCTCGACGCGGCCTGGAGCGAAAGCGGTGGTGGACATTTCCGGGCGACTTTCGCGGGGGGCTTGCGGCTTGCCAAGCGTGTTTTGTGTGGCAGGATTCGAATGAAGGACAAAACCATGAGCGAAACAAACGACACCAACATTGCCGCCAAGAAGCTGGAAAGCAGCTCGGATCACGCAAAAAAAGCCCTCGATGCCGCGACTGAAGCCGGTCGTGCCGTCGGCGAAACGGTAAAAAAACACGCCAAAGTCGCCTACGATGCCGGACGCGAGCATTTGGGAGCCGCCGCGAAGGATCTCGGCGACGCCGCCAGCGCCACCTACGGCGATATCCGTGAGCAAGCCAAAACCAAGGCCAGCCAACTCCGTGGACGCGCCCAGTCGGCTTGCACCGATGCCAGCGCGCGCGCTCACGATTGCCAGACCGAGGCCGAGAACTACATCCGCGAAAACCCGCTTCAATCCGTGGGCATCGCGCTTGGCGTGGGCTTCCTCCTCGGCCTCATCCTCCGCCGCTGACCCGCCTTGGCTGTCAATGGATCGGTTGCGGCCGCCAAGAGTCCTCGGGAGGAACCCCGTGGCCTGTTCGGCGAGTTCCTGAGCCTCCTTGGCTCCATCGCCCGCTATTTTCAAGCCCTGGGCGCGCTGGCAGGCGAGGAATCGAAAGAGGCCCTGGCCTTGGGGGTCCGTCTTCTTGTCATGCTGCTGGCGGCCCTCTTTTTCGCCGCCTTCGGTTATGTGCTGTTGGTCATTGCCGTGGCGTTTTTTGCCGCACATATCCTTGGTATCTCCTGGCTGTGGATCCTCGGGGGATTCACGGCGCTGCATCTGGTGATCGCCTATGTCTGTGCGAACCATGTGAGAACCCATCGCCACACACCGGTTTTTGAAACCACCCGCCGCGAAATCGCTGCGGATCTCCAGTCGCTCAGCAATCGCCGGACCCCATGAGTGGAAAAGAAAGACTTCTGGAAGAACTCCGCCAAAGCCGCCGCGCTCTGGCCCGCGACGCCACCGCTGTGGCCGACGAATTCAACCTCGCTTCGAAACTCAAAAAATCCGTCCGCAGGCGTCCCTTCGCCTGGCTTGGCGGCGCGGCGGCCATCGGTTGGATTCTCGCCGGCCCGAAAACCCGCGTGGCCTCCAAGGCCGCCAAAGGCAAATCCCCCGCCCTCCCCGAAAAATCCCGTCCCGCCGGCTTCTGGGGCGTCCTCCTCGCCCTCTTCAAAATAGTGATTCCCCTCGCCCGCCCGGCCCTCTCCGCCTACGCCGCCCGCCGGCTCGGCGAAATGGCCGAAAAAATTTCCCGCTGATTCTTCCACCATGCACGACCCTCGCTGCGACAAACTGGCCGCCGTCCTCACCAAGCACTCCACGAAACTCCGCCCCGGCGAAAAAGTCCTCATCGACCTCTTCGATGTGCCCGACGCGATCGGCGTGTCCCTGATCCGTGCCGTGCGCGATTGCGGAGCCATCCCGTTCATTCAAAACCACCACGCCCGCCTCTCCCGGGAACTCGCCCTCGGCGCCGAAGCCGCCGGACTCGACACCTCCGCCGCCGTGGAACTCGCGCGCATGAAAAAAATGCACGCCTACATCGCCGTCCGCGGCAGCCACAACATCACCGAGATGAGCGATGTGCCGGACGAAAAAATGCAGCTCATCGCCGGAAAGCTGCGTCCCGTCATGGACTGGCGCATCAACAAAACCAAATGGGTCGTCCTCCGCTGGCCCACCCCCGCCATGGCCCAGCAGGCCCAGATGAGCACTGCGGCATTCGAGGATTTCTATTTCAAGGTCTGCACGCTCGACTACGGCCGCATGGCCCCCGGCATGGCCGCGCTCAAGGCGCTCATGGATCGCACCGACAAGGTTCACCTCAAGGGCCCGGGCACCGACCTCCGCTTCTCCATCAAAAACATCGGCTCGGTGACCTGTGGCGGCGACCGCAATATCCCCGACGGCGAAGTTTTCTCCTGCCCCGTGAAAAAAAGCGTCGAGGGCCATGTGACCTTCAATGTTCCCAGCATTTATCAGGGCCACGCCTTCGACAATGTGCGGCTCGAATTTTCCGAAGGCCGCATCGAGCGGGCCACCGCCAACAACACCGCCGCGCTCAACCGCATTTTGGACAGCGACGCCGGTGCCCGCTACATCGGCGAATTCTCGCTCGGCTTCAACCCGCACATCCTGCAACCGATGCGCGACATCCTCTTTGACGAAAAAATCGCGGGCTCGTTCCACTTCACACCCGGCCAGGCCTACAAGACCGCCGGCAATGGAAACACCAGCCGCATCCATTGGGACATGGTCTGCATCCAACGCCCCGACTTCGGCGGCGGCGAAGTCTGGTTCGATGGCAAACTCATCCGCAAGGACGGCCTTTTCACCGTCCCCGCGTTGAAAAAGCTCAACCCCGACCACCTGCTGGGAAAAAGCCGCTGACGGCGTCCCCCTTTTCTATTGCCCCTCCGAAGCGCGATGGGATAAACACCTGTTTGCCCCAAGTTCATATGGAACAATCCATCGCGTCACGCGAACTCACTATCGAGCGCAAGCACTTCATCATCGAACTCCGCCAAAACGACCGTGGTCGTTTTTTAAAAATCACCGAGTCCGCCCACGGGCGGCGCAATTCCGTGATCATCCCGAGCACCGGCCTCGACGAGTTCGAGGACAAGCTCGATGAAGTGCTCACCGAGGGCGAAAATACCGAGTAGTAAATTATTAGGAAGGCACGAGGGAGGAAATGAATATCCTGGTCACCGGCGGCTGCGGCTTTATCGGCAGCAATTTCATCCGGCAGCGGCTCACCGAAGCGAGTTCATCGCTCAAAAAACTCATCAACCTCGACCTTCTCACCTATGCGGGCAATCCCGCCAACCTCGCGGATCTCGCCTCCGACCCGCGCTATGTTTTTCAAAAAGGAGACATCGGCGATGAATCCCTCGTCGCCCGGTTGCTCGAGGAACACCGCATCGATGCCGTCTTGAACTTCGCCGCCGAGTCGCATGTCGACCGCTCGATCGACTCGCCCGAACCCTTCGTGCAGACCAATGTCACCGGCACGCTCCGCCTGCTCAACGCCGCGCGCCATTATTGGAAATCCCTCGACGAAGACCGCCGAGCCTCCTTCCGTTTCCTCCATGTCTCAACCGACGAAGTCTACGGCACGCTCGCGCCGAACGATCCCGCCTTCACCGAGACCACACCCTTCGCGCCAAACAGCCCCTATGCCGCCTCGAAGGCCGCCAGCGACCACCTCGTCCGCGCGTTCCACCACACCTACGGCTTCCCCACTCTCACCACGAACTGCTCGAACAATTACGGCCCCTACCATTTTCCGGAAAAACTCATTCCGCTGATGATCCTGAACGCGCTCGATGGCAAGCCGCTCCCCGTTTACGGCGACGGCCAGCAGATCCGCGACTGGCTTTTCGTCGAGGATCACGCCGCCGCCATTTGGCTCGTCCTCCAAAAAGGTCGCCTCGGCGAGACCTACAATGTCGGCGGCCTTAACGAGCGTGCGAATCTCGATGTGGTGAATACCCTCTGCGCCCTCCTCGATGCCAAGTCCCCCCGCGCCGACAGCGCCAGCTACGCTGCACAAATCACCTATGTCGCCGACCGTCCCGGCCATGACCGCCGTTACGCCATCGACTGCTCGAAAATCCAAAGTGAACTCGGGTGGTCGCCCCGCGAGTCCTTCGAAACCGGGCTCGCCAAAACGGTCGATTGGTATCTCGCCAACCGCACCTGGGCGGACGACATCACCAAAACCCGCTACCAGCGCGAACGCCTCGGCTCGGCCAAATAAA
>CAYOGR010000042.1:7777-16800 GCA_964403605.1 uncultured Chthoniobacter sp.
CTGACATGCAACACAACTCCCAGCGCCGCGGCATCATCCTCGCGGGCGGTTCCGGCACCCGCCTTTATCCCCTCACCATCGCCGTCAGCAAGCAGCTCATGCCTGTTTACGACAAGCCGATGGTTTACTACCCGCTGTCGGTCCTCCTGCTCGCCGGCATACGCGAAATCCTCCTCATCTCCACGCCCGACGACCTCCCGCTCTTCCAGCGCCTTCTCGGCACCGGCGAGCAATTCGGCATCGATCTCCACTACGCCGAGCAGCCCCGCCCCGAGGGCCTCGCGCAAGCCTACCACATCGGCGCCGACTTCATCGGAAGCAAGCCGTCCGCGCTCGTCCTCGGCGACAATATTTTCTACGGCCAATACTTTTCCGAAGCGGTGGAAAACGCCGACGCCCGCATCGAGGGTGCCACCATCTTCGGCTACCATGTCGCCGAGCCATCGGCCTATGGCGTTGTCGAATTCGCGCCGGACGGACAGGTTCTTTCGCTGGAGGAGAAACCTCAAAAGCCGAAATCCAACTTCGCCGTCCCCGGCCTCTACTTCTACGACCACCGCGCCGTTGAAATTGCCGCGAATCTGAAACCCTCCGCCCGTGGCGAATTGGAAATCACCGACCTCAACCGCCGTTATCTGGAAGAGGGGCGTCTCCATGTCGAACAACTCGGCCGTGGCACCGCGTGGCTCGACACCGGCACGCATGAATCCCTCATGGAGGCGGCGGAATTTGTGAGCGTCATCGAGCGCCGTCAGGGCCTCAAGATCGCCTGCCTCGAGGAAATCGCCCTCCGCAACAAATGGATCACCCTCGCCGATCTCGAGCGACAAATCGTCCGACTCGGAAAATCCAGCTACGGAGCCTACCTGAAGCGATTGCTCAAGTAGTCAAGGAGCGGAGCGGTTCCAGCCCCAAAAACCCCCCTTACTCCACCGGGGCAGCCGTTGCGGCTGGTTCGGCAACCGTCGCGCGGGACGGCTCGGAATTTCCAATCCGGCCGAGTTGAGCCGAGGCCATGCGGGCCGCCGGGGATTGTGGGAATTGCGACACGACCATGTTGAAGCTCCTTCGGGCCTCGTCGCGTTGGAAGCGGCGAAGCAGAATTTCCGCCTCGGAGTAGGCCGCGAACGGCGCGGCGTAACTCTGGGGATATTCCGTGACAACCTGCTGGTAGGTGGCCATGGCCCCCTCGGCGTTGCCGGCCGCGTCCTGATTCTGTCCCACACCCAAAAGCGCACCGCCCGCCAACGGATGCTCGGGGAATTTCCCGAGGAAGGCTTTGAACGCGGCCGTCGATTTCTCAAGATCACCGGCTTCCCGCTGCGCGGCGGCGAGACGCATCAACGCATCGGCGGCGGGGAGGGAATTCGGGTATTTGTCCACAACAGCCTGCAACTGCTCGATCCCGGTGGCCTCGGCCAGAAGCTTTTGAGCCTCCGCCTCGCGGAGGTTCGAATAAACAAGCCAGGTGCCGAAGCCGAAGGCGGCAAGGATCGCCAAAGCCACCGCTCCGAGGATGGCGGCCTTGTTTTTCTCCCAGAACAATTCCCACTTCAGAGTGGAATCGTCGAGGGGTTGCGTCCCTGGGAAAACGGGCGAGTCGGTGTTGTTCATGGAAATCAGGGGGCGAACGCCGCGCGGGCTTCATCGGCCAAGGCGGTGCTGAGATAGCGTTCGCCGGTGGAGCAACCGATGGTCACGATGAGCTTGCCGGCATTCCCGGGGCGTTTCGCCACCTCGATCGCGGCATGGACATTCGCTCCGGTGCTGATGCCGCCGAGAATGCCCTCCTCCTTGGCCAATCGACGGGCCATCGCGATGGCATCGTCGTTGGAGACCTTCACGCACTCGGTGATCTGCGCCTCGCCGGCGGCATTTTTCAGATGCAGGTTCATGGGCACAAATCCCGCCCCGGTGCCTTGAATTTTGTGTGGGCCGGGTTTGATCGGTTCGCCCGCGAGGGTTTGGGAAATAACCGGGGAATCCATTGGCTCGACAGCGATGGCGCGAAACGAAGGCTTGCGAGGGAGAAGCGTCTCGACAACGCCGCTGATCGTGCCGCCGGTTCCCACGGCCGAGACGAGGATATCAACTTCCCCGTCGGTGTCGGCCCAGATTTCCTCGGCGGTTGTTTTCGAGTGGATCGCGGGATTGGCGGGATTGTTGAACTGCTGCGGCATCCAGGCCCCGGGGGTTTCCTGCAACAACTGATCGGCCTTGGCGATCGCGCCGCGCATTCCCTCGGCTCCCGGCGTGAGAACCAACTCGGCCCCGAGAAGGGCGAGGAGCGTGCGGCGCTCGAGGCTCATGGTGTCGGGCATGGTAAGGATGACCTTGTATCCTTTCGCGGCGGCGACAAACGCGAGGCCGATGCCAGTGTTTCCGCTGGTCGGCTCGATGATCACGCCCCCGGGCTTGAGGGTTCCGCTCCTCTCGGCCTCTTCGATCATGGCCCTGCCGATGCGGTCCTTCACGCTGCCGAGCGGGTTGAAAAACTCGCACTTGAGGGCGATGGTCGCGGGAAGGCCAGCGGTGACGCGGTTGAGCTTCACAAGGGGCGTGCGCCCGACGGTTTCGACGATGTTGTTGTAAATCTTGCCCATAGCTTTGTTGGAGAGTCGAACACCCTACACAATCGGGCAAGGCGCGGTGAAGTCCGAAATCCTAGCCGGTCGTGCGGAGCCCGCTGGCGATCGCATTGATGCTCAGCAGAACGCGTGGCAGCAGCCGGTCTTTTCCGGGGGTCTCCCCGGCGCTGGCCGAACGCCAGCGGCGCAGGAGGTCGATTTGATGAAGGTGGAGCGCCTTCAATCCCTCGCTGCGCAGCGCCAGGGTCTTCGTCATGCGCGGACGGCGCTCCTCCATCGAACCGCCGAAAACCTCGGCCATCATCGCTCGGGTGGAATCGAATTCATCGAGGACAACCGGCAGGATCGAGGCCTTGGCGGAGGCGTCGGTAACGAGGCCGGCGTATTCCTGGATGATTTCCCGGTCGGCGCTGGCGAGGTTCGTTTCGACATTGTTGAGGACATAATAGAGGAAGGCCGACTTTCGGAAGGTCGAGCGCAGGGCCTCGAAGAGGGTGGGTTTTTCCTGCCGCAGGCGGCGCAGGGCGGATCCCACCCCGAACCAGCCGGGGAGATAGTGGCGGCTTTGGTTCCAGCTGAAAACCCAAGGAATCGCGCGCAGGTCGGCGAGGGTTCGCTCGCCGGTTCGACGGGCGGGACGCGACCCGATGCGGCTTGTCTCCAACGCATCGATCGGAGTGGCCTCCGAGAAGTAGGCCATGAAATCGGGATGCCGGAGGAGGGCGGTGTAGCTTTCGCGGCTGGCCGCAGAGAGAAATTCGCAAATTTCCGCGACCACGCCGTTCACGGCGGGCTTGGCCTTTCCCAAGGAAACCGCTGCCACGCCGGCCTGCAGCAACTCGAGGTTGTGAACCGAAGAACTGATCGTGCCGTATTTCTGCGAGATGGTTTCGCCCTGTTCCGTCATGCGCAGATCCCCTTGCACCGAGCCCGGCGGAAGGGCGTCGAGGAAGCGGTGGGTCGGCCCCGCGCCGCGGCTGATCGTGCCGCCACGGCCATGGAAGAACCGGATCTTGAATCCCGCCCGGCGGCCTGCGGCGGCGATGGCGTCTTGCGATTGGTGCAAGGCCCATTGACTGGCGAAAATCCCACAATCCTTGTTGCTGTCGCTGTAGCCGATCATCACTTGCTGGATCGGGAGGCCCGTGGCGGCGTCCTGCTGGCGGGCCAGGCTGCGGCGCGTGAGGGGATTTTCGAGAAATGCTCGAAGAATGTCTGGCCCGCGCTCCAGATCATCCAGGGTTTCAAAAAGTGGAACGACCGGCAATTCGCAGACCAAACCCTCGGGGGTCCATTTCGCCAACCCCGCTTCGCGCGCGAGCAGGTAAACGGCAAGGAGGTCGGAAAGACGACGGGTCATGCTCACAATCAAGGCCCCGAGGCCGTCGGCCCCGTGTTTTTCGAGATGGCGGCGAAGAACGCCGTAGCAGGACAAAACCGCATCGGCCTGCGGGCCCGCGGGGGCGTTGCCGCCAAGGAAGGGTCGGGGCGAGCGGAGTTCGGCATCGAGAAATGCGAGGCGGCGATCCTCCTCCCACTCCGAAAAACCGGTCGTGGCGGCTCCGCTGGCGGCCAGGAGCTGGTCGATGGCGAGATCGTGGAAGCGGCTGTTCTGGCGAATGTCGAGAACGGCGAGATGGAACCCGAAAGTGTCCAGCGTCCGGCGAACCGGCGAGACGGCGGAATCCACCAACCGTGCCGCTCCCATGGCGCGCAGGGAGGTTGAAAGATGGTTGAGGTGAAGATCGAGTTCCGACGGAGTGCGGAAGTGGAGGCCTCCTTCCAGCATTTTGGCATCCTCGATTTCGCCGGTCGTGACGGGGAGTTTCGCTTGCAGATGCAGGACGAACCGGCGCCAAGGCTCGTCGGAGTTGCTCAATCGCAGACCCGCCTCCAAGGCCGGATTCTCCTGGCCGAAGCGGTCGAGATCCCTCTGAAGATCGGCCGGAAAATCCTGAAAATTGCTGGAGAGCGGCAGCTTCGCGGCGAGATCCTCCAGCTGGCGGTGGAGCACGATCAAGGCGCTGAGGCGGAGTTCTCGCAGCGTCGTTTCGGTGACCCCCGAGGTGACGAGTGGATGCCCGTCGCGGTCGCCGCCCACCCAGGTTCCAAAGCGAACTTTCGGCCAATCGAGTGGATCGGCGATCAGCCCGGAATCCAGCCCGGCCTCGTGCCATGCATGGCGGAAGCGCGAATCCAAGCGCCCGAGCGCGGCGGGAAAAACTTCGCGCAGCGTGTAAATCACCCCGCGCCGTTCGGTGGCGATGTCGGGTTTTTCGAGGAGGATTTCCCCCGTGCGCCAAAGCCTCTCCAGGACAACCTTGAACTCCATCCGCAGGACCTCCCGCTGGGACGGCGAAAGCGTCGAATCCTCGCGGGCCAGGAGCAGGGTGTAGAGGGCGCGATGCTGCTCGAGGACCGCGGCGCGCTTGGCCTCTGTGGGATGGGCGGTAAGAACCGGTTCGATGCGAATGGAGGGGAGCGCGGCAGCGATCCCGGCGGCCTCCAGGCCCGAGGCGGCGAGTTCCTTCAGTTGGCGAGGCCAGAGACCCGGCTCGGCGGCACTTCCCAAATCGACCTCGCGCAACCGCCGTGTCGCGGCGGCCGCGTTTTCCTCGACCATGTTGAGAAGCTGGAACGCGATCGAGGCCGCCTGTTCGAATCCCTCGCAGGACTCCCCGCATCGCCCGCTCCAAGGCAGGCTGTCCGCGACCCGCCCCTCGCCCAGTTCGCGCAAGACCTCGCCAAAACACCCGAGGAGAAAATCCAGGTCGGCGGAAATTTTATCGAAACCCAGTGATATGTAGTCGGCCCTTTTCGTTTCCATCGGGCAGGACTCTTGCGGATTCCAAAAAAAATTCAACCGCCGGAAACGCGGTTCGGAAACAAAGCCTCAGCGGCCCGGGGCGCGGAATCCCACCATCAAAAAAGCGAATCCGGCGAAAATCGACTGGATGCCGTAGAGCAAACCGATCATCCAGGCCGCGTCCGAGGGCCATTTCGCGAAAATCATTCCACCCAGAATGAGAGCCACGACACCATTGAGAAAAAGCCAAATCCAAGCCGGGTTGGACCTCATCCCGAAGGAGGTCGCCACGCAGAAGATGCCCTCCGCCACAAAAACCGCCGCGAGAATCAGCGTGAGGATGGCCATCCCCTCGCCGGTCAGGAAAAACAGCGCCGCCCCGGCCGCCAGGCGGACAATGGCCGAAAGAAGCGAGAGCACCCGGTGCGCGGTGTTTTTTCCAAACAGCGCCTGAAAAATCCCGGCCACGCCGAGGACCAAGAGCAAGGCCCCGAGGAATTGGGTGATGACCTCCGAAAAAAGAACCGGCGCGCCGATCGCAAGAAAACCGACAAGCATGGAGACGAAGCCTCCGAAAATCAGCCACCCGCGCCCGGGTGTTTTGGTGTCAGAATTTGCAGCCATGGATTTTCTTTATTCGCCGTAAACTCCCTTGGCCCCGTAGGAGCCATAGTATTTTCCGGAATAGTAGTAGGCGTAGTAGCCCCCGCGGCCGCTGGGCAGGAAGTTCAGGATCAGCCCGGCGGGCTCGGTCTTGGTTTCCTCGAGGGACTTGATGGCGCGCATGACCATCTTCCGCGGAGTGGAAAACGCGCGAACGACCAGGGTGCACAGATCGATGTGCGGGGCGATCAGGAGCGTATCGCTCACCGCGAGCAGCGGGGCGGAGTCGACGACGATACGGTCGTATTTCGACAGGGCCTCGGTGAGAACCCGCTCGATGTTGTCGAAGGTGAGCAACTCGGAGGGATTCGGCGCGCGTCCACCGGCGGTCAAAACAGTCAGGTTGTCGATGTGGGTGGACATGATCGCGTTTTTCATCGTGCAGGAACGCATCAACACCTCGGACAGCCCGGGCTTGCGGTTCTCACCGTAAAAAACGATCGATCCACCGGGTTTGCGAAGGTCGGCATCGATGAAAAGTGTGTTGAAGCCCTGCTGGGCCAGCGTGACGGCGTAGTTCGAACTGCAGAAGGTTTTGCCCTCACTGGGCATGGAACTCGAGAAAAGGAAGGTCCGTGCATTCTCGTTCAAGCGGTGGAGCGTCAAGGAAGCGCGCAACGATCGAAATGACTCGGCCACAATGCCGGATCGCTCCTCGTTGGCCACCAGAACGCTGGCACGGGAGGACAAGCTGAGCTTCGGAATGGCCGCGATAACATTCACTCCGGTGAGTTGTTCGATCTGATCCACCGTCTTGATGCTCGTATCCAGCAGGAACAAGAGGATCGACAGGGCGATTCCGACCGCGAGGCCGGCAAGGAGATTTTGAACCCATTGTTTCGTCGCGCTCGGGCGGATCGGTTGCGCCCCGATCGCCTTCTCATGGATTCGAACCGGCGATTCGGTGAGTTGCTTGGTCAGATCGACCTCCTTGAAACGCGAGAGAACGGAATTGTAGAGCGCCTGATCGGTCTCCAATTCGCGTTTTAAGTAATTATATTCCACGGTCTTGGATGTCACATCCAAAAGACGCCTTTCGGCCTTGTCGCGGGCGCCGGTCAATTCGTTTTCCTGAAGTTGAAGACGGTTCCGTGTGGTTTCCAAAAGCCCGCTGGCATCGTAGAGAACCTTGTTCAGATCCTTTTGAGTCAAATCGATCTGGGTCTGCAACATGATGTAGGTCGGATGCTTGGCGCGGTAGCGATTGGAAATCAACGCGAGTTCCCGCTCCCGGGCGCGCATCGACTCGCTCAATTGAACGACCTTGGGTTCCGACGCGACGCTGGGCAACGCGAGAAGCTGGTCGAGGTCGTTCTTATTCGCCCGAACCACGGCGAGATCGCTGTCGATTTGGCGAATGCGTTGTTGAATTTCGGCGAGGCTCGCGTTGATGTCGGAGAGCTGGCCTTGGGCGGCGGCGAGCATGTTTTCCACCGAGGCCGCCTTTTCGCGCTCGCGGAAAGCCTGCATCTTTTCCTCGGACACGCGCATTTTTTCCTGAAGGCGGTCGCGCTCCTCGAGCAGGAACTGCGTGGCCGACTTCGAAGCATCGGCACGCCGGTCGTTCAGATACCGGATATACTCATCGGCGTAGGCGTTCGCGAGCCTCACCGAGATGTTTGGATCCGACGAGGTGCAGAAAACATCTATGAGCCGGGTCTGGGGGCGGTAGGTGGCCGACATCATCCCGGTCAAGGCAGCCGTGACCCGGTCGAGGCTGGCGAGACGGGCGGGAATGCCGGCGGCGGAAAGGAAGCGAGGATCCTGATCGAGCTTCAACCAGGTGGCGACGCGCTGCGCGAAGGTGTAGCTGCGGAGGAGATCGACCGCCGTGTTGATCATGTCAATGCTTCGAATGGCCTCATCGCGAACCTGCTGGGCCTCGAGGATCTTGGCCTGCTCCTGCTCGATGAACAGAACGGATCGGGCGCGATAGACGGTCTCGACGGTGGAGAGTTTGTAGGCGGCATAAATACCGGCAACCACCAGGCAGAGGATGACCAGCCACAACCGGTCCACAACCGCATGGAAATACTCGCGCCAGTCGATGGCATCGGTGACCGCTTGGCCGGGGTTTTTGTAATTATTGGTGTCTTTGCTCATCCGAATCGGTTTTTGGCTGCATTGCGGGGCTCAATACCAACTTTCGCCAACGGTGATGATGTCGCCGGGCAAAACCTGAAAACTGCCGCCTTTGGGATCCTCAAGCCGCTTGGTGTTGACCTTGATGGTTTGCGTCCTGCCGTCGGCCACGCGTTTGACAGTCACATTTTTGGAATCGGCGATCCTTGTGAATCCCCCTGCCATGCCGATCGCTTCCAGGATGCCGAGTGATTCGTTGCCCATCAGTTCATAGCTGCCGGGACGGATGACCTGCCCGATGAGCGTGATTTTCCTTTGGGTGTAGGAGGCAATGTTCAGATAAACCTGCGGCTCCACCAAATAGTCGGCATTGAGGAGCTTTTTAATGTGATCCTGCGCCTGGCGAACCGTCATGCCAGCCACTGCGACATCCCCGAGAAGAGGCAACTGCACCCGACCATCCCTCGCAATCTTGGAGCGCATGTTCAGATCCGGTTCCTTGTAAACCATCAAATCGATCGTGTCCCCGGAGGCCAGGACATAATCCCCCTCGCCCGCCATCAAGGTCGGAATGGGCGCTTCGGCGCCGACCGAACGGTCGACAGGCACCGCAGCGGCAACGGGGGTGTTGGCCGTATCCGAGCGGAAGGCACCTGCGGGGGAAGTAGGGGCCGAGTGGGTGGCGGGAGCGGGAAGAACCGGCGGGGCGGCTTGAACAACTCCAAACGAGAGGAGAATTAAAACCGCTGGGCTGAGCGTTTTTTTGAGGGACTCGGCGTGGAGTGGAAACATTGGCGCGTGAACTTATCCGCCAAAGTCAGAAACTCAAATTCAAACTTGTGGAAAAGCGGGTCTGCAATTCGTTGCTGTCACCCTGCCCGGTG
>CAYOGR010000043.1:0-16800 GCA_964403605.1 uncultured Chthoniobacter sp.
ACGCCACGGCCCCGGGAAACAAGCCCACACCGGCCCATTTCGATTATGTGGATTGCCAGGAAGCCAAACAGGCCCCCTGACATGCCGGGGATCAGGAAATGAGCCCGACCCCCCATCTGTCCGGAGGAGTCCCTGGGGTTTATCCTCAAACCTGAAACAATTTTCTGATTTGGTCTGGAATGGGCGCCGGTTTCTGATCCCGGGGTGAAATGTGGCACTTCGTCATTTTTCCTGAAAAAACCTTTTTTCCTTCGAGAAATGCCTCAAAGCGATACAGCAGGGAGGTTTTGCCGGGCTGGAAATCCAAGAGTCGAATGTCGATCTCATCCCCAAACCGGCAAGCGCTGGTAAAATCCACCTCGACTCCCACCACCGGCCAGGCGGAGTCGCTCGTGAGAATCGGAATCCCGCGTTCGCGAAAAAAACCATGCTCCGCCACCTCGATCATCGCGAGCAACCGCGAGAAGTGGGCGACTCCGGCGGCGTCGGTGTCGGCAAATTCCACGCGGCGCCTGTGGATATGAGTGGCGGGGCTTGTCATGGCAGCGATGTTGATCTTGTTTAGGCTGCAATTCGAAATGAATCCACACAACTTTGGATGCTCGGCAAGCGTAAGAAATTGCCAATGACACCTTCCGCCGCTTCGTCCCAATCCACGCTCCGCATCGGGCGGCGTCATGACCTCCGCGCCCCGCACCGCGCCTCGCGCCCCCTGGCCTCGGGCATTCGCCGCATCGAATGGCCGCTTGAAGACGAGGGGCTCTTTTCGGCCCGCTGGCTGGAGCGGGCTCCGCTCTTTCCACGATTCTACTGGCGCTCGCGCTCGGGTGGCGACCAGACCCTCGCCATGGGCAACGCCGCTTTCGGAAGCCTTGCGGACTTGATGGAACTCCTCGACACCGCCGACCCGGGGATTCGCGTCTTCGGCGGCTGCCGCTTCGACCCCGCCTCGCACAATGGCAGCGATTGGATCGATTTCCCCGACGAGTTTTTCTTCGTGCCCAAAGCCGAGATCATCCACTCCGGCGGTCGCACGACGCTCGCCGTGAACTTGTCGGACAATGATACCGACCTTTCGGATGTTTCGAAATGGATCGAATTGCTGGGCGACATGGGCGCTCCGCCCCGCCCGGGCGTTCTCACGCGTTGGGACCAGCCGAATTTCAAGGCCTGGTCGCACTCCGTCGATCACGCACTGAAAGAGTTTCAAGCCAGTTCACTTAAAAAGGTCGTCCTCGCCCGCAAATCCTGCCTGGAGCTGACGGAAACGATCACCCCGTTCGCGCTGGTCGAGATTCTCGCCGGAGGCGCGCCGGCTTGTTTTCATTTTTGCCTGCAACCCAGCGCCGATTCCGGGGCGTTCCTCGGAGCGAGTCCCGAACTCCTTTTCCGCCGGGATGGCGTGCGCCTCGAGAGCGAGGCCGTCGCAGGCACGCGCCCGCGGAGCCTCGACACGGTGGAGGACGAACGCCTCGAATCCCAGCTTCTCAAAATGTCCAAGGAGCAACGCGAACACAGCCTCGTCGTCGATTCCCTTGCGGAAACTTTCCGCGAACTCTGCTCCGAATTTTCCCAGGACACCGTCCCCAGCGTTCTCAAGCTCTCGCGCGTCCAACACCTCCGCACCGCCTTTTCCGGCTTGCTCAACAATGGGGTGGGGGACGACGCCATTTTGGGAGCCTTCCATCCGACGCCGGCCACATGCGGGTCGCCGTATGCCGAGGCGGTCCGGTTCATCGAGGAGAACGAACCCTTCGACCGCGGATGGTATGCCGGGCCGGTGGGAGCCGTTTCCCGGGACGAGGCGGAATTCGCCGTCGCGATCCGATCCATGCTCTGGCTGGGTCGAAAAATCCATGTCTTCGCCGGCGCGGGTGTTGTTGAAGGCTCGGAGCCCGAGCGCGAGTGGAATGAGCTGGAGGACAAAATCGCAGGTGTTCTCCATCTCCTCGCTCCATGACGCCCGTCTGCTCCAACCGCTCGTGGGGCCTCGCCATCGTCCGTGGCCTCCAAAAGCTCGGAGCCGGTCGTTTTTTTCTCAGCCCCGGAGCCCGTGGATCGGCGCTCGTGGCCGCCGTGGCGGAAGAGGGAATCGATGCCACGATCCACTACGATGAGCGCGGGATGTCCTTCGCCGCTCTAGGCTGGGCCATGGCCACTGGCCGTCCGGCAGTCTGCATCACCACCAGCGGATCCGCTGTGGCAAACCTGCTTCCCGCCTGCGTGGAAGCCTTCCACTCGGGTGTTCCGTTGATTTTCGTGACAGCCGACCGCCCGCCGGAACTTCGTGGCACTGGTGCCAACCAAACAATTCACCAACCGGGAATCTTCGGCGCCTTCGTTCGAGCCGAAGCCAACCTGTCTTGTCCCAGCGATCCCAGTCAGATCCCCGACATTCTCGAAACCCTCGCCGCCGCCGCCACGGGCGAAAATCCGGGCCCGGTTCACCTGAATGTTCCGTTCCCAGAGCCTGTGCTGCCTGAGGGAAAAGCCGAGAGTTTGCCCCTGCCAAAACCTCCCCGTCTGGAAACCTCGAAAATCTCTCTAGATCTCCCCGCTTCGTTTTTCGATTCCCCCTACGGCGTCATCCTTGTTGGTCGGCTGGATCTCTCCGAACAAAACTCGGTCGCGCGTTTGTTGACACTCTCTGGGCGACTGGGCTGGCCCTTGATTGCCGATGCCCTCTCCGGGGCGAGGTTGCTTCCAGGAGCCATCGGCCATGCGGATTGGATTCTCCAAAGTCGCCATGTTCCCGCTCCTCAGCGTGTCCTGCATATTGGTGGAAGTCTTGTCTCCAAGCGCCTCGGCGAGTGGATGACTCCTTGTCGCGGCGAAAACTATCTCCAAGTCCGCCGCTTCCCGGAAACCCTCGACCCGTGGCACCAGTCGCCCACTCTTCTTCGCGCAGACATCTCCGAGTTTCTCGATTCCCTGTCGCTCGAACCGCGCGGGGGTTGGCGCGATACTTGGATCGAAGCCAATCAAGCCATTGCCGACACCCTCGGCGAGGTTTTGGAAAATAACACGCTCTCCGAACCCTCGATTGCGCGCACGGTTGCAAGATCCGCGAACGGTTCGGTTCTCTTCCTCGGAAATTCCATGCCCGTGCGAGATTTCAATTCCTGTGCGGAATCCCAATCTCCCCATCCCATCCCGATTCTTGGAAATCGCGGCGCGAGCGGGATCGACGGCAACATCGCCACCGTCGCGGGTGTAGCCTCGGGTTTTGGCAAACCGGTCACGGCTCTGCTAGGTGACCTCACTGTTCTTCACGATTTGAATTCCCTCGCGCTCCTTCGCGGGGAATCGGTTTCTTTGGTCGTTGTGAACAACGATGGCGGCGGAATTTTTCGATTCCTCCCGCTTGGGATTGATCCTGCCGAGCGCGAGAGGTTTTGGGAAACGCCCCACGGAATGGATTTCGCCCATGCCGCGGCGCAGTTCGGCCTTGAATACCACCGCCCCACCGACATCCCTGCGCTGGTTGACCTATTGTCCCAACCGCCCCTCCGCGCCCGCTTGATCGAGTGCCGGACCGACCGCGCCGCCAATCACGCGCTTCATTTGGAGATTTCGCGCCGCGTTTCCCCGCGCGAATGGAAATGGATTCGTTGAAATTCCAAACCCTCGGTTCCGTCGGCGGACCCGCACTCGTCTGCCTCCATGGCTTTCTTGGAACTGGTGCCGACTGGATTCCTTTCGCCAAGGAACTCCACCACCTCCGACCCGATATCCAAATCCTCTTGCCCGACTTGCCCGGCCACGGCAAATCCGTTTCCATCCCACCACAAAACTTTTCCGCCCGGCTCTGCGAAACCTTGGACGCAGCCGGAATTTCTCGGGCTGTCCTTGCGGGTTACTCCCTTGGGGGACGACTCGCCCTCGCCGCTGCGATCGAACAACCTGAACGCTTCCCGGCCTTCGTCGGAATCTCCACCTCGGCTGGAATTGAAGCTCCAGAGGAGCGAATCGCCCGCAGCGAAGCCGATGCCAAACTGGCTAGGCGTCTTCGCGAAGATTCCTTTGAGTCTTTTCTCCGCGACTGGTGGAATCTGCCCGTCTTCGATTCCCCAAAAAAATCACCCCTTGCGGATTTTCTTTCCTCCCGCCTCACCCAAAACCCCGACGCCTTGTCTGGGGTTTTGGAAACCTGGAGCCCCGGCGTTCTTCCTGCCCTGTGGAGCGAACTTCCCGTCTATCCCGGGTCGGCCCTCCTCCTCGCGGGCGAGTGCGATTCCAAATACTCCCTCGCCGCCCACCGGATGTCCCGGGCTTTTCGTCTGGCCCAAACCCAAATCCTCCCCGGCTGCGGTCATCGCTTGTTGGAGGAGGCTCCGCTCGATCTGGCGCGCTCGGTGGCGGACTTCCTGCCAGACAACTTCGGCATTGGCCCTGCCGGATTCGGGCGATAGTTTTCTGCCCCATGAAACCCGCCTGCGATTGGAAGCCTGCCGGATCGTTCGAGGATATCCGCTACGAAAAAGCCGAGGGCATCGCCAAGATCACGATCAACCGCCCCGAGAGACGCAATGCCTTCCGACCGCTGACCGTCGAGGAAATGCGCCGCGCTCTCCAGGAAGCCCGGGATGACTCCTCGATCGGGGTCATCATCCTCACTGGCGAGGGCGAGCACGCCTTCTGCTCGGGAGGCGACCAGAAAATCCGGGGCGATGCCGGCTATGCCGACACGCATGGCGTCGAGCGCTTGAATGTCCTCGATTTTCAACGCGAAATTCGCAACTGCCCGAAGCCCGTCATTGCGATGGTTGCGGGTTGGGCGGTCGGTGGCGGCCATGTGCTTCATGTGCTGTGCGATCTGACGATCGCCGCCGACAACGCGAAATTCGGCCAGACCGGCCCGCGTGTGGGCTCGTTTGACGGAGGCTTTGGTTCCAGCTACCTCGCCCGGATCGTGGGTCAAAAAAAAGCCCGCGAGATCTGGTTTCTCTGCCGCACCTACGATGCGACCCAGGCCCTGGAAATGGGCTTGGTCAACACGGTTGTCCCTTACGCGGATCTCGAAATCGAAACCGTGAAATGGTGCCGCGAAATCCTCGATAAATCTCCGCTCGCCATCCGTTGCCTCAAGGCCGCGATGAACGCCGATTGCGATGGCCAGGCCGGACTCCAGGAACTCGCTGGCAACGCCACGCTACTTTACTACATGACCGAGGAGGGGCAGGAGGGCCGCAATGCGTTTGTCGAAAAACGCAAACCCGACTTCGGCAAATTCCCCAAGCGTCCGTGAGTGCCGAATCCGCCTCGATCTTCAAAGCCTGCGTTCTTGCCATCCGTCCCCAGACGCTGTTCGCCGCCATCGCTCCGGTTCTGCTCGGGAGTGCGTTCGCATTTTCCCAGTCGCTGGGAAACCTCCCCGCCGCCATTGCCGCCTTGTTCGGCGCGGTTTGTATTCAGATCGGGACGAATCTCGCGAATGACTACTGGGACGCCAAAAAGGGTGCCGACACCGAAGACCGCCTGGGGCCGGTGCGCGTCACCTCTGCCGGAATGCTCAAGCCCCGCACGGTCTTGGCCGGGATGGTTGTCTTTTTCCTCCTCGCTGTGGTGGCTGGAATTTATCTCACGCTCCGTGCCGGATGGCCTGTGGTGGCGATCGGCGTGGCCTCGATCCTCTTCGGCATTCTCTACACGGCGGGGCCGTATTCGCTCGCCTACCTCGGGCTCGGCGAGATTTTCACTTTTCTCTTCTTCGGCCTCGTGGCCACGGCGGGAACTTTCTTTGTTCAGGCCCTGAGCTTCTCTCCGGAAGTCCTCTGGCTCGGCATCCTGCCGGGTTCCTACTCGGTTGTTCTGATCGCCTTGAACAATCTTCGCGACCGCGAAACCGACCTTCGTGTGGATAAAAAAACACTCGCTGTCCGCTTCGGTGAACGCTTTGCGCGGGTCGAAATCCTCTTCTTTCTGTTCCTGCCCGCACTCGTTCCGCTTTATTTCCTGCCCTTCCATGCCGGTGGCTGGTTGTGCGCCGCGGCTGCATTTCTCGCAGCCCTCCGTGTCGGCGCGCCACTCGCGCGCCTCCGCGATCCCAGAAAAATCAACGACCTCCTCCCCCATGTCGGAATCGCCAACCTGTTTCTAGCCTTTTTGGTTTCGATGTTTCTGCTGCTGTGATCGCGGCCCGCGCCTATTCCTACCGACTGCCGCTTGCCGGAGGAGGCGAGCGAGTGGGGATTCTTCTTCGCAATGGCGATCGCTGGGGCGACGCCGCGCCGCTCCCGGGATGGAGTCGGGAAACGCTCGACGATGTCCGGAACCGCCTGGATCGCGACGGGGAGGATTTGGTTCCCGCTTCCCTGCGATGCGCCCTCGAGGCGCTGGAACAAGATTGGGTGCCACTCCGCCGCGAGGTGCCCTTGAACGCCCTCCTGGACGGGACCAGGCCGCAGATCCTCGCTGGCGCCGTGCGGGCATTTCGCGAGGGATGCCGTTGTCTCAAGATTAAAACCTCCGGAGTGGATTTGGCCCATCTTCCCGATTTGTTGGAGGAAATCACCCGGGAAACAGGAAACCTCTGCAAACTTCGCCTCGATCCCAACCGCTCCTGGGATTTCGACGAAGCCCTTCGGTTTGCGGATGAATTGTGCCATTTTCCTGTCGAGTATTTGGAGGAACCTCTTGCCGATGCCTCCCGTCTCCCGGAGTGGATTTCCCGCTCGGGATGTCCTGTGGCGCTGGATGAAACCCTGCGCGAAATTGCGCCTGTGGAGTTGTCCCGATTCGAAGGCGCTGCGGCCTTGGTTTTGAAACCCACTCTGACGGGTGGCTTCGCCCACTGCCGGGAATTCGCGAAGGCAGGCGAAAGCCTCGGCATGGTTTCGGTCGTCAGCGCCTCCTACGAATCGGGCGTGGGGATCCACGCACTGGGTCGCTTCGCCGCCTCCCTACCGCGGATTTCTTCGGCGGGGCTGGATACCTACTCGCGTCTGGAGGCCGATGTGCTCACTCAACGCCTCGATCTTTCCGGCTTTGTCTTCCGCGCCGATCAACCTCTTCCCGCCATTGATGAATCCCGACTCGTTCTTCTCTGACCTGGCCCGATTCGGCAATGAGCCGGCGTTGATCGACCGCACCAGCGGGCGGGTGATTCGGTATTCGGAGTTGGAGGCGGCGCTGCCAAAAGTCCCGGGCGGCATTGTGGCAACCTGGGCCAAAACCTCCCTCGACCATGTGCTGCTCCTCCTCGCCGCGCTGCGGCAGGGTGCCTCGGTGGCGCCGATTTCTTTTCGTCTTCCAAAAGCGGAGGCCATTGAGCGCGCGCACTGGCTTGGGGCCTGCGAACTGCACTCTGCGTTTTCATGTAGGGAAGGCGTCCCGCCCGCCATCGAAAATTTATCGATTGCGGGCGGGACGCCCGCACTACCTGGCGTCGGCACTCTTCTCCAGACCTCGGGCTCCAGCGGGCGGGCTCGAGTGGTTTGGCACGATCTCGCTGCGCACATCGCCAGTGCCGAGGGTTCCGCCTCCCGGTTGCCGCTGGGGCCGGGCTGTGGATGGCTTCTCCAACTTCCCTTGAATCATGTGAGTGGCTTCGCGATTCCAATTCGCTGCCTTCTCTCCGGGGCCGCAGTGGTTTTTCCCGATCCTGAAAAGGGAATCTTGGATGAGGCCGTTACGCATCTCTCGCTGGTTCCCACACAGCTCCAGCGTCTGCTCGACTCCGGTGCGCCATGGCACCGCCTCCGCGCCGTTCTCGTGGGCGGAGGTCCGACTCCAAGCGCCCTCGTCGGGCGTGCCATTCGCGCGGGCGTGCCACTCCACCTCACTTATGGAATGACGGAAGCCGCCTCTCAGATTTGCACGACGGAAAGACTGATGGAAACGCCAGATCCCCTTCATGCCGGGGCCTCGCTTCCCGGTCGCGAGGTTCGGATTTCAAGCAGCGGGGAAGTTCAAATCCGTGGCCCGGTTGTTGCCCGCAAGTTCCTTGCCGCCGACGGCCGCTGGGAGGATTTGGGAGATGCCGAGGGTTGGTTTTCCACCGGCGACTTGGGAGCGTTCACAGCCGAGGGCCATCTCGTCATCCACGGACGACGCGACCGCCTGATCATCTCCGGCGGTGAAAACATCCAGCCCGAGCCGATCGAGACCTTGCTTCTCGAGATTCCCGGCATCCGCCGCGCGGTGGTGGTTGGAAAATTCGATCCCGAGTTCGGCGAGAGGCCGGTGGCGTTTCTTGCCGGGGATTTTCGTGAGGTGGAGATTCGCCAATTCCTCGCCGCCCGTCTCGAGCGTTTTGCGATTCCCGTAAAATTCCATCTCTGGCCGAACGAAGTTCCCGAGGATTTGGCGAAGCCGGATTTCGGTTTTTTCAAGCAGCTTGCCGCTGGCGGTTAGGCGCTGGTAGCGTGCCGCCCCATGAAATTCCTCGCCGCCAGTCTTGCCGCTCTTTTTCTCGCCGGATGCCTTTCCTCGCCGATTTCCAGCTCCGGCGGAATCGGGGCGGTTACGGTGAAAAATACCACTCCCAACCGCGTCATCTCGGCGGCATCGACGGTTTTCTCCGGCCGGGGCTACACGCTTTCCGATTCCGACTATCCCTCGTCGATCTCCTTCGACAAGCCCGCCGGTGGCTTCGGAAATGCGATGTGGGGCAGCTATGGCAACCCGCAAACCATCCGCGTGAAGATCGCGATGGTGCCGATTCCCATGACCTCCGACATCCGCCTCGAGCCTCGTGTTTACAGCGTGGGGGACGCAGGCGAGGCCGGGTTCGACAGCGAGCGGCCGTTGGTCGGGCTCTGGAATGCCGAGTTTGGCCCGATGCTCAAGCAGGTCGCCAGCTTGGCGGGAAACTAGTGCCGCTCTTCGCGCTGGCGGTTTGTCAGCCAGAGGGCGATTAGGAAAATCGCCAGTAGGATCGTTCCCAGCGCCGCGCCGAAGGGTTGGTTGCGACCCGAGGTGAATTGCTTGAAAATCACCTCGCCGATCGTTGGATTCGTGCCCCCGCCCATCAGGGTCGTGATCGCGAACATGGCGATCGAGGGGATGAAAACGAGCATGGCTCCCGCCGCGATGCCGGGGCGGGTGAGGGGAATGATGACTTGCGAGAACGCGCGCACCGGCCCGGCGCCAAGGTCGTAGGCGGCCTCGATGAGGGCGTTGTCCAATTTCTCCACGCTCGTGTAGATCGGGAGGATCATGAAGGGCAGGAAATTGTAAACCAGCCCCAGAACGATTGCGAAGGGCGTGTAAAGCATGGCGGCGGGCTCGCTGATAATGCCCGCTCCCATCAGGAGCGCGTTCAAGAGGCCTTCTTTGCTGAGGATCGCGATCCACGCGTAGGTGCGGATGAGGAAACTCGTCCAGAACGGCACCATCACCAGCAGCAAAAGTGTGGCCCGCCAGCGCTCGGGGGCGCGTCCGATGAAGTAGGCCACGGGATAGCCGAGGGCCATGCACAGGACGGTTGTCAGGAAGGCATACCAGAGCGAAAGAAGCAGGACTTTCAGCCAGACCCAATCGAAGGCGCGGGCGTAGTTTTGGAAGCTGAATTCGTAAACAATCCGGCCGAGGGCGTCCCGATCGGCGAAGCTCACCACGACCAGCATGATCGTGGGAGCGACGACGAACAGGATCAACCAGGCCAGCAACGGCAGCAGAACGAGCCAAGCCAAAACACCCGGCTTGCGGCGGCGGGTCTCTGATCCGCCGGAGTTCGTTACTGCCGTGGGAAGGGCCATCGGGTTATTCGACCTTCAGCGAAGTAACGAGTTCCTCGATCACCGAAGCGCGTTCTCCGATGTCCTTGAAGGTTTGCATTTTCGACATCTCCTTCTCGCTCGGGAAGCTCGCGGGGTTGTTCCGCTGTTCCTCGGTGAGAAGCTTCACGGCCTCCTTGTTCGGATTCAAATACGGGAACGCGTCCGAGATTTTTTTGCTCACTTCGGGACGGAGGATGTAGTTCATGAACTTCTCGGCGTTGGCGGGATTCTTGGCGGTTTTTGGAATCGCCAGGCTGTCGATGAAGAGGTGGGTGCCCTCAGCGGGAATGATCCAGCGGAATTTTTTGTCCTCGTTGAGCAGGATCGCACCCTCGCCGCCCCAGACGACGCCGATGGCCACATCGCCGTTCAACAGCGCGGTTTTCGGGCTGTCCGAGTCGTAGACTTTGACGAGCGGGAGCCAATTCGTCAGCACGGCCTTGGCTTTTTCGAGGTTCTTGTCGCTCACTTCGTTTGCCGGAATTCCCTTCGAGAGGAGAGCCCAGGAGACGATCTCGCGGGAGTCGTCGAGCACAACGATTTTGTCCTTGTTCGCGGGCTTGAAGACATCGGAGAAACCCTTGATGTCGTCTTTGACGAGTTCGGTGTTCACGACGATCCCCACGGTTCCGGCCATGAACGGCACGGAGAATTTGTTGCCCGGGTCGAACGACATGTTGAGGAACTTCGGATCGATGTTCTCCAGGTTGGGGATCGCGGCCTTGTCGATCGGGCGGAGGAGGTTTTCCTTGATGAGCGCCTCGATGACATACTCGCTCGGTTGGATGATGTCGAAGTTGCCCCCGCCCGCTCCGAGCTTGGCGAGCATTTCCTCGTTCGACGCGTAGTTTTCGACGGAAACCTTGATGCCGGTCTCCTTCGCGAAGTCGTCGATCACATCCTGTGGGATGTATTCCGACCAGCAGTAGATGCTGAGTTTTCCGGCGGCTTGGGCGGTTCCGGTGAAAGCCAGCGCGACGGCGGCCGCGGCTGACACAATAAGTTTGGTGGCTTTATTTTTCATGGTGTTTTTCTCCTGGCTAGTGTGTGGCTGACGATCGCGACCAGGATGGTGGCCGCGATGAAAAGGGCGCTGAGGGCGTTGAGCTGGGGATTCAGGCCGACCTTGGCCATCCCGTAAATTTTCAGCGGAAGCGTCTGGGACTGCGATCCGGTGGTAAAGACACTCACGATGTATTCGTCGAAGGATAGCGTGAATGACATCAACGCACCCGCGACGATCGCCGGCATGAGGTAAGGCACAATCACTTTCCAGAATGCCTGTATCGGCGTGGCACCGAGATCCATCGCCGCCTCCTCGAGAAAGGGATCCAAGCCCTGCAACCGCGCTTGGACACCCACCAGCACAAAGGGGAAACAGAAAGTCGTGTGCGAGATCACAAGCGAGGTGAAGCCCAGCGGCAGATTCAGAAACTGGACAAACAAAACCAGCAGGCTCACGCCCATGAGCACTTCCGGCATGACCATCGGGATGAAAATCAGCAGGCCGAGCGCGCGCTGGAAGGGAAACCGGTAGCGGTGGAGCATCCAGGCACCGAGGGTTCCAAGAAGCGTGGAAAGAACGGTGGTGACAACGGCAACGATGAGGCTGTTCTCGAACGCCGTGATCAGAACCTTGTTTGAAAAAAGCGCCTCATACCACTTCGTGGAGAATCCCTCCCAGCGGATGTTGAGCTTCGAGGAGTTGAAGGAAAACACCACCAACAGCGCGATCGGAAGGTAGAGAAAGGCGAAAACCATCAGCGACCAACCTCCAAAAAAAAGATTCAGGAGCTGCGAGGAACGCAACCGCTTTCCCGGCGGGAAAGCCGATGTGGCGCCGGGGGAACTTGCGGAACCTATCACGCGTTTAGCTTCGTGAATTTTCCCCGCGAAGTCCAGCGCGATGCCTCCATTTTGCATTACCTCTGCGTCCCTGCGCCTCAGCGGGAGGTTTTAACACTTTTGGATTTCCTAGGACAGCAGGCGGTCGATGTAGTCGTTCCGGTTAAAGGGGGTGAAGTCGGTTTCTTTTTCCCCGGTGCCGATGAATTTCGTGGGGAGGCCGAGTTCATGCTGGATGGCGACGGCGATGCCGCCTTTGCCGCTGCCGTCGAGCTTGGTGAGGATCACGCCGGTGAGGCCGATGGCGTTGTGAAATTCGCGGGCTTGCACAAGGGCGTTCGAGCCGGTGGTGGCGTCGAGGACGATCCATTTTTCATGGGGGGCTTCGGGGTCGTGCTTGCCGAGGGTGCGGACCACTTTGGCGAGTTCCTGCATGAGGTTGCTCTTGGTGTGCAGGCGGCCGGCGGTGTCGCAGAGGAGGAACTCGATGTTTCGGCGGTTTGCGCTGTCCCAGGCGTCGTAGCAAAGCGCGGCGGAGTCGCCTTGGTATTGGCTTTTCATCACTTCGAGGCCGAGTTTTTCGCCCCAGCGGCAAAGTTGTTCGATGGCGGCGGCGCGGAAGGTGTCGGCGGCGACAAGGAGGCACGAACGCCCCTGGGATTTCAACCAGTAGGCGAGCTTCGCGGAGGAGGTGGTTTTTCCCGTGCCATTCACGCCGACCAGCAGCACGACCTTCGGCTTCGAGGCGAGGGGAAACAACGGAGGCTCGGGCGGGGGCAGGATTTTCAGGATTTCCTCGCGCGTGACATCCAGCACGGTCTCGGCTTTCACCGCGCCGCCGCGCTTGCGAAGCGAGTCGAGGATTTTATCGGTCATCGCCACGCCGAAGTCCGCGCGGATGAGCGTTTCCTCCAATTCCTCCCAATCCACCGGAGCGCCGGTGAGCCGCGTGAGA
The DNA here is from genome assembly GCA_964403605.1 of uncultured Chthoniobacter sp. Taxonomy (GTDB): domain Bacteria; phylum Verrucomicrobiota; class Verrucomicrobiia; order Chthoniobacterales; family Terrimicrobiaceae; genus UBA967. Next base: position 12,523 of record CAYOGR010000043.1, read on the forward strand.
AAACTTTTGAAAAACCCCTCGGCCATCGGTCTCAGGCGGTCTTGGCGCCCTTGGTTTTGCGAATGCTGTCGAGAACGCCGTTCACGAATTTCCCGGAATCCTCCGTGCTGTATTTTTTCGCGATCTCGATGGCTTCGTTGATGGCGACCGCGGGTGGGGTGTCCGGGCAAAAAAGAATCTCGTGGCAGGCGATGCGCAGCACATTGCGATCGACGGCGGAGAGGCGGTGAAATTCAAAATTCTTCGAGTGCGAGCGGATGGCGTCGTCGATCTCCGCGCGGTGGCCCATCCAGCCTTGCAGAAGTTCATCACAGAACCGACGGCCGCTCGGGCTGAGGCCTCGCATTTGGTAAAATTCTTCGAGGTTCGAGTCGGACTCGTCGCCATGGACCTCGCGTTGGTAGAGATATTGCACCGCCGCTTCGCGGGCATCGCGTCGAACACCCATGATCAGGCGACCTCCAAAAGGTTGCGGGCTGCCATCACGGCGGCGCGGGCGGCTTCAACGCCACGGTTGTGTTCCAAGCCGAGGCAGCGTTCCCGGGCCTGCTCCTCGTTTTTCAAAAACAAAACCTCGTGGATGACGGGGATGCGATGCGCGAGCGAGATGTCGAGCAGAGCCTTGGTCGCCGACTCGGCAATGAGTGCGGCGTGGGCGGTTTCTCCCTGAAAAACAACGCCGAGCGCGAGGATGGCCTGGAAGCGTTTCAACTCGGCGGCGGCTTGCACGAAAATCGGAATCTCAAACGAGCCGGGCGTGCGGAAAACCTCGATTGCCGCGCCGGGTTCGAGTTCGGCGAGTTCACGGCGCGCGTTGTCCACAAGCGGTTGGACATACGAATCATTGAATTGGCTGGCCACGATCGCAAACGAGAAGGAGGTGTCTGTCGCGCTTCGAGGCCGAAGCGGAAAGGCTTTCGACATGACGGGGGATGTTCGCGATTTTCGTTTTTCCTGCAACAACAACATCGCGCTTGACGCCCACTCGCGCCGGGCACCCGAGAGTTTTCGTTTTACCGAACGGCGGGAAAAAAATACCAATGCCGCCATGCCGCCATCCTGTGTGAAAATTGCCCTCGTTCAAAACGCCTGCTCCGCCGATGTGCCGGCGAACATCGACGCCGCCATCCGGGGAATCCGCTCCGCCGCCGCGCAAGGCGCGAACATCGTCTGCCTGCAGGAGCTTTTCGCATCCGTTTATTTTTGCCAGATCGAGGATCACAAATACTTCGATCTTGCCGAGCCGATTCCCGGGCCGACGACCGAGGCGATGCAGGCCGTGGCGAAGGAATGCGGGGTGGTTCTGATCGCTTCCCTGTTCGAGCGCCGCGCGCCGGGCCTTTACCACAACACTGCGGCGATCATCGACGCCGACGGAGCGTTCCTCGGAAAATACCGGAAGATGCACATTCCCGACGACCCGCTCTTTTACGAGAAATTCTATTTCACTCCCGGCGACCTCGGCTTCCGCGCGTGGGACACCCGTTTCGGCCGGATCGGCGTGTGCGTTTGCTGGGACCAATGGTATCCCGAAGCCGCGCGGCTCACTGCGCTCCAGGGCGCACAGATTTTATTCTACCCGACGGCGATCGGTTGGCATCCCGCCGAGAAGGAAAAATACGGCAAACGCCAGCACTCCTCGTGGGAAACCGTCCAGCGCGGCCATGCGATTGCGAATGGTTGCTATGTCGCCGCGCCGAACCGCATCGGCCATGAAGCGCCGGATGGCGGGCCGGGCTTGGAATTCTGGGGCCAAAGTTTCGTGGCCGATCCCTCCGGCGAAGTCGTTGCGCGCGCGTCCGTGGACAAAGAGGAGGTTTTGGTCGTCGAGGTGGACCTCGAAAAAGTCGATACCCAGCGCACGCATTGGCCGTTCCTGCGCGACCGCCGCATCGATTGCTACGGCGACATCACGCGGCGTTTCATCGATTGATCGCCAATGCGTATCCAGTCCGCCGAATTCGATCGCAGCTTCGCCAGGGCAGCGGATTGTCCCGAGGATGCCGTGCCTGAGTTTGCCTTCATCGGTCGCTCGAATGTCGGCAAATCCTCGCTCTTGAATCTGCTCGCGAGACAAAAAAAACTCGCACGAGTGTCGCAAACCCCCGGGTGCACCCAGCTGATCAATTTTTTCAAGGTCAATGGCGTCTGCCGCTTTGTGGATCTGCCCGGCTACGGTTTCGCCAAAGTGCCCAAGGGCGGGCGCGCATTTTTCCAGCAACTCGTCGCCGACTACATTCTGGAACGGCCCAATCTCCGCTGTCTCTTTGTGCTGATCGACTCGCGTCTCGAGCCACAGCGGATCGATTTGGAGTTCCTCGAATGGCTGGCCGAGACGGGACGCGCGTTCGATTTGGTTTTCACCAAGACCGACAAGCTCAAGCCCGCGAAGATCGAGAAAAACATCGCGGCCTTTTTGGAGGCGATCGCGCCGTGCCGGCCCGAATTCCACCGCTCCTCGGCGCTCGATGGCAGCGGTCGCCAGGAAATCCTCGGCCGGGTGGGCTTTTTTCTGCGCGACTGATCCGGAGCCATGGAAATTCCAATAGCCATTTTTCTCATCCTCGTCGGCATCGCCTATTTACTCGCGCTCCGGCATGCCATGCCGCTCTCGCTTTCGCGGGGCGCGGCGTTTCCCTCTTACCGTTGGAGGGCCCCGGAGGCTGTTGTCTCCATCGGCATGGCGTTGTTTTTCGTTTTCACCGCGTTCGCCTCTATGGGGAAGCCACCTGGAAAAATTGACCTCGGCTCGCTCCAGAGCAGCCTCGCGCTTTACGGAGGTCTCGTTCTTTTTCTTATCGGTTTCCTCGTTTATCGGAATGTCCCCCTCGATCAGGCCTTCGGATTGCGGCCGGCCAATTTGGCATCCACCACCCGCGCCTGCGCTGTGGCGTTCGTCCTCTGCCTCCCTGCGATCTACCTCGCGCAATGGCTCGCCTATGCCTTCTTCGGGCCGGAGACCGCTCCGCAGCCGATTGTGACTTTTCTGATGGAGCATCCGGCGTGGAGCGAGCGATTGCTCGTTCTCGCCATCGCCGGCATTGCGGCGCCCGTCACCGAGGAACTGCTTTTTCGGGGATGCCTCTACGGATTTCTGCGTCAGTCGTGGGGGCGAGCGGTTGCCATCCTCGTTTCCTCGGTCGTCTTCGCCCTCATCCATGCCCACCCGGCCACAATGCCCGCGCTGGCGGTTTTTGCGGTCGGCTTGGCGTTGCTTTACGAATACACGGGAACCCTCTGGGCCCCGATCGCCGTCCACTCGGTCTTCAATATCCTGAATTTTTTCGGCAGCCTCTACTGGCCCAATCTCCTCCAATGAAACCCTGCGCCGAGGATCGGCTTCTCAGCCAACTTCTCCGGTTGGTTCCTGTTTCCGAGAATCAACCCCTCGGTCCCGGCGATGATTGTGCCGCCCTTCATTCTCCGGGAAAAAACCAACTTCTCCTGTTGAAGACCGATTGCATCGCCGAGGAGGTTCATTTCCTTCGCTCGCACGATCCCGCGCGAGTCGCCTGGAAAGCGCTCTGCCGCCCGCTGAGCGACATCGCCGCCATGGGGGGCACGCCTGGCGAGGCCCTCATCACCTTTTTTTCACCGCCCGATGTCGGCGCGGATTATTGGAAGAAATTCTACCGGGGTCTCGGTCGTGCCGCCCGCCGCTTTGGAGTCACTATTGCCGGGGGGGAGATGTCCCGCCAGAAACAGGGCATCGCCGTCTCCGTGGCACTCACCGGGTCGATCGACAGCAAAAACCTCGTTCGGCGCTCGGGAGGCCAAGCCGGTGACGCCATTTTTGTCACCGGAGTTCTCGGCGGCACCTTGGCGGGTCACCATCTCGACTTCGTTCCCCGTCTGGCCGAGGGCCAATGGCTGGCTCAAAACATCCGCCCCTCCGCGATGATGGATCTGAGCGATGGCTTGGGCTCCGACCTTCCCCGGCTCGCCCGGGCGAGTTCTTGCGGATTCGAGGTGGATTTCGACCTCGTTCCCAAGCGACGCGGAGCCTCGCTCCATCAAGCCCTCTCCGATGGGGAGGATTACGAACTCGTTTTCACCCTAGCCCCCCAAAAAATCCCGCATCTGCTCGATCTTTGGCCCCAGATTTTTCCAAAAACCCGGCTCACCCGAATCGGCGAGCTCACCGCCCGCAAAACCTTTCCAAAAAACTGGCCCCGGGGCTGGGATCATTTCGATCGGCAAGATTGAACCCTGTGCCTCCTTGAGACCGACGCGCTCCTTCTACATCAACACAGAAGGAAACCTCGGCGCAGGCGAGGA
>CAYOGR010000044.1:0-16759 GCA_964403605.1 uncultured Chthoniobacter sp.
TTTAATCCCCGCTGGCGCAGCTGGAGACGATCCAGTCGGCGTAGGCGTGGCAGACGGCGGCGGGGTCGAAGGCCACGATTTCGGGGACTTCGTAGGGGTGGATTTCGCGGAGTTCCTTTTCGAAGGAGCTGAAATTCGCCTTGGGGATTTTGAAAATCACAACGACCTCCTTGGCCTCTTCGATCGAGCCTTTCCAATTGTAGATCGAGCGGGCGCCGGGGAGGATGGTGCCGCAGGCGGCGACTTTTTCGGCGACGAGTTGATGGACGATGTCGGCGGCGGTGGCCTCGTCCGGCAGGGTGGTGATGACGAATCGTGTCATGCGGGGACTGGTGCGGGTTGGCGAACGATCCAACCGCCGCCAACCACGGTGTCGCCGTCATAAAACACGGCGGCTTGCCCGGGAGTGACCGCGCGCTGGGGCGTGTCGAGTTGGATTTTGGCCTTGTGGCCGGGAAGGGCTTGGATGGTGGCTTCGGTGCCGGGGTGGGCGTAGCGGATTTTCACGCTGATGCGCTCGGCGCCCTCGGGTTCGCCGCGCAACCAATTCACGCGGTCCACCTCGAATTCCTCGCGAACCAAATCCTCTTCGTCGCCGACGATCACGCGGTTCGTCGCGGGGTCGATGTCCACGACATAGCGCGGGCGGGGCGATCCGCCGGGGAGGCCCTTGCGCTGGCCGATGGTGAACATTTCGATGCCCTCGTGGTTGGCGATGAAATTTCCGCCCGTGTCGTAAATCGCGCCGGCGTGGAATTCGCCCTCGCCGAGATGGCCACGCAGGAACGCCTTGTAGTCATTGCCGGGCACGAAACAGATTTCCTGGCTATCCACCTTGTCGGCGACCTTGAGCCCGAGGCTGCGCGCGATCTCGCGGATTTCGGGTTTTTCCATGCCGCCGAGCGGGGCGAGGGCGTGCTGGAGTTGGTCCTGGCTGAGGCTGAAAAGAAAATACGACTGATCCTTGCGGGCATCGCGGCCTTTTTTCAAAACGGCGTGGTCGGCGTGGTGCTCGATGATGGCGTAGTGCCCGGTGGCGATGAAATCAGCCCCGAGCGCCTTCGCCTTCGCGCGGAGTTTGCCGAATTTCAGATGCTCGTTGCACATCACGCAGGGATTTGGCGTGCGGCCGAGGCGGTATTCGCTGGCGAAGTAATCGATGACGATTTTTTCGAAGCTTTCGGCCTCGTCGACGACATAGTGGGGAATGCCGAGTTTGTGGGCGACCCCGCGGGCATCGGCGATGGCGGAGGGACCGCAGCATTTGTCCTCGGCGCGCGAGATGCAGTCCTGCGGCCAGACCTTCATAGTCACGCCGATGACATCCCAGCCGTCGCGCTGCAAGAGCGAGGCGGCGACGCTGGAATCCACGCCGCCACTCATTCCGAGAAGAACCCTCCTGCCGTTGCCATTCATAGGTTCGAATTTATAGATGGCTGGCCAGCGGCGTCAAACCGCGCTTCAAGCGGGGAACATCGCGGCTTGCGGATGGAGGAGGCGGGGCGGTAAAAGAGGGGGGATGAAATCACTTGCCGATTTTTCGGGTGGAAAATCCCGCGCTGCCTTGGCCGTCGGGCTTTGCATTGTGTTGCTCGCCGGCTTCCGCGTTCTGCGGGCCACGCTGTTGCCGGAGTGGCCCAACTTCTCGCCGGTGACGGCGGTGGCGATTTGCGGGGCGTTTCTTTTGCCTGGGGCGCTGGGTTGGATTTTGCCTCTCGGGGCTTTGATGGTTTCGGATTTTCTCCTGGCGCTGGTGCTCGGATATCCCGCGCTGAGTTCGGCTCAACTGGTCGTGTGGGGAACGATCCTCGCACTGGTCGGCTTCGCCCGCCTGGTGGCCCGCGGGGGATTTTCGCCTGTGCGGTATTTCGGCTCGGTTCTCGGCGGCGGGGTGGTTTTTTATCTCGTGACCAATGCCGCTTCCTGGCTCGCCAATCCGGCCTACCCTCGCGGCCTTGGCGGACTGTGGATGTCGCTGACCACCGGCCTGCCCGGCTTCCCGCCGACATGGATGTTTTTCCGCAACTCACTCGTCTCGGATTTTCTCTTCGCTGGAATCCTCCTCGCCGTCTGGGCGGTGGCCGTCCGCTCCCGCGAAACCAGCCTCCAGCGCGCCGCCTGACACTTTTTAATTCATGACCGTTCGCACCCGCTTCGCACCATCACCCACCGGCTTTCTTCATGTCGGTGGAGCCCGCACCGCTCTCTTCAACTGGCTCTTCGCCCGCAAACACGGCGGCCAATTCATCCTCCGCATCGAGGACACGGATGAAAAACGCAACACGCCCGAGGCGAACCAAGTCATCTTCGACGGCCTGAACTGGCTCGGTCTCGACTGGGACGAAGGCCCGGACAAGGGCGGCGACTACGGCCCGTATCGCCAGAGCGAGCGGAATGCCGTTTACGAAAAACACCTCGCGGTGCTGGAGGCCGGGGGGCATGTCTATGAGGACGGGGGAGCGATTCGTTTCCGCTCGCCCCGCAAGCCGGTCGTCGTCGAAGACATGATTTGCGGCCGCATCGAATTCGACATGTCGAATCCCGCGACCCATCCCGACATGACGATCCGCCGCCCGGACGGCTCGTGGATTTTTCATTTTGTGAATGTCGTGGATGACATCGAAATGAAGCTCACGCATGTGATCCGCGGCGAGGACCACCTTTCCAACACGCCGAAGCACATCGAACTCTACAACGCCCTCGGCGCGACCCCGCCGAAGTTCGGCCACATTCCGCTCATTCTGAATCACGAGGGGAAAAAGCTCAGCAAGCGCGACGGCGGCTCGAGCATCACCTATTTCTTGGACCACGGCTACGCGCCCGAGGCTGTGATCAACTACCTCTGCCTGCTCGGTTGGTCGCCCGGCGAGAACCGCGAACGCCTCGATGTGGCCGAGATCCGCGAGCTTTTCGACCTCGAGCACATCAACCGCCGCAATGCGATTTTCGACCTCGACAAATGTTTTTGGCTGAATGGCCAGCACATCCTCGCCATGAGCTTGGAGCGTTTCGTCCAGCTCGCGAAACCGTTTGTGGACAAGGCCGGCGTGCCCTACGGCACCGACGCCGCGCTTTTGCCCGCGCTTGCGATCGTGAAGGCGAAAGTGAAGCACCTCAGCGATGTGCCGGATTGGATCGGTTTCCTCTTCACCGAGGATTTCGCCATGGACCCCGAAGCCGTGGAGAAAAGTCTAAAAAAAGCCGGAGCCGCCGGGCGCATTGAGGCGCTGGTGAAGGCCTTCGGTGAGGTTTCCGATTGGTCGCACACGAAGCTCGAGGAGTCGTTGAAAGCCACGGCCGCCTCGCTGGGAGTGAAGACCGGCGAACTCGTCCATCCCGCCCGAGTCGCGGCGAGTGGGCGTTCGGTTGGGCCGGGTCTTTACGAAATGCTCGAAGTCCTCGGCAAGGATCGCACGCTGGCCCGATTGGAGCGCGCCAAGGCGCTTGCTGCGGAATGAGCGCCGACCGCATCCCTGTCGCGATTGTTGGCGCCAACGGCTACTCCGGCGAGGAACTCTGCGCGATTCTCGCGCGGCACCCCGGAGTGCGAGTGGTCGCCATCACCTCGCGTCAGCATGCGGGCAAATCCGCCGGCGAGGTTTTGCCGAAGCTGCAAGGGGTGGGGGAATTTTCAAAATTGGTTTTCACCGAGCCCTCGATGGATTCATTGCTGGCCAGCGGCGCGGAGTTTTTCTTCCTCGCCCTGCCGCATGGGCTCGCCGCCGAGTTTGCAGCGCCCTTGCACCGCGCCGGGAAGCGAGTGATCGACCTGAGCGCCGATTTTCGTTTGAGGGATGCGGCGACCTACCAGGCTTTTTACAACGAGGTTCATCCCGCGCCGCAGTTGCTGAAAGAGGCGGTCTATGGACTGCCCGAATGGCATCGCGAGGAAATCCGGAGCGCCCGGCTCGTCGGCTCCGCCGGTTGCTATCCCACGACGATTCTCCTGCCGTTGATTCCGCTTCTGCGGCAGAAGTTGATCGATCCCGCCGAGATCATCGCCTCCAGCGCCAGCGGAGTGAGCGGGGCGGGACGCAAGGCCGAGACGGCGCTGCTTTACGGGGAGTGCAACGAAAGCCTCCGCGCCTATGGACTGCCGAAACACCGTCATCTCTCCGAGATCGAGCAGGAACTCTCCGCCGCCGCCGGAGCACCGGTGGTGATTTCCTTCACACCGCACCTCGCTCCGATGAGTCGCGGGATCCATTCGACGATTTTCACAAAACTCGCACCCGGCGTGCCGCCCGAGGCGATTCTTCCCGCGCTGCAGGCGGCTTATGCCGAGGAGCCATTCGTGCGAGTTTCCCAAAACCTCCCTGATACCAAGAACACCACGGGCACGAATTTCTGCGATATCTCGACGCGCTTCGACGCGCGCACGGGCCGACTCATTTTGCTCTCGGTCGAGGACAATCTCGTGAAGGGCGCGGCGGGCCAGGCGGTGCAAAATTTCAATCTCATGGCCGGGTTGCCGGAGACGACAGGATTGTTATGAGCCAAATCAAAAAAATCGCCGGCGGGGTTTGCGCCCCGGAGGGATTCGCCGCCGGAGCCACCGGTTGTGGAATCAAAAGTGGAAAAATTCTGCGCGACGACATCGCCGTCGTCTGGTCGGAATCGCCGAGCGTTTCCGCCGCCACTTTCACCACGAACAAAGTCAAAGCCGCACCCGTGCTTGTCTCTACAGAGCATCTGAAAGCGGGACGCAACCGCGCAGTCGTTCTGAACAGCGGCAATGCCAACGCCTGCACTGGCGCCCAGGGCCTGAAGGACGCCCGGGCCATGGCCGCGGCCGCTGCGAAATTGCTCGATCTCACGCCCAAGGAAGTCCTCGTTTGCTCGACGGGTCGCATTGGAGTTTCCATGCCGATGGATCGCGTAGGCCAAGGCATCGCCGCGCTGCAGCCTTCCGCCTCCGGCAGCAAAGCCGCCGCCGCCGCGATCATGACGAGTGACACTTTTGCGAAAGAATACGCCGTGGAAGTGAAAACCCCGGCGGGTTCCTTCCGCATCGGTGGGATAGCCAAAGGGGCGGGCATGATCGATCCGAACATGGCCACGATGCTCTGCGTGCTCTCCACCGACGCCGCGCTACCTCAACCCGTGCTCCGCAAAGATTTGAAACGCTCGGTCGCGAATTCCTTCAACCGCATCACGATTGATGGCGACATGAGCACGAACGACACGGTGATCCTCCTCGCCAATGGGCTCAGCGGTGTGGCTCCGGCGCTTTCGGTTTTTTCCGAGGCTCTCGATGAAGTCACCCGCGCCCTGGCCCGCATGATTGTCGAGGACGGCGAGGGCGTTTCGCGATTTGTCGAAGTCGAGGTTTTGGGTGCTGCGAACGACAAGGAGGCCCGCACGGCCGCCGAGGCGATTGCGAATTCCACTTTGGTGAAATGCGCGTGGGCGGGCGGCGACCCGAATTGGGGCCGAATTCTCGATGCCGTCGGTTATTGCGGCGTTCGCATGAACGAAGCGAAGACGGATATTTTTTACGACAAGCTTGCGGCCGTGAAAAACGGCATCGCCACCAAAACCTCGCCGGAAAAACTCCGCGCCGTTACGGCGAAGAAGGCGTTCAAGGTCACGGTGGACCTGCATGTCGGCAAGGGAAGTTACTATGTCTGGACGACCGACCTCACCGAGGAATATGTCCGGCTCAACCTCGGCGAATAATGGCTAGAATGACACCCGAAGCCCGGAGCGAAACGCTCATCGAGGCGCTGCCCTACATTCAGGAATACCGCGGGCACACATTTGTCATCAAATACGGCGGCTCGGCGATGGAGGATGAGCAGATCGTGGACAAATTCCTGCGCGATGTTGTGTTTTTGGAGGCCGTGGGGATCAACCCCGTTCTCGTGCACGGCGGGGGCAAGGCGATCACCGCGAAAATGAAGGCCGCCGGCCTGACGGCCCATTTCATCGATGGGCTTCGCGCCACGAACGAAACCGCGATCCATATCGTGGAAGAGGCGCTCGACCGCGAGATCAACCCCGCGATTGTCCAAAAAATCCAAGAGTTCGGAGGCCGTCCCCGGGGTTTCTCCGGCAAGGATGTCTTCATCGCGCGAAAGCTCGAGCGCCAAGCGGTGATCGGCGGGGAGACCATCGATATTGGATTCGTCGGCGAGGCCGAGGGCGTGAATGCGGCCGCCGTTGCCGAAGCGGTCCATGCCGAAATTGTTCCCGTCATCAGCCCGATTGGGTCCACTCGCGAGGGGTTGGTTTTGAACATCAACGCCGACATTGCCGCCGCCTCGCTCGCCGCCGAGTTGAAGGCCAGCAAGTTGATTTATGTCACTGATGTGGCGGGAATCATGCGCGACCCCTCGCAGCCCGACTCGTTGATTTCCAGCGTGACCATCAAGCAGGTGGGCTCGTTGATTAAGCAGAAAGTCATCGCCGGCGGGATGATCCCCAAGGTCAACTCCGCCACCGAGGCGCTCCAAAAAGGCGTTGGAAAAATCCACATGATCGGGGGGCAAATCCAGCACTGCCTCTTGCTGGAAATCTTCACCGACGCCGGCATTGGCACGGAGATTGTTCGTTGATTGGAGATGAAAAAAAACTGGACGAGGTTCGCGCGTTTGGAATTCAATCCTTGCAAATGAGTGCCCCCTCCCCGGAAGCCGCCAATGGCGGGTTGGTCAATTTCAACGGTCTAAGCATCAAAAAAACATCGGTTCCCCCGCTCGTGGAATCCTTGATCACATCCGACCCGCTAAAGGTTCCTGCGGGGGAGGATTTGGAGGAAGCCCGCCGCCGGGAGATCGGTTTGCTGATGGAGGGTCGCCTGGATCCCGAGTCGGCTTCGAGACTTCTCTCCAGCTTGGAGGCGGACAGTATCGGTTTGCGTTATTTGACGGGATTGATGGCGGCCCGTTGCTGAGTGGTTGCGAGCCGAACGGTTCGCGGCGAATCCCCACATTGACAGGTTTTGCGATCCTCGTAGCCTCAAATCAGACTCCATGCCGGACTATTCCTTCGCGTCCACCGAACGCTTCATTTCCCACGCTCCCGGGCATTGGCCCGGGGTTTCTCCGCAGGATTGGAATGACTGGCGTTGGCAGCAAAAAAACCGCGTCAACTCGCTCGCCGGGTTGGAGAGTCGATTAAAGCTCACTACCGAGGAGCGCGCCGGGGTTCTTCTCGCCGGCACCAAGCTCGCGCTCGCCGTGACACCCCACTATTTCAATCTGATCGAGCCCGAAAATCCCGGCTGCCCGATCCGTCGCCAGGTCGTTCCCCGCATCGAGGAGGGATGGGATTCGCCCTATGACATGGCGGATCCGTGCGGGGAGGACGCCGCGATGCCGGTTCCAGGCTTGGTGCACCGCTACCCGGACCGCGTTCTGTTTTTGGTGACCGACCGCTGTGCCTCGTATTGCCGCTACTGCACCCGCAGCCGCGTGGTGAGCGGGGTGGGGGAGCAGGAACTTCACACCGACTTTGAGGAGGCCTTCCGCTATCTCGAAAAACATGTCGAGATCCGCGATGTCCTGCTCTCCGGTGGCGATGCGCTTTTGCTCTCCGATTCGAAATTGGAGGCGCTCTTGAAACGGTTGCGCGCCATCCGCCACATCGAGTTTGTGCGAATTGGATCGCGTGTGCCGATCTTCATGCCGCAACGCATCACCCCGGAGCTGTGCGCGATGCTTCGCAAATTCCATCCGCTTTGGATGAGTGTGCATGTGAACCATCCGCGCGAGTTGACCCTCGAGGTGCGCGACGCCCTTGGGCGGTTGGCCGATGCGGGCATTCCGCTGGGCAATCAAAGTGTGCTCCTGGCCGGTGTGAACGACAACGCGGCGGTGATGCGCGAACTCGTGCACAAACTCCTGCTCTGCCGCGTGCGCCCCTACTACCTCTACCAATGCGACCTCATTCGCGGTTCCTCGCACCTGCGGACCTCGGTGGCGAAAGGCATCGAAATCATCGAATCCCTTCGGGGCCACACGAGCGGCTATGCGATCCCGCAATTCGTGATCGACGCCCCCGGGGGCGGCGGCAAGGTGCCGGTGAATCCAAATTATGTCGTGTATCACGACAACGAAAAAGTCGTGCTCCGCAACTTTGAAGGCCGGATTTTCGAATACCCGGAACTGCCCGCCCGCTCGGTGCCGAACCATCACGAGAGCGAGTTGGTGAGTGCGTGATGGGGGGATTTTCAAAAAATTAACCACGGAGGACACGGAGAGCACGGAGGGGAAGTTCGGAATCTCGGGAGGAAGTTGCTTAAAATACCCTGGCGAACCTCTGTGTTCCCCGGGTCTTCCAGGGTCAATGCCTCAGGCGGGCTCGACAATCTCCCCCCGCTGCTTGCGGCCCATGGCGTCGTAGGCCGCGTATTTATACATCTCGGAGAGGGTGGGGTAGTTGTAGCAGGTCTCGATGAAGATGGAGGCGGTTTGGCCGAGGAGCAGGGCGGTGAGGCCGATGTGGACGAGGTCGGTGGCCTCCTCGCCGATCACATGAATTCCCAGCAGACGCATGTCGTCGGCGCGGAAGAGAAGTTTCAGGAAGCCCTCGTTGTCGCCGATGATGAAGCCGCGGCTGTTCTGCGCGTAGGCGGCGCGGCCGGCGACATAGGGGATTTTTTTTTCACGCAGGGATTCCTCGCTGTCCCCGGCGCTGGAGCATTCGGGGATCGTGTAAATGCCGAGAGGAAGGATGCGGGCGAGATCGGTTTTGTATTTCAGGTCGAAGGCATGGCACATGGCCACGCGGCCTTGTTCCATCGAGGTCGAGGCGAGGGCGGGGAAGCCGATCACATCGCCTGCCGCGTAAATGTGGGGGAGCGCGGTTTGAAAGTGTTCGTTGACTTTCAAGAGTCCCCGATTGTCGGGCTGGATGCCGATTTTTTCGAGGCCCATGTCGCTGGTGTTGCCTTGGCGACCCGCGGCTGCGAGGACGGCATCGAAGGAGCGGAGTCCCGCGTTTTTCAAGGCGGCATCGATTTTTTCGCCGGAGGCGAGGGAGTCGACCTGTTCGCCGAGGAGAAGTTCGATGCCCATGGCGCGCATGGCGTTTTGGAGTGCGATGGAGAGTTCCGCATCCAGAAAACCGAGCAACCGGTCGCGAGCATCGACGAGCACGACTTTCACGCCGAGTGCCGCGAAAATGCAGGCATACTCGCTTCCGATGACGCCGCCGCCGATGATCAGCAGGGATTGGGGAAGGTCGGGGAGGGAGAGGATGGTGTCGGATTCGAAAAGCCGCGCGTCGTGCCAGGGGTAGTCCGCGGGGTGGTGCGGCCGGGTGCCGGTGGCGATGAGGATTTTATCGGCGGAGAGGATTTGGGTGCCGCCGTCGGGGCGCGTGAGGAGGATCGTGTGGGCATCCAGGAACGAGCCGGTTCCATGAACGACATCGACCTGATGGTGCTGCATGTTCCTGCCGATCCTTTCGCGCTCCTGGGCGCGGACATTGTGGAAATGGTTGAGGAAATTCGCGGCGTTGATCCGTTGGTTGAAATCGAAATCGAGGCCGTAAATCTCGCGCTTGCGAAATCCCGAGAGGTGGAGGGCGGTTTCTCGAAGGGTTTTCGAGGGGAGCGTGCCTGTGTTCGCCGCCGCGCCTCCGGGAAAGCCCGCCTTTTCGATCAGGATGGCCTTTTTGCCGAAATACGCCGCCTGGGCCGCCCCTTTCTCCCCCGCTGGGCCGGAACCGATGACGATCAGGTCGTAGCTCACAAGAACACACAACAGTCCTGCCCGGGAGGCGGTGGCAAGGAAAATTTCAGGGAAATTTTTTTACTGGCGGATGGCTGCGGGGCGTTTCGGAAATCCCTGACGCTGTGTGGAGTGGAGTGTGAGGATGCGGGCGATTTCCTCGATGGCTTGCGGGTGCTGGTGCGCGGCGTGGTCGGAGGGGACGATTTTTTCCGAGATCGCGGAGGGGATGTGCGAACTCCAATACGGCACGACGCCATCGGATTTGACGGGTTTGGTTTTGTCGGGGTTGCCTCCTTGGCCGCGGTCGCCGGCGATGACATGGACGGGGATTTTCGGGGATAGCGGGAGGGTGTTGATGGCGCGGACGAATCGGTTGTTTGGTGCGAGGTTGTCGATGCTGTTCGGGATGCGGTTGAGACGGAGTTCGTCACCTTGGAAGGTGGCGGTTTGCAGGGCCTCTTTGCCGACTTGGAAAAGCAGGCGGGGCGGGGCGATGAGGCTGGAGCCGATGCGGCCGAGCCAGTGGGTGGCGAGATCGCTGCCGCGTAGCGGGGCGGCGACGAAGATCACGCGGCCGACTTCGGGGCGTTGCTGGAAGAGGAGGGATTCGGCGAGCAGGTCGCGGGTCTGGCTGTCGAGATCGGTCTGATCGGGAGGGCGGTGGAGAATTTTTTTCCAAAGCTTTTCGCCCGGCTCGGTGATGAGGAGGCGGCTGATGCAACCGCCCATGCTGTGGCCAATGACGACCATGGGCTTGCGGAGGGGATATTTTTTCTGAATGGCGTCGAGTTGGCGTCGGAGGATCGCGGCGGAGTAGGGGTAGGGGTAGCCGCTGGGATAGCTGTAGAACCAGAATTGGTAATCGCGGCGGATCGATGCGTCACCGCGGAGGCGGTTGATGAGCGGGGTCCAGGTCGCGGGGGTGTCCATGAGGCCGTGGATGACAAGAACGACGGTTTTGTTTGGATCGTAGGGTTGGAGTCGGGAGATTCGGGCGGTCTCGGCATATTTTTCGGGCCGGAGCAGGCGGGAGAGTTCGAGTTTTTTGGGTTCCGCCTCCTGGAGCATGACGGCGAGGGGAACGGTGTAATCCGCTGCGAGCGGCAGGCGACGGCCTTGGAAGGCGATGGTTTCGGTGGCGAGCGGGTCTTCGAAGGCGAGTTCGGCGGTGCGGCCCCGGAAGCGGATCACGGCGGTGACGCCGTAGTAGATATGCGGCAGGGAGAAGGTCTCGGCGGCAAGGTGGTTTTTTTCGCGGCCGATGGCGACGAGGGGCGCGCCGATGCCGGGTTTGGTCGTATGCTCGGCCACATACTTGCCGCGAATGTCGAATTGGTCGGCCGGGACGAATTTGTAGATGGCGGGATTCCAGCCGGGGCGGGGGTCTTTTTTAAGGGTGAAAAGAATGTCGTCCCCGTTGGCGGCGGGAATTCGAAGCGGGTTGGGCCAGGGGGCGATTTTGGCGTGTTGGAGTGTCTCCACCACCCGGCCGACGGCAAAGTTGTAGGTCTCGCGTGCGGAGTCGTCGGTGGGATCGGCCTCCAGAGCGTGCGCGGCGGAGCGGGCCTCGGCCAGCAGAGCCGAGAGGCTTTCGATGGGCTGATGTTTTCGTTGGTGGAGGGCGGTTTGAAAGCGTTGCGTCAATTCGCTCCGGGCGAAAGAGGCGGGAAAACTCGGGCGACGCTCGGAAACAGCGGCGTATTGGGAGCATCCGGAAAACAGAAGGGCAACGATCGCAATGGGTAAAAGAAAAACGCAGGGAGTTTTCGGGAGAGTTTTCATTAAGGATCGAGGTAACTTTTCAAAAAAATCGGATACCGGCAACGAGCAAAACGAGCAAAACGGTAATCGGCAATTTCTGCCTAACATGGGCAGGGGGGACAGGAGATTTCAGGGCTTTTGAAAGATGGCATGTCTGATGCTGTGTAGAGGACACTATGGTCGAAGGAATTTACAACAATGCGGCCTCGCTGACTGCCCTTGAAAAATGGCAAGCTTCTATAACCCAGAATCTTGTCGCGTCAAAAGTCGCGGGATTCAAGAAGTCCAATTTCGCGGTGGAGTCCGATGACCAGGTAAAAACCAAATACGAGCCGGGTCAGAGCGCCGCCCGTCACACCGGGGGCCTGCCCGTCCGGACCACCAGCATCAACTTCACCCCCGGAGAGATCGAAAAGACGCAAAAGCCCACCGATGTCGCCATCGACGGCCCTGGATTTTTCCAAATCCAAGGCGCTGACGGGCAGAATCTTTACACTCGAAACGGCGAATTCCAATTCAATAACGAAAACACCCTCGTTACGCGGCACGGGTTGCCTGTGATGGGTGATGGCGGTCCGATCACCATTGATCCCGAGCAGGGCGCGGTAAGCATCTCGAAGGATGGAACAATGAGCCAGGGCAACAACCTCCTTGGCCGACTTCAACTTTTTAATTTTGATGATCCCCAAGGGCTTATTCGAGTCGAGGGCGGGTATTTTGAAGCGCCGGAGGGAGCGAATCCCGAAGCGCTGGAGGAGGGGCAGGTTGTGCAGGGCGCCATCGAGTCCAGCAATGTGCTCCCGATGGAGGAATTGGTCAGCCTCATCCAAGTGGCCCGTGCCTACGAGGCTTCGCAGCGCTCCATGCTTTCCCACGACGACCTGGTTTCCAAGGCCATCAATTCGCTTGGCTCGACAACTGCTTAACATCCCACTGCCATGATCCACCGCATTCTCCAAGCCGCCTCGAGCGGCATGTATGCCCAACAGATGAATCTGAACACGATCGCGAACAACCTCGCGAATGTGAACACAACGGGCTTCAAAAAGAACAAAATCGAGTTCCAAGACATGCTCTACCAGAAGAAGCGCATGGCTGGAGCCGAGCAGGGAGCCGGAAATCAAGTGCCAGCCGGTGTGGAGATCGGCAACGGAACCCAAGTCGCCTCGACGGCAAAAATTTTCACCCAGGGCCAACTCACCCAGACCGGCGAGAAAATGGACATCGCGATCCAGGGAGATGGATTTTTGGAAATCCAAATGCCCGATGGAACCAACGCCTACACGCGCGATGGCGGGCTCAAGGTTTCCGCGAACGGCAATGTGGTGACAAACGACGGCAACCAGGTTCTGAGCGGCTTCGGAACGATCCCGCCCGATGTGCAGAATGTTTCGATTTCGCCTGATGGGCAGGTGACGATTCAGACTCCCGGCGGAACGCAGAATTTCCAAATCCAGCTCGTGCGTTTTAACAATCCCGCCGGCCTCACCGCGATCGGGCAGAATCTTTATCAGGAGACGGAGGCCAGTGGCGCACCCACCTTGGGAGCCCCCGGTCAGGCCGGCTTCGGCAGCATCCTGCAAAACTATCTCGAGACCTCGAATGTGAATGTGGCCGAGGAAATGGTGAACATGATCCTCGCGCAGCGCGCCTACGAGGTCAGCGCCAAGGCGATCCAAACATCGGATCAGCTCTTGGAAATGACCAACAATCTCAAGCGTTAATGAAACTTCTGCCCGCAATCCTCATTTCCTTTGCGGCGGCGGCCCCGGTCGGGGCCTCCGAGTTGGGAAATATTCTTTCGCCGCTGGCCTCCTTGCCCGCCGATTCCGCACCGGCGGTTTTTCGCGGCACGCCGGCTTCCGAGCCCGCTGCTCCCGCCGTGGTCACCTCGGTCGGTGAATTCCAACTTGGGGAGGATCGGGTTTTGGATGAACTCCAGCGCGAACTGACCGCCAGCATGTCGCTTCGCGGCGAATTGAAGCTGGCTTTCGTCGAGCCTTGGACACCGGTTGAAATCAAAAACGGCAAGGATTGGAAGCTGGTGGTGGACGGCGTTCCCAAGAGCGGTCTTTCGGCCAGATTCCCTGTGCGTTTCAGCGTCGAGGTGGCGGGCAAGAAAATCGGCACCTGGCAGCAGCAGGTGAAAGCGCAGCTTATCGAGCCCGTCTGGGTTTCCACCCGCCGGTTGGAGCGTGGGGAGACGATCAATTCCGCCGTCGCCGCGCTCAAGGAAATCGATGTGTTGAACACCAACAAGGAACTCCTCACCGTCGATACGGACTTGGGCATTTACGAAGTCGCCCAGTCCATCCCCGCCGATCAGGTTCTTTCGCGCTCGGATGTCGCGCTGCGCCGCCTTGTGCGCCGTGGCAAGGTCGTCGATGTGCTCGTCAACCAGGGGGCATTGAACATCTCCATGAAGGCTATCGCCCTCGCCGACGGCGGAGCCGGGGAGACGATCGGTGTCCGGAACATCGACAGCAAAAAAGACTTCCAGGCCCAAGTCGTCGGCTCGAACACCGTGCAGGTTAAATTTTGAAAACGAAGATGAAATCGAACCCCATGTTTTTAGCCATGGCCTGCGTGGCCGCCGTTGCAACCGGTGCCACGCAGGTTCAAGCCAATTCGCTTTGGGTCAAGGCCGGCAATACCGAGCAGAGCATGTTCGCCGACAAGGTCGCCCGCGGCATCGGTGACATCCTGACCATCGTGGTGGATGAAAACACCACCACCACCCAGGATGCCGACATGCTGACCCGCGACGAATATCAAGGCGGCGGGGGCATCGGGATCGCGTTCAATGAGTTTTTCAACCAGTTCTTGAGGGCGACTCCCCGACTCCTTGGGTTGGCGACCGGGACATCCACCACGGATGAATCGGGAAATACCGTCATCCCTGTCGGAGGCAGCAACAACATCACGATCCCCACGCTCGATCTGGCCGCCTCGGGGGAATGGAATGCCGGTGGCCGGACCTCAAACAAGCTCACGATATCGAATCGCACATCAGTGACGGTCGTGGATGTATTGCCCAACGGCAATCTGGTGGTCGAGGGGGCAAAAATCATCCGCACCGGGGTGGAGGATCAATATGCCTACATGCGCGGAGTCGTGCGCCCCGTCGATATCCAAGCCGACAACACCATCTCCTCCACGAGAATCGCGGATGCGCAGGTGGAATTCATCCCAGCCGGAGAGTTGACCGATGCCCAGAAGAAGGGCTGGCTGCTCCGGGCTTGGGAAAAAGTGAAGCCTTTCTGATTTGAAAAAAACCGTGAAAAATCTCGCTCTCATTCCCTTGATCCTTGCTGCGGTGGCCATGCCGGTCGATGCGCAGGTCGGCGATTCCTCGCCGATCACCCTCAATTACAGCGGCGGTTCCCGCATCAAAGACCTCATCGATGTCGAAGGAGCCCGTGACAACCAATTGAGTGGATACGGACTCGTGGTCGGCCTCGCCAACACCGGCGACAGCAAGATCGACTCGACCCTTCAAACCATTGCCAACGCTTTGAAAAATTATGGTGTCAATGTGCCGATGGACGACATCAAGTCCGGCAATGTCGCTGCGGTCATGGTCACGGCGGACATTCCTGCCTTTGTGAAGCCAGGCACCCGCATCGATGTCACGGTTTCCTCGATTGGCGACGCGAAGACCCTCCAGGGAGGTGTCCTTCTGCAAGTCCCCCTGCAAGGTGCCGACAGGACGGTTTATGCGGTCGCCCAAGGGCCGATTGCCGTCGGCGGCTTCCTCGGTGGCCAGGGAGGTCCCGGCGGGGCCACGGTGCAAAAAAACCACCCGACCGTCGGCACGATTCCCAATGGCGCGATTGTGGAACGCGAAATCCCCACCGAAGTCGTTCGCAATGGCTCGCTGAACCTCATGCTCCGCGATGCGGACTTCACATCCGCCGCGCGCATGGCGGAGGCGATCAATCGCGTATTCCCGAACACCGCCGTCGCCCGGGATTCCAAGACGGTCAATGTCCTGCTCCCTCCTGAATACAACAACTACGAGGTGAACTTTCTGGCGACGATCGGCAGCATCGAATTGGAGCCCGATACCGCAGCCCGTGTCGTGATCAATGAGCGCACCGGGGTGATCGTCGCCACTTCGAATGTCCGTGTCTCGAAAGTCGCTGTGAGCCACGGATCCTTGACGATCTCCATCGCATCGAATTTGACGGCCAGTCAACCGAACGCCCCGTTCTTCGGCAACGCGGCCGGCGAGACGGTTGTGCTCCCGAGCACCACGACCGATGTGAACGAGCAAAAAGGCGGATTCAAAATCGTCGAGGAGGCCCCAACGATCAACGATGTCGCCGCCGCCCTCAACGCCCTCGGCGTGAGCACACGCGATATGATGTCCATTTTCCAAACCATGAAGCGCGCTGGCGCCCTGCAAGCCGAACTCGTCCTGAACTAACAATCCAACCATGGAAATTTCCTCCATCACTCCACAAGCCGGTCTCTTCCTGAACCCCGACCTCGGGGCGATGGGGGCCGTTAATTCCCAAAACATCCGACCAGACGGCAAGGATGCAAAAATTGCCGACTCCTGCGAACAGTTCGAGGCCGTCCTCTGGCGTCAAATGCTCGAAAAAGCCCTCGCTCCCATGCTGCACAGCAGCGAGGGCGGGGCTGACAAAACCGGAACTTACAATTATTTCCTCACCAACACGATCGCCGAGGAGGTCAGCCAAAGCTCGAATGGCATTTCCTCTGTTCTTTACGCCCAACTCGTTAACAAAAATCCAACCACCTCTAAACTATGAACATCCAATTCAAATTCCAAGAGATCGTCTCGATGCTTCAGAACGAACTCCAAGAATACGGGGGGCTTCTGCATCTCTTCGATCGCCAGCAGAAATGCATCGTCCATCAGGATCCAACCGGGTTTTTGGATATCAATGTCGATGTGGACGAGCAGATTGCAAAACTTACCCACTGCCGCCAGGAGCGCGAGGAACTCGTCCGCCGCACCGCTGAGGCCCTCGGCAAGCCGAAAGACATCACCCTCTCGGCCTTGAGCCACAGCTTCGCCCCTGAGCACCAACCGCTTTTGCGGGCGCTGATCGAGGAGATCAACGACCTGATCACCCGCACGCAACGCCGCACCCGTCAAAACCGGATGCTTCTTGCCCAGTGCGTGGAGTCGGCACGGCAATTGCTTGCCTTAAGCAACCCCGGAGCGATCCCAGGAACCTACGGGGCCCACGGACAGATCAGAACCCAATACAACAACGACCGATACACCGCCGCCGTCGCCTGAACCGACCAAGGCGGGATTGAGGTCCCGAACACGGAAGTTTCAA
>CAYOGR010000045.1:0-14347 GCA_964403605.1 uncultured Chthoniobacter sp.
TGAGGCCACGTTCGGCAAAGAGGCTGAATGATTTGATGCGAATTCCATTGGATCGTTTCGGGCGGTTCGTTGCATTCGGATGTCGAGCTTGGTATTCCTTCAAATCCTGCCCTCTTGTCTAAAAAACCGATTCCGCGTTGAAACGAACTGACAATCCCCCGCTGCGCGGCTAGTTGGTTCGTCATGACGGAGAAAAAATACGGATCCACCCTCGCCGAGGTTTTCGCCAACGCCGCCCGCCGCTTTGACGGCATGCCCGCCTTCTGCCGCAAGGACAAGAGCGGCGCCTTCGTTGCCATGGGGTTTCGCGAACTCTATGAAAAAGGCCTCGATCTCGCCACCGCGCTCATCGCCCTCGGGGTGGAGGCCCGCGACCATGTCGCCCTGATCGCCGACAACCGCCTCGAGTGGATCGTCTGCGATTATGGAATTTTGTTGGCTGGTGCGGCGGATGTTCCGCGCGGGACGGACATCACCGATGCCGAGATGGTTTACATTCTCACGCATTCGGACGCCCGGGTGGCTTTTGTCGAGAACGCCTCGATGCTCTCCCGCCTTCTCGAACATCGCGCCCAACTCCCGAATCTCCGCGAGATCGTCGTGATGGCTCCTGGAGAAGGCGTGCCGGAAGGCATCCGCCGGTTGGAAAATCTGATCGCCGATGGCGCGGCCCAACGCGCCGCCGGGGTCGATGTGGCTCTCGAGCGGGCGCGCGCCATCCGTCCCGACGATCTTTTCACAATCATCTACACCTCGGGCACGACCGGGACTCCGAAAGGGGTGCAACTCACCCATGCGAACATGTGCTCGCAGATCGAAAACCTCCCCCTTGAACTCCACCCCGGCGACCGGGCTCTGGCGATCCTGCCGATCTGGCACAGCTATGAGCGGGTTTTCGAGATGCTCTGCGTTTCCCGAGGGGTCGCGACCCACTACACCAGCCTTCGCGCGCTTGCCGAGGATTTGAAAACAGTGAAGCCGACCGTGATGGCCTCCGCTCCCCGCCTCTGGGAGAACCTTTATTTAAAAATCCTCGCGAATGTGAAATCCGCCCCTCCCGTGCGTCGCGCGTTGTTCCACCTCGCCTACGGGGCCACCCGGAATGTGAAGCGCGCCCACCGGTTCTTCCTCGGCCAGCAACTCGACACGCACGGACGCGGTTTGGGCGAAAGTTTCGGGTTGGCGCTTCGCCACGCCGCGCTGTGGCTTGTCTCGATTCTTCCCGCCCGGCTCCTTGACGGTCTCGTTCTGAAAAAACTCCGCGCCATCGTCGGCGGGGAATTTCGCGGCACGATCTCCGGCGGCGGCGCGCTGCAACCGCATGTGGACGAGTTTTTCAACTTCATCGGTATTCCGGTCCTCGAAGGCTACGGCATGACCGAGACCTCGCCGGTGCTCGCGGTGCGGACATGGAACAATCTCGTTATCGGCACGGTCGGGCCGTTTTTTCCACGCACCGAGGTTCGCATCGTCGATCTGGGCAACGGCGAAATTCTCTACCCCGACACCTCGCGTCCCGGCGGCGGACGGGGGCTTCGCGGCGAGATCCATGTGAAGGGGCCGCAAGTCATGCGAGGCTACTACAAGGACACCGAGGGCACGGCCCGCGTCTTGCGCGACGGGTGGATGAACACCGGCGACATCGGGATGGTGTCGTTCAACGATTGCCTCAAAATCCTCGGCCGCTCGAAAGATACAATCGTTCTGCTGAACGGCGAAAACATCGAACCGGTGCCCATCGAGTCGCGTCTCGTCGAGTCGCCATTCATCGACCAGTGCATGGTCGTCGGCCAGGATCAAAAAGCCCTCGGCGTCCTGATTGTGCCATCGCCCGAGCATTTCCGCCTTGCCGGTGTGGCTGCAGCCAACCTCGCGGAACTCGGCGCGAATCCCGAGGCACACCGCCTCGTCGAAGAAGATATTCGAAACCTCGTGAACCACTCGGCCGGCTTCAAATCCTTCGAGCGCATTACGGCGTTTCGTTTTCTGCCGAAACCCTTCGAGGTCGGCGATGAGATGACGAACACTTTCAAGCTCAAGCGGCATGTCATCGCCGAGCGATACGCCAGCCTGATCGAGGAAATGTTTCCACGCAGCCAAGAGACGACACACTGACTCCATGAGTTCTTGGAAATCCCCCGCCTTGCTCCTTTTGGTGTTGCTGCTCACAGCCTGCCAATCGCTCCAGAAGCCGGTCATTCCCGATGTTCCCGTGGCCATGACTGCCGCCGACCTGTCGCGGATCGACTCGGCTATCTCCGAATCTCCGAATTCGCTCGCGGTGTTCGACAGCGAACTCGCCGCCGCGCCGTTGGATCCCACCCGCTCGGGTGTGATTGTGGATCTCGACCGCCAGCGCTCCTACATTTACTCGCAAGCCCGCCTCGTCGCCGCCACCCGCATTGCCAGCGGGAAAAGAAATTTTCGAACCACCACCGGCGACTACCGGATTGGACAAAAAAATCCCAAGCACGCCTCGAACCTCTACGGCAAGCTGCGCCACATCGAGACGGGAGAGGATTTGCCTGGCGAAATCGACACCCGCGCCACGCCGGTGCCCGAGGGGATGGTTTTTCTCGGGGCTCCCATGCCCTATTTCATGCGGTTCCACATGATGGACGGGAAAGCCTCGGCGATCGGCTTCCACCAAGGTCATGTTCCCAACCGTCCCGCTTCGCACGGTTGCATCCGCCTTCCTTCGCGCTCCGCGAAAGCTCTCTACAAGCTCCTGCCCAGCGGCACGCCGGTTTTTATCTACGGCCACAAATACGGCACGCCATCCCGCCCGCTGCCCGAGGCTGCGGAAACACCCGAGCCAAAGCGCAAGAAACGGGAGATCTGAGACGGTTCAGGCCGGCAGGGCGGGTTGTTGCTGGGTGAGGCAGTGGAAGGCACCCAGCCCCCAGATCAATTCGCGGCAATCGATCGGAACAATCCGGCGGGTCGGGAACGCCTCGTGAAGCGCGGACACGGCCCAGGCATCATTATGCCCTCCATAAACCGGCAGGAGAACGACCGAGTTGGCGATGTAGAAATTCGCGTAGCTCGCGGGGAGTCGCTGCCCCTCGCGCTCGATGCGAGGCGGCATCGGAATCGTAAGCACATGGAGCGGTTCCCCGCTCGGCAGCCTCATCACATGCAGACGGTCGAGATTGCGTTGCAGGGGTTCGTAATTCGGATCGTTCTCGTCCTCCTCCACCGCGGTGACAACTGTGCTGGGGCCGATGAAGCGTGTGATGTCGTCCACATGGCCGTCGGTGTCGTCCCCCTCGATTCCGTCACCCAGCCAGAGGATGGTCGTGACGCCAAGCGTGTCGCGGAGTTTTTTTTCAATCGCCGCGCGGTCCTTGGCAGGATTGCGGTTCGCGTTGAGGAGGCAGCTTTCGGTCGTAAGAACCGTTCCTTGGCCATTCACATCAATCGAACCGCCCTCGAGGATGAAGTGCGACTGGTCGAAAACGGGAATGCCCAGAGCCTGGGCCACGGCGGACGGAACCGCATTGTCCTCGTCGAATGGCGAGAGTTTGAAGCCCCAGGCGTTAAAGCCAAAATCCAGCGCGGCAACGCGGGGTTCCTTGTCGCGGACCACAAAAATCGGCCCATGGTCGCGGCACCATGGCTCGTCGGTGGGGATGTGGAAAAACTCCACCCGCTCGGGCGGGCAGTTTTTCAGAAGACGGCGGACCGTTTTTTCCTGGGTGGAATCCTTCACATTGATGCGAACCGTCTCGGATTCGGCGAGGGCCTCCGCCATCTCCACAAAGGTCGGGATCACGCGTTCGTAGGAGCCGGGAAAGCTGTTGCAGCCGGGCTGGGGCCACGAAATCCAAGTCGCCTCGTGGGTCTCCCACTCGGCGGGCATCCGATAACCTTTTTCCGTCGGCGTCATGTGCGTCATCTCGGGCATAGCATCCACGCGAAGCCGCTCCGGGAACAAGGCGAAACGGTAAAAAAATCGCAGGGATTGGTTTTGGTCTCAGTCCCGGTAGGTGCCGGTGGTGACGCCGATCTGGCTGGTGGCCTGGAGCTCGCGGTGGAGTTCCGCTCCGCTTCGGCGGCCCTCGAGGAGGTCTTGGTAGGCACCGAGAATCCGATGCGTCTCGGAGGCGGATTCCTCCAGCAATTCCACCCGGAAACGCCGAAGCCCCGCTGCGTGGAATCTTTCGAAAAATGCGGCTCCGGTCTGCGCGGTGGCATGGAAGAGGGTGTTGCGGCAGCCCACATCAGCGCGAAGCGGGTGCTCCACGCCCACGCGGTCGCGCAGGTGCACCCGGTGTTTTTCGCAAGGGCGACCACAATTCGTGTAGTCGGTGCCGCTGGACATGAACGCCGCGAAAACGCAGTGCTCCATATGAAACATCGGCATGTGGTGGTGGATCGTGAGTTCGAACCAGTCCGCTGGCGCTCCGGCCAGCAAGGCGAGGATTTGGTCGGCGTTCAGGTCGTGGGAGAGAGTGAGGCGCTCGAGACCGTGGCGTTTGAAAACCGAGGCGCTCATGGGATTCGCGATGTTGAGCGAAAAGTCGCCAAGGAGGCGTAGTGGGCTTCCCTCGAAATGCTCGATGCCGCCGATGTTCCGGATCAGCACCCCATCGGGTTGGGCGTTGGCGAGGAGCTTGAAAAATCCGTCCTCGCCAGCTTTCTGAATGCGCGGCGTGGCGAGGAAGATGGCGGCCGAGGAATTGGCGCGCGCGTTGGCGACGGCCTCCTTGTAGCGGCGGATGTCCTCGTAATCGACGAGGATTTCGGAGACATCCGCCTCGAGCGCGGCTTCCAATTGCTCCGGCGAGCGGACAAGAACCGAAAGCATCGAGCGGGGGCAGGAGGGCCTTTGGAAGCCGGGAAGAAGATCTTCAAGCGCGCAGCGTGGCTTCGTATCGCGAAGGTCGGTGGATAGCCGGTTCACAAGTTCCCGCCGGAGGCGGTTCAACTCGGAGAGCGGCAAAAGGGTCGGGCCATCGAGGGCGAAATCGAGATCACGCAAGGCAAATCCTGTTTCACCGAGTTTGCCGAGTTGGGCGCGGAGGGATTCCGGGGTGAGGGGATGGGTTCGGGCGGTTTCGAGGGGAAGTCGCGAGACGACTTCGATCCCGCCGGAGCGAATGCGCAAAGGTTCGCCGGCCTTGCCGGAGACGGCGAGATCCAGAGGCTTCAATCTCGAGTGGCGCGGCGTGAGGCGTCCGGAAAAGCTGGCTCGCAATTCGTGGTCGAGAGCGGGATCGCTGGTTTTCCAAATCCTCGCTCCTTCGGGAATCCGGGCGAAGTCGATCTTTCCGCGCTCGAAGTAAATCCGCTGCCCCCGCACCTCGAAAATCCGGCCTCCTTGTTCGTGCTCGGTATCACCTCCCGTATCGAAAACCACACCGTCGCCGGGTTTGAGAACCACGGCCAGCGAGTCGAGTTCCACATGGTCGCGGCCGGTTTGTTGCACCAAGCCGACAAAGGCGCCGCGTTTTTTTCCGAAGCGGGCACCGACGAGTTCCTGATGGTTCACGCCATGCATCCAGCCGCTGTGGAGGCCGCGCGAGAAGGTCATCTCGAGGCGATACCAATCCTCGGGAGCGACATTTTCGAATTCTCCGGCCATGGCGGCATCGATTGCCTTGCGGTAAACGCGAGTCACGGCGGCGACATATTCGGGCGATTTGAGGCGGCCCTCGATTTTGAAGGATCGCACACCGCGCGCGATGAGGTCGGGGATTTGATTCACGGCGGCGAGGTCTTGCGGCGAGAGGAGATAGCGCTTGTCACCGAGGTCGCGCAACACGCCGTCCACAATCAACTGGTAGGGCATCCGGCACGCCTGGGCGCATTCGCCGCGATTCGCGCTTCTTCGGCCGAGCGCCTCGCTGGTCAGGCATTGCCCGGAATAGGCGACGCAGAGCGCGCCGTGGACGAAGGTCTCCAGCGGAACGGAAGGCGGGAATTTTTCCAGCTCGCGCAGCGACAACTCTCGGGCCAGCACGACTTGCTTTATGCCCAAACTCCCGGCGAACCGCACCCCTTCCGGCGATGTGATCGTCATCTGCGTGGAGGCATGGATCCGGAGGTCGGGAAACATCCGCCGGGCGATCTCGGCAAGGCCGACATCCTGGATGATCACGGCATCGACTCCGGCGGTGTGGAGAGCCTGGAGTTCGGCAACCGCATCGGGAAGTTCGGCGGGGAAGATCAAAACATTGAGCGTCACATAGCCCTTCACGCCATGCCGGTGCAGGAAGGACATGATCTCCGGCAGCTCCTCCTCGCGAAAATTGTCAGCCCTCATGCGGGCGTTGAATTTCGAGAGGCCGAAAAACACGGCGTCGGCGCCATTGGCCACGGCGGCCCGGAGGCAATCCCAGTCTCCAGCGGGGGAAAGAAGTTCCGGTGCCGCGCTCATGGGAGGACGGGTCTCAATGTGCTGGCGGCATGATGAGCCGTATCTCGGGATTCTCTTGGCGCTTGTCCGAGTAAATCGGCCCGGGCTTTGTGTTGAGAACCTCGAAACCGGTGAGGAGGAATTCGGGGTAGAAGCGGTCGCTGGCCGGCTCGTAAACCGTGTCGCCGGTGAATCTGCCCTGCAGACGGTATTCGAAATTGTTGTCGTCCCCCAGCTTGCCCCGAACCCGATCCGGGGCGATGCGGGTTTGTTCGTTCATCATTACGAGCTTCGCGGATTTCCAGGGTTGACCCGGCTCGCGCACCCAGCCCCACATTTTGTAGTCCTTCTTATACATGCGGCGGCCGATGAAATAATTTCCGGGCTCTTCGGCGCGGATCGCCGCCGCCATCGCCGCACGGGCTGGCGCGTCGTGATCCACCGTCTGGCAGGAGCACAGGAATCCGACTGCGAGGAAAAGACCGAGTTGGCGGAGTGATTTCAAAGCAGGCCAGAGCGGTTGAGGTAGGGCGCGATCGATTGGGCAAGCTTCGCGTCGGAGTCTGTGGAAACCTCGGAATCCAAGGGGAGCACGCACCACTGCTCGGTGTGCGTCATTTCCTCGCCCGGGGCCAGGGTTTTGAGCGGCCCGAGCGATTCGATTTCGAGCATGTCGGAGTTGGTGAAGGTCTCGAAATTGCAGCCTCCGTCGGGATAGGTTTCCCCCGCAAGGAACTCGAAGGTTTTCACGAAAATGGATTGGCCCACCACATACGCGATCCAGCGGGATTGGTGGGAAAGCCCGATTTTGGTGGGCGGGAAGCCCGACTGCTGGCGCAGGGTGAAGAAGTTCCTTCCGAGCCTCCAGCGCGGGTCGCTCAGGTCGGTGTAGGGCCAAATCGACATCGTGCGGTTGTGCAGGATGTCGCGGGGATGCTCTCCGAGAGGGGGGAGGGGAATGATTTCGATGCCGCCGGGAGCCATCACGCTCAGCGCCCAAACGGAGAACTCCAGTGGCTTGGAATCGATATTGCGGGCGGTGTGGCGGACTGTCACTCGCGGCGCGGAGGGATCCACCGAAATGCCGAGGGTTTTCAAAATCCGGCCGTCCGCCTCCTGCGTCGAGTCGATCACCACTTCGCCGGTCAGGGAATCCTGGCGGTGTTCGACTGGATGGTTGTCGAAATGGTAGGTTCTCACCGCATCCTCGGGTGCGATCCAGAAGCGGTGACCCCCGCGAATTTGCCACTCCGTCTCGGCGCGTCCCCCGAGTTGCTCGGCGTAGGTTTTGAAGACATTCCCTCCGCCGGGGGTGGAAAGATGCAGGATGCGAGGGCCGACATCGAGGGTCACCACCATTTCGAGGTGGCCGTTGGCGAGTGTCAAATTCCGCTCCCAACCCGAATGGGGTGCGATTTTCCAGGTCATTGGTGGCAGGTCTCCCGTGAATGGTTCATGGCGAGATTCTATTGCAGCGCCATGGAGAAAGTCAGCTGTTGTTTGTCGCAGGAGCGGGCTGGATTTTCATTCGCCGTCCGCTAGGCTCCGCCGACATGAAGTATATTTTCGTGACCGGCGGCGTGGTGAGTTCTCTTGGAAAAGGCCTCGCGGCGGCATCGCTCGGCACACTGCTCGAGCGGCGCGGACTCAAGGTGGTGCTGCAAAAGCTCGACCCGTATTTGAATGTCGATCCCGGCACAATGAGCCCGTTCCAGCACGGCGAGGTCTATGTGCTCGCCGATGGCGCGGAGACCGATCTCGACCTCGGCCACTACGAGCGCTTCACGCATTGCGTTCTGACCCGCGAGAACAACCTCACGAGCGGCCAGGTCTATGAGACCGTCCTGATGAAGGAACGCCGCGGCGACTACCTCGGCAAGACCGTGCAGGTCATTCCGCATATCACCGACGAGATCAAAAACCGCATTCGCTCCGTGGCGCAGAATTCCGGCGCGGATGTGCTGATCACGGAAATCGGCGGAACGACCGGCGACATCGAGGGGCTGCCGTTTTTGGAGGCGATCCGCCAATTCATTCTGGAGGTTGGCCAGGACAACGCGATCATCATGCATGTGACGCTGGTGCCGTTCATCAAGGCGGCCGGGGAACTCAAGACCAAGCCCACCCAGCAAAGCATCGCCAAGCTCCGCGAGATCGGCATTCAACCGCAGGTGCTCATTTGCCGCACGGAAATGCCGCTGGATCAGGATGTGCGCCAAAAGCTCTCGATGTTTTGCAATGTCCCACTCGATGCCGTCATCGAGGCCGGTGATGTGGACCACACCATTTACGAGGCTCCACTCAACCTTCGCGAGGAGGGTCTCGACAAAATCGTCTGCCGATTGCTGCGCTTGGAAACGCCGGAGCCCGACCTGGTCGAGTGGAAGCGGTTCGTCCAGCGTCTCATCCACCCCAAGAGACGCGTCCGCGTGGCGATCGTCGGAAAATATGTCGAACTCCAGGACGCCTACAAAAGCATCTACGAATCGATCGCCCACGCCGGGGCCGCGCAGGATTGCGGGATCGACATTGTGCAGGTGGATGCCGAAGACATCGAGGCCGAGGGCGCGGAGAAATACCTGGCGGGCGTCGCCGGCATACTTGTCCCCGGCGGTTTCGGCGACCGCGGAGTGGAGGGGAAGATCAAGGCCGCCAAATTCGCGCGCGAATCGCGCACACCCTACCTTGGCCTCTGCCTTGGCATGCAGGTCGCCTCGATTGAGTTCGCTCGCCATGTCTGCGGACTCGAGAATGCCAACAGCACGGAGTTCGATCCCGCGACTCCGCATCCGGTGATTTCCTTGATGGATGAGCAGGTGGATGTCACCGACAAGGGGGCGTCCATGCGCCTCGGCACCTGGGAAACCAGGATCCGCGAAGGCACTCTGGCCTATCAGGTTTACGGAAAAACCAACGCCTCCGAACGCCATCGGCACCGCTATGAATTCAATCAGAAATACCGGGAGCAAATGGAGGGAGCGGGATTTGTCGTTTCTGGAACCTCGCCGGACGGCGCGCTGGTCGAGTTGATCGAACTCAAGAACCACCCTTGGTTTCTCGCCTGCCAATACCACCCCGAGTTCCAGTCGAAGCCCAACCATCCCCATCCGCTCTTCAAGGGCTTTATCGCGGCTTCGCTGGCGAACGAGGATTAAAAAAAACACCGGCGGGCTTTTGGCGCCGCCGGTGCTTTGGTTTGGTGTTGGAGGAGGATTTCAGTCCACCGCGATTTTGCGGGGCTTGATCGATTCGACCTTGGGCAACTCAATGTTGAGAATGCCGTCCTGATAGCCCGCCTTGACCTTGTCGCTCTGGACAGGGTAGGGGAGGGTGATTGTGCGGCTGAATGCGCCTTGGAACAGTTCGCTCCTCGAGCGCTCCTTCCCGGCGTCCAAATTCCTCTGGCCGGAAACCGTCAGGGTGTCGTCTTCGAGCGAAATCTGGAAATCCTCTTTCTTCATTCCGCCGAGTTCCATCCTCACCGTCAGGGCCTCCTCATTATCGAGGACATCCATCGGGGGAACGCGGGTCGCGCTCCGTGAACTCGAGTCGAGTGCCGAATCCAGCAAATCCTGCAACGGAGCCAGTCGATTGAAGGGCGTCCATGCGGACAGGTTTGGTGTGGTGTATTGAATCAGTTTCATTGTGGTTTTCTCCTTGGTTTAGTGGTTTTGAGCTTTGTTTTGCTCTGCTGGACAAGGAGCGGAATTCATGCCGACCCCTTGGAGTTATTTAAAAAAATTGCAAACTGCTGAAAATGAGGATTTGAATTGTATATTTACGAATTGGAAATATATCAAAAAGTGCAATAATGACGCAAAATTGTCACTTTGTGATACTGGCAAAAAAGAGCCTTATTGGCACACTCAGAACTCTTGTCGTGACAATAAAACTGCCCCGCGATAATCAACACCCATGGCGCTACAAACTGGCATTCCACTGGAAATCGAACGCAAATTCCTCCTCGTCGGCGAATCTTGGCGCAGCCAGGTTGAAGGAGAACCCAAGCACTTGTCGCAGGGCTACCTGTGCGCCGACGCGGAGAAAAGCGTCCGCGTCCGGATTGCCGGGAATTATGCCACACTCACTGTGAAGGGAAGTCGCAACGGCATTACCCGCTTGGAGATGCAATATGAAATTCCGGTCTCCGACGCCGAGAGGATGCTCTCCTTTTGCCCACGGCCCCTCATCGACAAGACCCGCTACATCGTCCTGCACGAGGGAATGAAATGGGAGGTGGATATTTTCCACGGTGAAAATGAGGGCCTGCGAGTGGCGGAAGTCGAACTCGAGAGGGAAGACCAAGCCATTTCCCTCCCCGAATGGGCTGGCGAGGAGGTTTCGCACGACCCGCGCTACTACAATTCCCAACTTGCACGGGAGCCGTTTTCCATGTGGCCGAAATCCTGAGCCAGATGTTCCGCAGATGGCCTTGCCGTTCGGCATCAATCCGCAAAACGCGGATGGAATTTCACATCTCTGTGAAGAAATCGATCGTAAATCCTCAGGCATCGCTTGGTTTCCTGATTGCCGAATGAACGATTTTTTAACTAAAACCAAACCCGACCAACCATGATTACCTCATCCTCCGCCTCCGCTCGCACGGGTCCTTGCCCCGGGTGGCTGTGGCTCAACTCCTCGATTGGAAAAAAAATGATCGTCGCCGTGACCGGCATTCTCTTGGTGGCATTTGTCATCGGTCACTTGCTGGGGAATTTCACGATTTTCCTCGGGCCCGACGCGATCAACACCTACGGCGCCAAACTTCACAGCCTTGGGCCGATTCTCTGGGCGATCAGGCTGGCGCTGTTGGCGGTTTTGGTGGCGCACATTTATTTCACGATGAAGCTTTGGCAGGAAAACAAAGCCGCCCGCCCTCAAAAATACATCGCCTCCAATCCTGTCGGCACCACGGTTTTCGCCCGCACAATGCGGTTGAGCGGGTTGATCGTGCTGGCATTCATCATTTTCCACCTGGCTCATTTCACCGTGCGGGTGGTCGATCCCTCCTACGCCAACATGACCACGATGCTCGATGGGCAGAAGGTTCATGATGTTTACAAAATGGTGGTCGCAGGATTCAGCAGCGGTCCGATTGTTGCCATTTACATCGTCGGGCTGTTCCTGCTGACCTTTCATTTGAGCCACGGCCTTTCGAGTCTCTTTCAAACCCTCGGCATCACCAACCGCCGCGTCCGCCAGAATTACGAAATCGCCGGACGCGTCCTCGCCTGGGCGCTTTACGCCGGCTACATTTCCATCCCCGTCTCTGTCTATTTCTTCGGCCTAGGGAAAGGATCACTCCAATGACACTCGATAGCAAAATCCCGCCCGGTCCCCTTGACAAGAAGTGGACGACCTTCAAGAACAACGCGAAAATTGTCAGCCCCGCGAACAAGCGGAAATTCGATCTGATCATCGTGGGATCCGGCCTCGCAGGGGCCTCGGCCTCGGCGACACTCGCCGAGCAGGGCTACAATGTGAAGTGCTTCTGCTACCAGGACAGCCCTCGCCGCGCCCACTCGATCGCGGCCCAAGGCGGAATCAACGCCGCTAAAAACTACCAGAACGACGGCGACAGCGTTTACCGGCTTTTCTACGACACCATCAAAGGCGGCGACTTTCGCGCCCGCGAGGCCAATGTCCACCGACTCGCGGAGGTGAGCACCTCCATCATCGACCAGTGCGTGGCGCAGGGCGTTCCCTTTGCCCGCGAATACGGCGGTCTCCTCGACAACCGCTCCTTCGGCGGCGCTCAGGTCTCCCGCACTTTCTACGCTCGCGGCCAGACAGGGCAGCAACTCCTCCTCGGGGCCTACGCGGGCCTGAGCCACCAGATCGCCCGGGGCGCGGTGAAGATGTTTCCGAAAACCGAAATGCTCGACCTCGTCGTCGTGGACGGCCACGCGAAGGGAATCGTTGTGCGCGATCTCAAGACCGGTGAAATCTCGACCCATGCCGCCGACGCCGTTCTCCTCTGCACCGGTGGCTACGGGAATGTGTTCTACCTGTCGACCAACGCGCGCGGTTGCAATGTCACCGCGACTTTCCGAGCCTACAAACGCGGCGCGCTTTTTGCCAATCCCTGCTACACGCAAATCCACCCGACCTGCATCCCCGTCAGCGGTGACTATCAGAGCAAGCTCACACTGATGAGCGAATCGCTCCGCAATGACGGCCGCATCTGGGTTCCCAAGCGCAAGGAGGATTGCGGCAAGGATCCGGCCTCGATCGCCGAGGCCGACCGCGACTACTTCCTGGAGCGCAAATACCCGAGCTATGGAAACCTCGCCCCGCGCGACATTTCCTCGCGCTCCGCGAAGGAGGTCTGCGATGAGGGGCGCGGCGTCGGCCCGGGCGGTCTCGGCGTTTATCTCGACTTCGCCGATGCCATCAAGCGCCTCGGCCAAAAAACCATCGAGGAGCGCTACGGCAACCTCTTCGAGATGTATCGAAACATCACCGGCGAGAATGCCTACGAGCGCCCGATGCGCATCTACCCGGCGGTTCACTACACCATGGGTGGCCTGTGGGTGGACTACAACTTGATGAGCAACATCCCGGGCCTGCATGTGCTCGGGGAGGCGAATTTCTCCGACCATGGCGCGAACCGCCTCGGCGCCAGCGCCCTCATGCAGGGCCTCGCCGACGGGTATTTTGTGATCCCCTACACCCTCGGTGAATACCTCACCACGCAGTTCGGCAAAAAGGTCGATCCCAAGCACCCTGCTTTCGAGCAGACGATGCAGGAGACCAAAGCCCGCGTTCAAAAACTCATCGATATCAAAGGCTCGAAGCCAGTGGATGACTTTCACCGCCGCCTCGGTTTGCTCATCTGGGATTACTGCGGCATGGCCCGCAGCGCCGAGGGACTCAAGGAGGCCATCGGAAAAATCCAACAACTCCGCGCCGAGTTTTGGAGCGATCTCAAACTCCTCGGCACGCCTAATGGTATCAACATGGAACTCGAGCGCGCCGGCCGCGTGGCCGATTTCCTCGAATTCGGCGAACTCATGTGCCTCGACGCCCTCGTGCGCGACGAATCGTGCGGCGGGCATTTCCGCACCGAGCACCAGACGCCCGAAGGCGAGGCGCTCCGCAACGATCACGACTTCGCCTTCGTCTCCGCCTGGCAATTCACCGGCGAGGGGAACATGCCCAACCTCGTGAAGGAACCGCTCGTCTACGAACAGGTGAAACTCGCAACCCGCAGCTACAAATAATCCGCACCATGAAATTCCACCTCAAAGTCTGGCGCCAAAAAGACCCCAACGCCCCGGGCACGCTCGAGGATTACGAAGCCGAGAACATTCCCGCCGATGCCTCGTTCCTGGAAATGCTCGACATCGTCAACTCGGGACTCACGCGCAAAAACATCGAGCCGATCCAGTTTGATTCGGATTGCCGCGAGGGCATCTGCGGAACCTGCTCGCTCACGATCAACGGCGTGCCACACGGCCCCGGCCGCGGCACCACCTGCCAACTCTACATGCGGAAGTTTCAGGACGGCGAAACCATCACGATCGAGCCATTTCGCGCCGATGCCTTTCCGATCATGCGCGACCTCGTCACCGACCGCAGCGCCTTCGACCGCGTCATTCAAGCCGGCGGCTACATCAGCGAGCGCTGCGGCTCCGCGCCCGACGCCAACGCCGTTCCCATTCCAAAAACCATCGCCGACCAAGCCATGGACGCCGCCGCCTGCATCGGTTGCGGAGCCTGCGCGGCAGCCTGCCCGAATGGCTCGGCCATGCTTTTCGTGAGTGCCAAGGTCACGCATCTCGGCCTCCTTCCCCAAGGCAAGCCGGAGAAAAACCGTCGCGTCCTCGGCATGGTTCGCCAGATGGACGAAGAAGGTTTCGGGAACTGCTCGAATTATTACGCCTGCGAAGCCGTATGCCCCGCCGGAGTCCCCGCCGCCTTCATCGGCCGCATGAACCGCGAGTTCACCGCCGCCTCGGTGAAAGAAATGATTGGCATGCCGGT
>CAYOGR010000045.1:14447-16401 GCA_964403605.1 uncultured Chthoniobacter sp.
TGAAAAACCAACTAGCGACATGAACATCACCGAACAACCCGCCTGGCAATCCCTCCAAACCCACCGCGAATCCCTCCCGCACCTCCGCGAGCTTTTCGCCGCCGATCCCGACCGCGCCTCGAAATTCCAACTCGAAGCCGCCGGCCTCTTTTTCGACTACTCGAAAAACCTCATCACCGCCGAAACCCTCGCCGACCTCGTCTCCCTCGCCAAAGCCGCCGGCCTCCGCGAGCGCATCGACGCCATGTTCCGCGGCGACAAAATCAACATCACCGAGAACCGCGCCGTCCTCCACACCGCCCTCCGCGCCCCGCGCGGGGCCACCATTCTCGTCGATGGCGTGAATGTCGTCCCCGAGGTCCACGCCGTGCTCGACAAAATGTCCGCCTTCGCCGACCGCATCCGCTCCGGTGAATGGAAAGGCCACACCGGTCGACGCATCAAAAACCTCGTCAACATCGGCATCGGCGGCTCCGACCTCGGCCCCGTCATGGCCTACGAAGCCCTTCGCCACTACTCCGACCGCTCGCTCACCTTCCGCTTCGTCTCCAATGTCGACGGCACCGATTTCTCCGAAGCCGTCCACGACCTCGACCCCGCCGAGACCCTCTTCATCGTCTCCTCAAAAACCTTCACCACCCTCGAGACCATGACCAATGCGGCCTCCGCGCGCGAGTGGAGCCTCGCCGGACTCGGAGGCGACACCGCCGCCGTCGCCAAGCACTTCGTCGCCGTCTCCACCAACGCCGAGAAAGTCTCCGCCTTCGGCATCGACACCGCCAACATGTTTGGATTCTGGGATTGGGTGGGGGGACGCTACTCGATGGATTCCGCCATCGGCCTGAGCACCATGCTCGCCATCGGCCCCGACAATTTCCGTGAACTCCTCGCCGGGTTCCATGAAATGGACGAGCATTTCCGCACCGCCCCCTTCGAGCAAAACCTCCCCGTCCTCCACGGCCTCCTCGCCGTTTGGTATAACGACTTCTTCGGCGCGCAGACCGTCGCCGTGCTGCCTTACGAGCAATACCTCAAGCGCTTCCCCGCCTACCTCCAGCAGCTCACGATGGAAAGCAACGGCAAATCCGTGAAGCTCGACGGCAACCGTGTGGACGCAGACACCGGCCCGATTTATTGGGGCGAGCCCGGCACGAACGGCCAGCACAGTTTCTACCAACTCATCCACCAAGGCACGCGCGTGATTCCCTGCGACTTCATCGCGTTCGCGAAATCCCTCAACCCGCTCGGCCGACACCAGGATTTGCTCCTGTCGAATGTCTTCGCGCAAACCGAGGCCCTCGCCTTCGGCAAAACCCTCGCGCAAGTCGAGGCCGAAGGCACCGCGCCCGCCATCGCGCCGCACCGTGTGTTCGACGGCAACCGCCCCTCGAATGTCCTCATGGCCGAAAAACTCACCCCCGCCACCCTCGGCCGCCTCGTTTCCTTCTACGAAATGAGCGTCTTCACCCAAGGCGTGATCTGGAACATCAACTCCTTCGACCAATGGGGCGTCGAACTCGGCAAAGCCCTTGCCCAACGCATCATCCCCGAACTCGAATCCACAGGGGAGCCTGACCTCAAACACGACAGCAGCACCAACTCCCTCATCCGCCGTTATCGGAAGATGAAGGCCTAAGTTCTCAAGTTTGGCGTCATGCCGCCAAAAGATTTCCAAGTCTGGCTGACGGCCTAAAAATTCATCTGGTCATCGACTATGAAATCAAGGTCGCGTGAAACCGCATTTTGCGGCTCGAACCAAAATCAAATCACGAAAAATCCAAACCGCCCTGAGATTCATTCTCCTTGATTTCAGTGTCTTTTGACTCACCCGCTTCCGCTCGTCTCGCCCCTTCGGGGCCAACCTTCGGTTGAGGTTGATTTTGCTGGATTCGGAATAAAAGGCAGCCTCGCACGAAGCCGCAAAGACACGAAGGGCGGAGACACCAAATCGAAA
>CAYOGR010000046.1:0-11811 GCA_964403605.1 uncultured Chthoniobacter sp.
AACACAGGGATGGATAAGCATGGGGGACTGGCTTGGCACAGGCACAGTAGCTAGTTTCTTAAGAAAATATCGAAAATTCGGTAGGGCTAGAACATTCGCCCGCTCATTGAATTTGAACTCTGAAACAGAGTGGAGGGCATTTTCAAGAAAACGGATGCCGAACAAAGGAAACCTGCCTGCCGACATTCCTGCCAACCCTGCGCAAACTTATCGAAACAAAGGATGGTTAGGTTGGGGAGATTGGCTGGGAACTAACCGCATTGCTTCACAGAAAATTAAGTATCGTGATTTTAGCGAGGCGCGGGCTTTTGCTAAAAGCCTGCAGCTCAAGAAAGGTGCAGACTGGCGTTTGTTCTGCAAAGGTTTGTTGCCCGACAAGGGTAAACTTCCAGTGGACATTCCCGCTAACCCCTATCAGACATATTCGGGTAAAGGTTGGGTTGGAATGGGTGATTGGTTGGGAACTTACGCTGTGGCAAATCACCAACGAACATACAGACCTTTCAAAGAAGCGCGCGAATTTGCAAGGGGCCTCAAATTAAAGTCTTCAAGAGAGTGGGCGTCTTTCTGCAAGGGCGACCTTCCGGCAAAGGGAACGCTTCCGCCTGACATACCTGTTGCTGCTGAAAATGTTTACAGCAAAAAGGGTTGGGCTGACTGGGGAGATTGGCTTGGAACTGATTATGTAGCAAACCAACTGCGCAAATATATGCCATTCTCAGAGGCGCGCGCTTTTGCCAGAAAACTCGGTCTTAAGTCTAAGGAAGAATAGAAATTATATACTCGAGGAATGCTATCAGAGAGTCTACGGGTTCCCCAATATATGCCTAAAAATCCATGGAACACTTACAGAGGTCAAGGCTGGGCCGGTATAGCTGACTGGTTGGGGAAAGAATGACTCTTGAAACTAATTTTTGACAACTTGGGTTCGCGGAAAAGCCGGTTCAAGCGATCACTGGAAGACTCACATTTGGATAATCAAAGAAACTATGTCTGACCGAATCCATGAGGATCATTTTGCCGACGGAGTGGTGTCTTCTCATTACCAAATTCCCGAAGGTTCCAAGTTTCCGCATGGACATGCATTTTGGAACTATCCTTCCGGACAGCGGCGCATAGATGGCTACTACACGAATGGCATTCGGAGCGGTTGTTGGAGCGAGTTCGAATTGGATGGGAAGACTCGCTCTGTTGTTGATTTTGGGGACGGCGAATATGTGAAGCCAAAAACCACGCCCAATATTGAGGATGTCGTTCTTAGCCCCGATACGACCATCTTGCTTGAGGAGGAGTTCGGCTACCGGCTGTGGTTCTGGATTCCCGATCGTTCTATTCCTGATTTGATCGAATGGTGGCGTGGGCTTTTTTCGGTGGAGCCATGGAATGTTGACCCCTCACCCCTGCCTGGCGTTCTCATTGATGGGACCCATTCGAAGCGATGGAATGAACTCTATGGCACCCTCAAATTCATCTGGGGTCACATCAACGACGATGACGACTCCGAATTGCGATTGCCCAGCGGAGAAGCGATTTACCATCGAGGCCGCGTGCTGACCTTGGAGCTGGGTTCAAACACGAATGCCGAATAATCGAATGCAAACCAATCCATCGAATATCCAGAGAGCCAAGCGTGCTCCGCATCTTCCAATCGCGGATTACAAAATGCTTATCCGAATTGATGTCGATTGGGGTTCAACCGGGATTTGGACAATCACCGAACCTGGAGCCCAGTATTCCGGAAAGAATATGTCCTACGAGGGTCTGCCGATTTCAGAAGAGTTGAGAAGACGCTTTGAGACATGGACTGAATGGCATGATCTATCCATCCCAGAAGATGAAGAAAAACACGCCGATTGGAATCTTCATGAATTGTATGCGTGGAGCCTGGCAATCGATCTCAAGCGGGAGTTGGGGGATGATTACTATGTCGAATTCGGCGGGCGTGAGATCCACGACGACTTCAAATTCCTAAAACAAATTACGGGACGCGGTTGATGGTTGTATGAAAAACAATCGGCCCGCTCGGCGAGTCGCCCTGTTTTCGGGCGCTCGCAAGACCGGAACAGGCCTATTTTCAAAGTTTTGCCTGAAATTCCATGGGACAGCACCCCTGCAACACCACCGAATCGCAAGGAGACACACTCTAAATTTCTTAAAGCACTTTTACAAATTGCCCCTTGCACACAGGCTTGGAAGCAAGACCTCAAGCGTTTTCTTACCTCTTATGGGATGGCAGTGAAAATATATCACTCATAACGGAATTGAAGCTTTGGAATTGGCAGAAGGGCGATTGACCGGATTTTCGTTATGATGCGGGGCGGTTGATTGCCTTGGAGGAGCGGTTTTTGCAGGAATCCGTGGTTTATTCCGGGATGGTCAGGCATCTGGAAAAGGAGGGGAGGGATTGGCTGGCGTTGGAATTGATGAGCGAGGAGGCGTTGAGGACTTCGGAAATTTGCCCCCCCGCACCTCCGCGTGAGCCCTCAAAGCCTGCTTGACTAATAATTTGACTTACGCTTGACTTATCGAATGGCCTACATCCCGCAATTTTCCATCACGCCGCGGCTTCTCTCTCTTGTGGAGACCATTGCGGTCTTGCGGGAGCGGATTCAAGGAGCGGCTGTTGAGGTTTCTTGGATTCCTGCGCTGCAAAAAGATACGAGAACACGCAATGTCCACGCCTCCACGGCGATCGAGGGCAATCGCCTGACGCTGGAGCAAGTGCGGGCGCTGGAGGAGGGTCGGGAAATCGCCGCCCCGGATGCGCGTTCCCGGAGGGAGGTGCTGAATTATTTCGCCGGGTTGCGGTATGTCGAAAAGCACGCCATGAAAGAACGGATTCGCCACGAGGACCTCTTCGAGTTGCACCGGATTTTGGCGGGCGAGGTCATGGATCAAGGCACGGCCGGGAGTTACCGAATGATCGCCGTGCGGGTGGGCAACCATTTTCCGCCCGCGGCGGCGGATGTCTCGGGCTTGATGTTCGAGCTTCTCGAGTGGTGGAACAAAGACGCGCCGAAACTTTCCCCCGTGCTGAGTTCCGCGATCCTGCACTACCGGTTCGAGGACATTCATCCCTTTGCCGATGGCAACGGGCGCACCGGTCGCGCGCTGGCGTTGTGGGAACTCTACCGGCGAGGGTTCGACAGCCATCACATCTTTTCCGTGGATGAATATTATTGGGAGGACCGCCCCGGCTACTACGCTGCGCTCGATGCGGTGCGGAAGCGCGGCGAAGACCTCAGCGAGTGGCTCGAATACTGCGCGGAGGGCGTGCGCCAGACGCTCGAAAATGTCTGGATGCGGGTGCAGGCCTTGGCGGTGAAATCCCCCGGGAAACTGGTGCTGCGCCCCAACCAGGAGCGCCTGCTGCAACTCCTGCGCGACCACGGCCGCATGACCCCGGCGCAAATTTGGGCGGCCATGCAAATCTCCCGTCAAGGCGCGATGGGCCTGCTCCGTCCGTTGCTGGACGCGGGGTTGGTGGAAAAAATCGGCGGGAAGAAAACCGGCCACTACGCTCTGCGCAAATCTTGAATGAAGCCGTGGCTGTAGGGTCAGTCCCGCGTATTGTCGTGTTTTGCGGGTGCGGGAGGATGAATGGGGCGGCTGCGCCGCAGGAGTGGGACGAGACGGAGCTCATCCCTCCAGTTGGGGTTTCGATGGGCGCTGCCGCGCCGGAAGGATGGGGATGGTTGGGGATGGTTTAAGGAAGGGGGATGGGCCTCTTCCAATACGTTGAAAAAATGAGTTTTAAACTCCGTCGCCCGACTTCGGAACTCGGCGTTTGGACTACCAGACTACGCCGCCCGAGTTTCGAACTTCGTGCTCCGACTTTTGAACTTGGCGTCTGAACTTGAAAAGAAACACAGCCATGCTTTGAACTCCGGCCACGGACTTGGGGAACCCGGCAGGCCGACTTTCGAACTCGGGTCTCGAACCAAAAAGCAAGCCGCCCAGAGGTTGGAACTCGGAGCGACTGCTTGGGGGAGATCGGCGACAGAGGTTGGAACTCCAACCGCCGTCTTAGGAACCACAACGCCCAACTCGCTGGCTCGGGTGTCGGAGTCTCGGGGCTGGTGCCCTTGGTTTTCTTGAACCGCCGCTCGAGGGGCGCATCCGGTTTTCATTCCCGCTCCCAACAGCGGCCGACCGGTCAGCTCATAGACCGTGAGGCAGACGGCATACAGCTTCGTTGCCGAACTGGATGCGGACTCGCGGACGGTCTCGAGCGTTTGTTTGATGCGGGCCTCGAGGCGCAGAAGGCTGGCGTGAGCCTCGGCTTTGCGCGTGGTTTCTGCGATATCGATGGCCCGAGGCAAAATCCCGGGATTCGAGACGCAGAGTTCGACGTCCTGGGAGACAAACGCGAGGTTTGCGTGTTCAGTTTTCACCTTCTTTCACTTTTTCCAGGCGGGCGCTCACAAATTTCACCATTGGCATTTCTGGTAAAGGGGGCCGAGGGGGAACTCGGCGTTCCCATGGTAGCAAGGGGGCACGCAAAACCATTTTTTGACAAATTGCACAAAATATCCAAATTTTTCTTCCCTATGAGAGCCATGACCGCCTCCGAAGCCCGTCAGAATTTCGGGCAATTCCTTGATTATGCCATCCAAGAACCTGTGGTCATCAAGCGGCATCAACGCGATCTGGGCGTGTTTCTTCCCATGGCGCTCTACCGGAATTTGGTTTCCGGGCAAAACCGGAAGATCACTGGGGCGATGGATGAACTCCAAGCCGAGGCTGGAAGGGCGGGCCTGACCGAGGAGGCATTGGAGCAAGTGCTTTCCGATGAGAATCCCAGCTGACGGGTGGTCGTTTTCGATACCAATGTCCTCGTTAGCGCCGCCTTGATCCAAGGCAGTCGCGCCGATCGTTGTGTGCGGGCCGTGCTTGGACACCAGCACCCGCTTATTTTTTCCAAGGCAACTTTTGAGGAACTCAGCGAGGTGCTCCTGCGCTCAAAGCTGGACAGGTATGTGTCCAAAGCGGCGCGCAGGAGTTTGCTGGAAACTTGGGAAAACGCCGCCGTCTTCTTTCCTGATACGGCACTCCATGAGGTCGTGCGCGACTGCCGCGACCCGGATGACGACAAGTTTTTGGAGTTGGCCTTGGCGAGCAGGGCGTCTGGGATTGTGACTGGAGATCCAGACCTGCTGGCGCTGGATCCATGGCGGGGTATTCGTATCGTCAAACTGGCCGACTTCGACTCGGTGGTGCTCCCGATTCTCGAAAACGAGGAACGCGCTTGAAATTTGCGGCCGCTCGGCGAACCGCCCCTACCGTTTGGTTTTCGATTTGGGCCTTCTGTCCTTCGTGCCATTGCGGCTTCGTGTAAGGCTGCCTTTTTGTTGGAACGGCGCTTCGCGCCTGAAGTTTGGGCGCCGACGGAGCGTCGCCCTCCAATTATTCACGGGGATTTGCTTCATTCGCGGTTCCTTGTCTTTTACGGCTGCGCAAGATTTTTGCTTTGTTTCTGCCAATCCCATCTTGATGGGATCATCCGTGCCCATCAGCGGTATCCATGGTTAATTCTTCACCAACCGCGCCCCGCCCGAGGGTTGCTGAAAAAGAGAAGTTTCCTATTTTGATCAAAAAATGAACCGCTATCGCATCGGCATCGACCTCGGCACCACGAATTGCGCCATGGCTTTCGTGCCGGTTGAGTCGGCCGAGGGGCACAGCACAATCCTCCCGATTCCGCAGGCCGAGACCGATCATTCGAGTTCCTCCCACACGACGCTCCCCTCGTTTCTCTATCTGCCACCGGGCCGCACAGATTGGATCGCCGGGCGATTCGCCCGCTCACGCGCTGCGGAAGTCCCCGGTCGCGTGATTCACTCCGCAAAATCCTGGCTCGTGCATCACGCCGCCGATCGCCGCGCGAAGTTCCTCCCGCTTGGCTCGGGGGAGATTTCCGCGAACGATCAACTCAGTCCCGTCGAGGCCCTCTCCGCGCTTCTCCAAAAGCTCGCCTGCGCGTGGAATGAGGTTCATCCCCACGCCCCGCTCGCCGACCAAGACCTCGCCATCACGGTTCCCGCCTCGTTCGACCCCGCCGCGCAGCAACTCACCCTCGAAGCCGCACGCGGCGCGGGTTTCCCCGAATCCACGATCCTGATTGAGGAGCCACAGGCCGCGTTCTACGCGTGGCTGGAACAGGCGGACCTTCCCGCCACCGGCACGAAATCCCACATTCTCGTGGTCGATATCGGCGGTGGCACGACCGACCTGAGCCTCTTCTCCGCCGAGCAAAAACCCGACTCGCCCCTTCCCCGCCTGCACCGCATCGCCGTGAGCGACCACCTTCTCCTCGGCGGCGACAATCTCGATCTCGCCCTCGCCCATTTTCTCGAGGAAAAACTCGTGCCTGGCT
Source organism: uncultured Chthoniobacter sp. (assembly GCA_964403605.1). Classification (GTDB taxonomy): domain Bacteria; phylum Verrucomicrobiota; class Verrucomicrobiia; order Chthoniobacterales; family Terrimicrobiaceae; genus UBA967. Next base: position 6,377 of record CAYOGR010000046.1, read on the forward strand.
CTCAATTGCCCTCCGCCACCTTCGCTCAACTCCTCGCCTTCAGCCGCGACATCAAGGAGAGCGCCCTTGCCTCCAAACACCCTCCCGAAAAAACCTGGCCCGTCGCCGTGGCGAAGCCCGGAGCCTCGCTCCTTGCGGGCACACTTCGCACGGAAGTCACCGCCGCCGAAATTGATCGCCTGCTTCTGGAAGGCTTCTTCCCGCCGGTCAGCGCCGGCGAACGACCGCTGCGAGCCGCCCCCGGCCTGCGCGAAATGGGACTTCCCTACGCGAAAGATCCCGCCGTCACCCGCCACCTCGCCGACTTCCTCCGCGACCGCCCACCGATTGATTTCATTCTTTTCAACGGCGGCCTTACCAAGTCGCAAGCCATCCGCCAGCGCCTTGTCGAAAACCTCGCGCGCTGGCAACCCGACCATGCCGCGAAGGTGCTTGAAAACACCGATCCCGACCTCGCCGTGGCCCGAGGGGCCGCACGGTTCCTGCATCTAAGGGCCACCGGAGATTCCTCACGCATCGAAGCCGGAGCCTCCCATGCCTACTACATTGCCACCGGAGAAAAATCCGCCCTCTGTATTCTTCCGCAAGACGCGCCGCCCGAAAAAGAGCACGCCACCGCGCCACCGAATCTCCGCGCCCTTGTCGGAAAACCCGCCTCCTTCCGCATTCTCCGAAATCCCCGCCGCGCCAGCGACAAACCGGGCGTCGTCATCGATACCGAAGCCGAGGGTTTCACGGAACTCCCCGCCCTCGAGACCATCCTCACGCCGCCCGCCGACCAAAACCTCCCCCGCGATCCCAATGTGCGCGTCTCCTTGCGAACCACGCTGCGATCCACCGGACTCCTGCGCATCGAGTTGCTCTGCGCCGAGCCAGCCCTGCGATGGCCGTCTCCCTGGCCGCTGGAATTTTCCCTGCGGGGCAAAACCTCCGCCTCCACCAAAAAATCCGCCGACCGTTCGGATGCCGTCTCCCAAGCCGGACAACAGCTCGCCACTCTCCTCGACCCCTCGCGCAAGACACGCCAAAAGCTCACCGCCAACACGATTTTCGGCACGGGCGAAAAGCTCCTCGGCTCCAAGAAATCCGAGTGGACCGGCGGGATCGTTCGTCAACTTTTCGACATCTGGCTGGAAGCCGCCGACCAACGCCTCGCCTCCGCGGAGAACGAGGAAACCTGGCTGCATCTGGCGGGCTGGTTCCTGCGTCCCGGCTGCGGAATGACCGGCGATCCCGAGCGCGTCGCCGCCCTTGCCCAAATCCTCGCCGCTCCACCGAGATTCTCTAACGGCTCGGTCAAAATCCAACGCTGGATTTGCGCCCGCCGCATCGCCGCCGGCCTTGATCCCGCCCAATCCCTCGCGATCTGGACACCCGCCGCCGCCGAGTGGAAGGACGGCGCGAATCCCTCCGCCGAAATCGCTCTGCTTTCGGGCTCCTTGGAAACCCTCCCTGCGGAATACCGCGCCGCCATTGCCCGGCGCCTCGCCTTGGCCATCCTTTCGCAGCCTGCCAATCCGGCCTATTGGAAAGCCCTCGGCCGACTTCTCTCGCGTGTGCTTTTCCATGCCGGCGCCGACCAAATCCTCCCGCCAGACCTCGTGGAGGAACTCTGGCACCAACTCGCCGAAACCGACCCCGGCGAGTCCCTGCGCCCCGAGGCCGCCGCCTGCTGGCTCCGCGCCGCCCGCCTCACCGGACTGCGTCCCGTTGATGTTTCCAAGCCCATTCGCCAACAAATCGACTCCGCCTTGAAACGCTGGGACATCTCCGAAGTCCGCCGTCGCGTCCTCCACGAAGCGATTCCCCTCGCCGCCTCCGACCAGGCCAGCCTCCTCGGCGAAGCCCCGCCGCCTGGACTCACCCTCGACCAATGATGATTCCCCGAGTTTTTCTTCTCTCCGCCCTGGTCCTTGGCGTCTGCCACGCCGGGGAACCCGTTTTTATTGATGACCAAAAGATGGCCGCCGAATTCGAGTCGAAACTCGGACAACTCGCCCAAGACGAAAAATTGCTGACCCTCGACAAGGCCCGCAATGAGATCGAGCGGAACCATTCGAAAAAAATTCCATTCCCCGAATTTGAAACACCAGCCCCTGATTCCAAATCCCTCTATGAAAAGTGCGCGTCCGCCGTCGTCGCCATCGGCACGGTTTATCAGTGCCGAAAGTGCGACCTGTGGCACCAGGACGGATTTTCCACCGGGTGGCTCGCTTCGCCCGACGGCCTCGTCGTTACCAACGCCCATCTGTTCGAGGGGGACACCGAAGACGGCATCGGCGTGATGACACGCGATGGGCAGGTTTTTCCGGTGAAGGAAATCCTCGCCGCCGATCCGAATGCCGACATCGCGATTCTTCAAATCGACACCGGCGGTAAAAAACTCCCCGCCCTGCCCTTGGCCAGCAACGCCTCGCCCGGCGAGGAGGTCTCCGTGATCAGCCATCCCCAGGGACGGCTTTACTGCCTGACCAGCGGAAGGATTTCCCGCTTCCACCGCCAGAGTTACGAGGAAAACACCGGCTCCACCGACTGGATGAGCATCACCGCCGATTTCGCCGGCGGCAGCTCCGGCGGGCCGGTTCTGAACACCCGGGGAGAAGTCGTCGGCATGGTCTCGAGCACACTGACCGCCTACTCCGAGAACATGGATTGCAAAACCCACCCGGTCTCGGATGTGCAGATGGTTTTCAAGGATTGCGTGCCACTCCCCGCGCTGCGGGCGATGTTTCTCCCACGCAGTCAAAAAACAGATCTTGCACCCGAATGGTGACCGAAGGAACTCGGACGCGCCCGATCATGTTCCGATACGGGCCGGAGATCAGAAGTAAAACTCAATCCCCTGCTCGCGGAAGGCGGCTTTTTGGTCACCGAGGTATTTGTCGCCGAGCTTTTCGAACCCCCCGGCGGCGCGGAACTCGCGGAGGAAGGCGTTGATTTTTTCACGCAGGTCGGAGTCGTCCTGTCGGAGGGCCACGGCCCATTGTTCTTTACGCACCGGAGCGAGCAGGGCGCGGGTTTTTTCGGCCTGCTGCTGCGCATTTTTCCAAATGCTCATCTGGTCGTAGATAAAGGCGTCGGCCTTGCCTTGAACGACCTCAAGCACGGCGGCGGATTCTTTTTCCAAGGCGAGGATTCTGGCGTTTTGGATATTCGCACGGGCCCAGACTTCGCCGGTGGTCCCCTGGCGGACGGCAAGGGTTTTTCCGGGTTGGTCGATATCCCCGATCGATGCCGCAGGCGAATCCTTGCCCACAAGAAGGGCGAGTCCAGTGCCGACATATGGCTCGGAGAAAGCCACCGAGCCCCGGCGCTCGGGCGTATCGGTCATCGAGGAAATGATGCAGTCGATCTTGCCGGTGAGGAGCGAGGGGATGAGGCCGGTGAAGGGAATGTTCTCGATGCGGAGCGTTTTCCCGAGCGACTTGGCCAGCGCCCCGGCGAGTTCGACGCTCACACCGGTCGGCTTACCCGAGGGGTCGATGGTTTCAAACGGCGGGTAGGACAAATCCATCCCCACGACCAGCTCGTTGGCCGGGGGCTTGGGTTTGCAAGCGGCTAACACCCCGAGGAGGAGGAGCGCCGACAAAATCCCGCGCAGGAACCGCGGGAAAGCCATCACTGTCCGGACACGCTTTCGATTTTTTCACCCACTTTGCTGACACCCTCGCCCACTTTGTAAACGGCATTGTCCACCGCCGCGCCAGCGCGCTGGGCCGGGCCTCCGGGGCCGGAGCAACCGATGCAAACAATCGAAGCGAGAAGAAGAAGGAGTGGTTTCATCGCGATCTTTGAACCATGACACCGTGGGGCAACTCAAGCAGGAATTGCCGGGAACGGCGGACGGGGGGCTTGGCAAACAGGGCTGCTTTGGTAGCCTCCGCCGAATGAAAAGCAAGGCGCTTGGCGAGGCCACCTGGATCCTCGGTTTTTTTGCGGCGGGATGGCTGGTGACCCTCGCCCTGTTTCCGGCGGTTTCCTTCCTTTTCGCGGCTTTGCTGCTTTTCACTCTCTACTTCTTCCGCGACCCCGAGCGCGTGCCGCCGGAGGGGGATCACATCGCGGTCTCCCCGGCCGATGGCGTTGTCACGACGATTGACGAGGTGGAGGAGACGGAATTCCTGAATCAAAAAGTGCGCCGCATCGGGATTTTCCTTTCGGTGCTCGATGTCCATATCAACCGCGCCCCGCTGGCTGGCGAGGTGACCCACTCGGAACCAAAGCCTGGAAAATTCCTCGACGCGCGCGATCCCAAGTCGTCATTCCTGAATCAAAGCCGCACCTGGGTTTTCGCCGGCCCGGTGGCGACGGTGATGGTGAAGCAAATCACCGGGGCGATTGCCCGCCGGATCTGCCCCTGGGCGGTGGTGGGCGACAAACTGGAGCGCGGCGAGCGTTTCGGAATGATCCGGTTTGGCTCGCGCACCGAGATGTTTTTTCCGCTCGAGGCCGAGGTTTTGGTTAAAGTCGGCGACAAGGTGCGAGGTGGCGAAACGCCCGTAGCCGAATTCTCCCGATGAACCCGACTCCCTCCCACGAACCGAAAATCTATCTGCTGCCGAACTTGATGACGGCGGGGAATCTCTTCTGCGGCTTTGCGGCGACGCTGCGCATTTTCGAGGCCTCGCTCCTCGCGGCGCAGGGGCAACCCACCGGCATGCTCTACCACGAGGCGATTGCTTTCATTCTCGGCGCCTGCGTGTTCGACCTGCTGGATGGACGCCTGGCGAGGCTCGGAGGCCACGAGAGCCCGTTCGGGCGCGAGTTCGACTCCCTCGCGGACATTGTTTCCTTCGGCATCGCGCCCGCGCTGCTGGTCTATCAAATCGTGCTGCGCGACTTTCAGCGGACGGGATGGCTGATCGCGTTTTTCTTTTTGCTCTGTGGCGGGCTTCGTCTGGCGCGCTTCAACTGCATCGCCGCGGCGACGGCCGACAAGCCGGACAAGGATTTTCAAGGATTCCCGATCCCCGCCGCAGCCGGCCTGATCGCCTCGCTGACACTCTTCATGCTGTGGCTGCAGCAGGACGAGAGAAGCATCGGAAGTTGGAAATTCGCCCTGCCGGTGCTCCTGATTTTTCTCTCCTTCATGATGTTCAGCCGGGTGAAATACCCGAGCTTCAAAAGCCTGAACTGGCGCACCCAGCGGTCGATCCCGGCATTTCTCGGATTGATCCTTCTACTGGCCTTCACCGCGATGAATTACAACTGGATGCCAGCGGTGATTTTTGTGGGATTTCTGATCTACGGATTTGTGCGGCCCTTCATCTCCAAGGCAATTCGCAAGGAAATCGAAGCCGAGCCCCAGGATGAACCCGAGACGCCGATCGGGTGAAGCTGAATCCTGCGGGATTAACCACGGAGGACACGGAGTGTGATGCAATTACACCGATTCACAGCGGATCATTTTGTCAAAACCCTTCCTGTAAATCCTG
>CAYOGR010000046.1:11911-15955 GCA_964403605.1 uncultured Chthoniobacter sp.
TCCTGTAAATCCTGCAAATCCTGTCTAAAAATTCGTCACTGCGTCAGGGCAGGTTGGCGCGGTTTGTTCGGGAAAGATATCCCTCCATAGCCTTCCAGGCCGCCGGCCAATCACCGAGTTTGACGGCCAAGGCGCATTGCAAGCGGTAGCCCTCGGGCTCTTTCGATTGGATCGACTCCGCAATCAGGCGGCGGGCGCTGACATGGTTTCCCTGGGCCATGTAATAAGCCACGCTTTCCGCGAGGCCGGGCGGGGGATCCCTGCGGGCGAGTTGCTCGGAATCCAAGGGCGGAAGGCCAAGATCGATGCCATAGCGTTTCTGTGCCGCCTCCACCGCGAGTTGGAATTCCTTTTTGGCGAGCATTTGGCGAACGCGCAGCCCCCACGCGGCGTCCTCCCAATCGGGATTCTGCGCGAGGAATTTTTCCACCGCCTCCTTGTTGCCACGGGCCCACCAGGCCTGAAGAAACTTCCGGCGCCCCTCCGCATCGAGGCTGGCGAGGAATACCCGGTCCGACGCGGTTTTCTCGAAACTTTCACCCGTCGCCTGCCCCAGCCAGACCATCGCCAAGCCGGGAGTCATCCGCGAGCACTCCTCGAGAATGGGGAGCATTTCCGGGTGCTTTCGAGCTTGGGAAAGCATTCGACCGAAGAGTTCCTCGGGATAGGAATAGGCGCCGCCCGCTTGGATGCGGAGGTGTCTTTTCATCGACTCCACCCAAAGAACCGCCGTGCGCTTGGGGTCGTCCCCGAGCCAAAGAAGCCCCTGGTCGTAAACCAGGCGGGAACTCACGGGGTTCAGGGCTCGCTCGGCGGCGAAAACCGCGTCCGCCACGATGGGGTCGCCGGAGTTTTTGATCTCGCGATAGCCAAGTTCGCGGTAGAGGCCGGCGGCCATCGGCGAGAGGGGAATTTCCGAGCGGGCAAGATTTGTCGCCTCGGTAAAAAGACCGTTCGCCACGAGTTGGCGCATCTGGTTCACCGCAATCGTGGCGCGGTAGGGCGGAAATGGCACCTCGCCGAACCACTGGGAGCGAATGAGCAAAAGACCGAGCGCCAGGCAACCTGCGCCTCCGGCCCCCAATATCAGCCGCTGCGTCCACCAAGCGGCATTGCGAACCGTTCCCGTCGGGGCGGGATTTCCAAAAGCCAATCCCGCGAGGGCGAGAACCCACCAACCGAGTTCCACCCGGTGGAGCGGCACATCCACCACGGCGTGAAGGATCGCCGCCAGCGTAGCGGCGATCAGCCCCCATCGCAGCGGCCAGGTGGCAACGCGTTGGAAGGGCAGCATGTCGCGGATCAAGACGACAAGAAGGGCGAAGGCGCAAATCACAAACGGCACGCCCGATTCACACGCGGCCATGAGCCAGTCGCTCTCGGGATGGATCGGGATCGCCTCGTCGATGCTGGCCTCCGCATAGAATGGCGCGACATAGCCGAAGGTTCCCAGACCGGTGCCGGTGATGGGGTAGTCTCGCACGATCTTCACGGCATCGCGGAAAATCTTGGAGCGGAAATCCGAGAACGACGCGCTGGGCCTCTCCTCGCCGGATTCGGAAACCAGCGAAGAGACGCCGAAAAACTCCAACACCCGGTTGCGCGCCTGGCTTTCCGTGGAAAAGAAAATCCCGGCGACCAAAAACCCAATCACCAAAAGCGAAACCACCAGCGCCGGGGAGCGATGCCCCCGGCCCAGCATCGCCACCCAAACCAGCGCGCCCGCGACCAGAAAAACCACCCCGCCCCGGGAGGTGGACTCGAACAGCAAGGAGTAGGCGCACACTCCCAGCACTCCGGCCGCGAGAGCGAATACGACCGGGCGTTTCTCCAACCAAGCGCCGCGAATCAGGCCCAGCGAAAGAACCGCTCCAGTCACGAGAAATGCCGCCGTATGGTTGCGGTTTGGGAAAAACCCGAAATCCGGCGGGGAAAAAACGCCCTTGGGAAAAAAGGGATATTCCCAGCCGGTTTTTTTGGCGTGGATCGCGAGGACCGCATAGGCCGCGCAGCCAAGCGCACCGACGAGGGCGATGTAGATTTTCACCCCCGAACGCACCGGATGCCCGAGCGAGAACAACCCCACGAGCAAAGCCCCGGCCAGAAGCATCAGCCAGTAGATCGTTTCGCGCGGGGCGAGCGACACCTGCAACAGCGCCGGCAGGCCTTGGTATTCCTGGAGCCCGATCCTCCACGGCGGAGCGGGAAACCACGATTGCGGCAGCAGGCTGAGCGAGGCGCACACCAGCATTCCTCCGCAGAGCAACCAGTAGCGCCAGGGAATCACGCGGTTCGGAGACAGAAAAACCATGAGCGTCCCGGCGACTGTCAGGAAAATTCCTGTCGAGCCCTGCCTGATACTGCCGGCCATGAAGACCCCCGCCAGCGCGGCAAGAACCAAGAGCAACTGCACCACCGCCGAGCGGAACGGCGGGTAATCGGGGCTGGAGGAGGTATGTCCGCTGGGCATCGAGGTTCGGGCGTTCCGGAAAAGCGCAGCAAGTTTCCACCCCCTCCCCGGTTCCTCAAGGAGGAAAGTTGTGAATAAGTTGGGAAAAAACCGGGGGTCGAACCCCCAGTTCTTCACATCGGCTTTGTGAATGACCGTGAAAAAGGCTACGAGTCCCGCATGACGCTGAGTGAAATCCAACGAACGCTGACGGAATTGCAAACCGCCCCCACCCGCAGCCTTGGTCAGAACTTTCTCCACGACCAAAACCTCGCCCGTGGAATCGTCTCGCTCCTCGACATCCAACCCGGCGATCACATCGTGGAAATCGGGCCCGGCCTGGGCGCACTCACGGAGTATCTGGTTCGAGCCGACACGCGGCTCACACTTCTCGAAAAGGACTCACGCCTCGTCCCGCACCTTCGGGAAAAATTCGAGAATGGAACAACGCGTGTGTTCCACGGCGACGCGCTGGATTTCGACCTGCGGGACTTGTGGGGAATGGGCCCGGTGAAGATCGTGGGCAACCTGCCGTATTACATCTCGACTCCACTCATTGCGAAATACGCTTCCGCCCTCTCACCCGCATCCCTACTGGTTCTGACGCTGCAGCTCGAGTTGGCGCAACGCCTCGGCGCGGCACCGGACACGAGCGACTACGGCGCGATGACTCTCTGCACGGGACGGCGTTGGGACATCCGCCTCGAGCGCAAACTTCCCGCCTCGGTTTTCCATCCGCGCCCGAAGGTCGATTCGGCCGTGATCACGATGCGGCGCAAGCCCCGCGAGAGGGTTCGACCGCTCGACGACGGAGTTTTTGAATCGCTTGTGCGCCGGGGATTTTCGGCCCGCCGCAAGCAACTCCGCAACCTGCTCCCGGAATTTAAAACCGACTGGGAAAAAATCTCCGCCGCGCTCGGAGTTCCACCCACCGTCCGGGCCGAGCAACTCACCCCCGCGCAATGGGAGTCGCTGGCCTTCACCGCCTCGCCGAAGACCGCCCAGCACGGGGCCGAACGCTTCGATGTGGTGGATGAGAACGACCAGGTCGTGGGGTCGGAATTCCGCGATGTGATTCATGTGAATAACCTCCGCCACCGGGCCGCCCACATGCTGCTATTCAACGCCTCGGGCGAGCTTTACCTGCAAAAACGCTCGATCTGGAAGGATCGGAATCCGGCCCGCTGGGATTCCTCCGCCGCAGGCCATGTCGATGCCGGGGAGGATTACCTCACGGCGGCCCGACGCGAGCTTCAGGAGGAACTCGGCATCGAGGCCCCGCCGCTCACCTCGATCGGCCGCCTGCCCTGCTTGGCGTCAACGGGTTGGGAATTCATCGAAATCTTCACAGGCCGCCACGAGGGGCCATTCCATCCCGCCGCGCTGGAGGTCGAAACCGGAGCGTTTTTTTCCCTTGAAAAAATCCGCGCCTGGGCGGCGGCGATCCCGGGGGATTTCAGCCCGGTGTTTTTGCAGGTGCTGCCACTTTTGGAGCGGGCCGGGAAAATCTAGCGCGGGAAGTGGTTCAGGGCGGCGGTGGATTTCCAGCGATGCCCCTGCCCGATGGCGCGGGTGATGTAGGATTTCGCGTCGGC
>CAYOGR010000047.1:0-15947 GCA_964403605.1 uncultured Chthoniobacter sp.
CGGTGCCGGCTTGTTGGAGGATTTGGAAGCGGGCCAATTGACTGCTCTCGGCGGCGACATCCACATCGATAATGCGACTGTTGGCGGCTTCGAGGTTTACTGCATTGATATTCAATAGGTCTTGAGCGAAGTTAATACGACTCATTTCAGCGCCGTTTTGGGCACGCATATCGGCGAGCTGCTGAAGAGCCTCTTGAGTAAGGAGCGCATATTCATCAGAATTTGAATAGTTTAGATCGGTATTTCGAACTGTTTGACCACTAGAATTTTCAATTTGGATAAATTGGTCGATATATGTAGCATCAAGAACAGAAGTTGATTCTCTTGAAATAGCAACGCTACCGCCTGTAGATGTTATCGTAGACTGTGATGGAATTGGGGGGGTCCCTGCAACAGTCGGAATATCTGTTACTGTGACAGTCAAAACAGAAGGTGTTCCGGTGTTATCAAAAGATCCCGTTAACTCAACAGGGGATAGGACACCACCAGGAATTTGATAAGCGGTGAAGCCGCTCGCTGCAGTAAGGTCTGAACTCAGTGGCGCTATAAACTTATTTCCCTCAATCTCAAATGTATGAAATCCGTTATTCATCATATCCATCATAGGATCGGATGCGAGACCGGCTTGGGTGACAGATGTATTTTGCGACCCATCTTCGGATGTGGGCACAGTAAATACTTTGCCAGTTGGCGTGGAACTATCGAAGAGTGCCACACCATTGAACTTCTCAGTCGCCAAACTCTTCATTTGCAACTTGAGGTTGGAAAATTCTTTGTCGTAATTCTCAATATCTCCCGAGTTTTTAGAAACATCGCGGGAAAGAGCAGCAAGTTCCGACATGCGGCTAACCACTTTATCGGCAACTTTGAAGGCACCGTCTTGGGTATCCAAGAAAGAAACCATGTTTCTGAGATTGATTGAAGTAGCTTCGGTGCGTTTTTGGGCGGCGGCCATTTTCATGGAGACTGCGAGTCCACCGGCGTCATCGCTGGAGTTGACGATACGGCGTCCGCTGGAGAGTCGGGAGAGACTCTTTTGAAGGGCGTCGTTGGCTTTTCCGAGGTTGAGGCCCGCGCCACTGGCCGCAGGGTTGACATTGATTGATATCATAATGATTTTTGGGTTGTGACCCTATCCTGGGTCGGTTTTACTGCGAATGTTGTAAAGCAGACCCCGTGCCAACTTGGATTGCTGAGGGAGCGGAGAACGAAAGGATTGACCACAATCGAAAAGGCGGGGCCTTTGAGATAGACCAACGCAAGTTGGCCCGAAGGGCGAGACGAGCGGGAGCGAGCGAGTCAAAGGACACGGAGAGCACAGAGGGGGAATAAGTTGGGAATATCTGGGTGGCGTTTTTTGGTAAAAGACAGCTATTGAGGAGTGCTGAACCGCAGTAACATATTCTTTTAAAGACGAGGGGCAATTTGATCAATGTTCTTACTTTATCCTATGCAAGGTAAATTTTTTGCAAAGATACAGTGGAAGCAGATATTCATAACCCCCTCTGTGCTCTCTGTGTCCTCTGTGGTCAAATCTGCATTTTCTCCTAAAGGTCGGGAATTTTTTGCCGAGGGAGGCGGGGTGATTGCCCCGTTGAGGAAAAAATTTGCCGTGCGCAGGGAAATGTCGGGCGTCGGGGAGAAGCATTACCACAGCCCTCACGGTCGGGACGACCGTGCCCCCTTCCTTGATTTGCCTGAAAAACTCAGGCGATGGTGACATCGCCGCGGCCGCTCACGATTTCTCCGATTTGGAGGCCTTTGGTTTGGACGAGGACTTCTTTGGCTTTGGCGGAAGGGACGACAAGGGTCATGCCGATGCCCATGTTGAAGACTTGATACATTTCGTCTTCGGGAATATTGCCGCCTTTTTGGATGAGGCGGAAGATTTCGGGGACTTGCCAAGAGTCTTTGCGGATGGAGGCGCGGCAGGTTTTTGGGAGCACACGGGGCAGGTTGTCGAGCAACCCGCCGCCGGTGATGTGGGCGGCGCCGTGGAGGCTGCCGGCCGGAAGGGAGGCCATGAGGGGTTGGTAATTCGGGTGGACCTTCAGCAATTCACGGCCGAGGGGGAGTTTCATGCCGGGGGCGGGCTTGTCCAACGGAAGCCGCATTTTTTCGAGGAGCACCTTGCGGGCGAGTGAGTAGCCGTTGGTGTGGAGGCCGTTGCCCCGGAGGCCGATGATGACATCGCCGGGGCGGATTTTGGAGCCGTCGAGGAGTTTCGGGCGGTCCACGACGCCGACGATGGTGCCGGCGACATCGTATTCGCCTTTCTGATACATGCCGGGCATCTGGGCGGTTTCGCCGCCGATGAGAGCACAACCTCCCTCGCGGCAGGCTTTGGCGAAGCCTTTGAGGATTTGTCGGAAGACGACAGGGTCGAGTTTTTCACCGCCGATGTAGTCGAGGAAGAAAAGCGGGCGCGCACCAATGACGGCGATGTCGTTGATGCAATGATTCACGAGATCCTGCCCGATGGTGTCGTGGCGGTTCGTGGCAAAGGCGATTTTGAGCTTGGTGCCGACGCCATCCACGCTGGAGACGAGCACGGGATCCTTCATGCCCCGGAAGTCGGGGCGGAACAGACCGCCGAAGCCGCCGATCTTGCCCAAAACCTCTGGGCCGTGAGTGGCGCTGACGAGGGCGTGGATTCCTTTTTTGACTTGGTTGCCGAGATCCACATCAACCCCGGCGGCGGCGTAGGCTTTTTTTGGTTTTTTCAAAATAGTCGATCGGTGGTGTCTTCCAGGAGACGGGCCTTGGATCGGCGCTGCTCCATGACGAGTTTGTCGAATTTTTCGTCGTAGGGAACGGGGTAGTCGCCATTGAAACAGGCGAGGCAGAACTCATTGGCGGGTCGTCCCGTGGCTCGAACCATGCCCTCGGCACTGAGGTAGCCGATCGAGTCGGCCCCGAGGTATTTGCAGATCTCGGCGGCGGTGCATTGGTTCGCGATGAGTTTCTGGGGATCCGGAAAATCAATACCGTAGTAACACGCGTGCTTGTGTGGCGGGCAACTGATGCGCATGTGGACCTCGGTCGCGCCGTTCTCGCGGAGGTTGACGACGCGCGAGCGGGCGGTGGTGCCACGGACAATCGAGTCGTCCACCACGACGATGCGCTTTCCCTCCACAGCGGAGCGGATGAGATTGAGCTTCACGCGCACATTGAAGTCGCGAATCATCTGGGTCGGCTGGATGAATGTCCTGCCAATGTAGTGGTTGCGAACGAAAGCGGGGTAATACGGGATGCCGCTCTCCTCAGAAAAGCCGAGGGCGGCGAAAATGCCCGAGTCTGGCACGGGGACGACCAGATCGGCCTCGACGGGATGGAGACGGGCGAGTTCGCGTCCCATTTCCACGCGAGCCATACTGACATTACGGCCATCGATGTTGCTATCCGGCCTCGCAAAATACACATACTCAAAGACACACAATGCTTTTCGCTCCCGGCGGAAGGGCCACTCGCTGCGGAGTCCGTTTTCATCGATGATCAAAACCTCCCCCGGCTCGAGTTCGCGGATGAACTCGGCATGGATCAAATCGAAAGCGCAGCTCTCGGAGGCGAGCACATAACCGCCGTCGAGTTTTCCGAGGCACAGCGGACGGAACCCGTGGGGGTCGCGAAAACCGATGATCTCGCGCTCGCCCATCAGCACGATCGAAAAAGCCCCCTCGAGCCGACGCAGCGACGCGAGCCCGCCGCCATCCCCGGGAGGCTGGGCGAGAAGGTGCAGGACGATCTCGCTATCGACAGTGGTTTGAAAAATGGATCCCCGCTCCTCGAGTTCGGCACGGAGGGCGGCGGCGTTGACCAGATTGCCGTTGTGGGCGATGGCGAGTTGGCCGCGGGCGGTATCGACCAAGAAGGGCTGGGCGTTTTTGAGATTGCTCGAACCGGTGGTCGAGTAGCGGACATGGCCGATCGCGCGGTTGCCCTTGAGTTTTTCCAGATCACCCGGCTGGAAGACCTGCGAGACAAGCCCCATGCCTTTGTGGGATCGGAAAGCACCCGAATCCCCTCCCCCCGAGACGATGCCCGCGCTTTCCTGGCCGCGGTGTTGGAGGGCGAAGAGGCCGTAGTAGGTCAGCATCGCGGCGTCGGGGTGATTGAATGCCGCGAACACTCCGCATTCGTGGGTCGGCTTGTGCGAAGTGGTCTGTCTTTTATTCACGCGAGGAGGCAAAAATATCGTCCCGGTCCGCGCGTTCAAGATTTTTGAAAATCGGCGGGATTTTTTTGGCTACGAACCGCGCTTGGCGGCCTCGATGATGTCGACCCAGATCGGCAGCGCGAGAGCCCCGCCGTAGCCGCCCTTCATGATGGGACGGGGCTTGTCGAACCCGACCCACACGCCGCAAGTGAGGTTTTTGTCGAAGCCCACAAACCAGGCGTCGAGATAGTTGTTCGTCGTTCCCGTTTTTCCCGCCCCATAGCCGCGAAGGCCGAGAGTGCTTGCGCTGGCGGCGGTGCCGCGGGTGACAACCTCCTCGAGGAGCGAGGCGGTTCTTTGCGCGGCGGCGGGGTTGACGACAGGGATCCGGCCGCGGGTGGATTTGTAGAGAATGTTTCCCGAGGAATCCAAAACACGGTCGATGATGTAGGGCTGCAATTTCACCCCCCCGGTGGCGAAGACTGTGTAGGCCGAGGTGATGTCCTTCAGGCTGGTCTCGAATGCCCCGAGGCAGAGGGCGGGAAACCTCGGCGGATCCCCGGCGATGCCCGCACGCTGGATCATGTTGGCGATACGGTCGAGGCCCGCGCGCATCCCGATGCGGACGCTCATGGTGTTTCTGGAATCCACCAACCCCACCCCCGCCGGCTGGAGACCGCGGTATTCGCCGTCGGAGTTGCCAGGATCGTAGGCGCCGAACTTTCGGGGAATCTCCCCGGGCTGGATGCGGTCGTCGGAGATTTGCTCGTTGGGTGAAAGGCCCGCCTCGAAGGCACTGGCAAAAACGAAGGACTTGATGAGCGAGCCGGCCTGGCGTTTTCCAAAAAGCGCGCGCTGGAATTTGCTTTTCGAGTAGTTGCGTCCCCCGACGATCGCGCGGATTCCGCCCGAGCGGTTTTCCAGCGCGATGGCGGCGGCCTGCAAATACGGCGCCGATTTTTCGGCGTCCAGATTGGCCTTCTCAAAGCTCCCCGCAGGCTTGTGCGGGTAGCCGGGCAGGGATTCGGTTTGGATCAAACGCGCGGCGACGGATTCCTCGGCGGCACGCTGGAGTGAGCCATCGATCGTTGTGTAAATTTTGAGCCCACCGCCGTCCATCTGGCCATCGTCGAGCACGAGTTCGAGTTCGCGCAGGATCGCATCCATCGCCCAGTTGTCCTCCGGCCAGGTCCTGGTGCGGGGCATGGCGACGAGCGGGCTGGCAGCGGCTTCGTCATATTCCGATTCGGTGATGAAGCCGAGGTCGAGCATGCGGCCAAGGACGGTGTTGCGCTCGCGGATCGAGCCCTCCGGGTTGTTCAGGGGTGAAAAGCGATTCGGGCTTCGAATCAACCCCGCGAGCGTGGCTCCTTCCTGAAGATTGAGCCTCGAGGCGGGCTTGCCGAAGTAGGTCTGGCTCGCCGCCTCCACGCCGTAGGTTCCCGAGCCAAAATAGATGCGGTTCACATAGGCCTCGAGGATTTCCTCCTTGGTCAACTCGGTTTCAATACGGAAGGCCAAGGCGGCCTCGATAAGCTTTCGGTGGAGGTTTTTTCCACCGAGCGGAAAGCTGTTGCGCGCGAGTTGCTGGGTGAGCGTGCTCGCGCCCTCGCGGAAACCGCCGAGCATGAGATTGCGCACCACGGCGCGGGCCACGCCGATCGGATCCACGCCGTGGTGACTATAAAAGCGCGTGTCCTCGCGGCTGATGAGGGCGTTGATGAAATGGTTCGAGACCTTGTCGAACGGCACGACCTCGCGATTCTCCCCGGCGAGTCGCGAGTAGTATTTCCCCTCGTGGTCGTAAACAACCGAGCGCTCGTTCATCTCGTGGATGCGGCGGAGGTCGAGTTGCAGCGCCCAGAGATAATAAACTCCGCCAATCAGCGACCACAGCAGGAGCGTGACGAAGCCGATCTTGAAAAGCGATACGAGCAAGACATGTCGCTTCCGGCGGCTCTCGCGGGCGAGCGGTCTGGAGCCCCGCGACGCACGCGTGGTGTTTTTGCTGTTTCTGGACTTGGGCACGGGTGGGGATTAAAGCAGGTTCCGTTGAAAATCCAAATTCTCACCATCTTCCCCGAAGTGTGCCGCTGTGTGCTTTCCGAGAGCATCCTGAAGCGGGCGCAGGACAAAAACCTCGCCCGTCTCGAGGCGGTGGATTTGCGCGATTGGACAATCGACCGCCACCGCACGGTGGACGACTCGCCCTATGGCGGCGGGCCGGGCATGGTGATGAAAATCGAGCCGATCGATCTTGCGCTGGCGGAGATTCGATCCCTGGAATCCAAGGTGATCCTGATGTCCCCGCAAGGCCGTCCATTTTCCGATGCCATCGCCCGCGAACTCGCTCTGGAAAAGGATTTGATCCTGCTTTGCGGACATTACGAAGGCATCGACCAACGCGTGGCCGACCACCTGGTGGACGACGAAATTTCCATCGGCGACTATGTCCTCACGAGCGGCGTTCTGCCCGCGTTGGTGGTCACCGATGCCGTGGTGAGGCTGATTCCCGGGGTGCTCGGGGACAGCGACTCCGCGCAGCAGGATTCTTTTGCCGATGGAATTCTCGACCACCCGCACTACACGCGGCCGGCGGACTACAAAGGATGGAAAGTTCCCGAGGTTTTGCTCGGCGGGAACCACGCGGCGATTGAAAAATGGCGCAGCGAGGCCGCGCGGGAGGCGACAAAAAAACACCGGCCCGACCTGCTCAGAGAAGATTGATTTTCCAGCGCACGGTGCGCTTGCTGATTTCGAGCCACGCCCAGCTTGGAGGCGCGCCCTTGTTGGCTTTTCCGATGGTGCCGGGATTCAAAATCCGGCAGTCCCCCACCCGCTCGTCGCGCGGAACATGGGTGTGGCCATGGAGGAGAAAATCGCAACGCGGCAGGCGGCGCGGCGGGATGTGGATCAGGCAAAAAGTTCTCCCGCATTTCTCCAGAGTCAGCGTTTCAGGAAGGTCGAGGCCGTGGTCGTTGTTGCCAAGCACGGCGTGGAATGGCCGCCCGACGGCGAGGCAATCACTCAGGGTTTTCAAATCGCAAAAGTCCCCGAGATGCCAGATTTCATCAGCCTTTGCGAGTTCGGGCAGGATTTTTTCCGGAAGCTGGCCGTGGGTGTCCGCGATCACCGCGATGCGATGTGTCATGTGTGGCATTTTACAAATTGCGGCGCGCGGCACAAACCACTAGTCTCCGCCCCATGCTTCAAGACTACACGCCCATTCTGCTCCATGTGATCGTCGCGGTGGGATTCGCGACTGTCGCCATGATTGCGAACATCGTCCTCGGACGCACCGGCAAGAGGAACCCGACCAAGGACATGGTTTACGAGTGCGGCATGGTGCCCGAGACCGCCGGCCAGCCCCGCTTCAGCGTGAAATTCTATCTCGTGGCGATGCTTTTCATCCTTTTCGATATCGAAATCGTCTTCATGTATCCTTGGGCGGTGATCTATCAGGATTTCCTCGCGGAATTCGGAACGACCATTCTTTGGAGCATGCTGAGCTTCGTGCTGATCCTTCTTTTCGGGTATGTTTACGCCATTAAAAAAGGCGCGCTCGATTGGTCGCGCTGACCTTGGCTCGAAACCGGACGGGCCGACCGTGACCTGACACGGCGAATGGATTTTTTCGAAAAACAGGAACTTGCCCGCCGCCGCACGAAATGGCTCGTGGTTTATTTCGTTCTCGCGGTCTTCGGGATCATCGCCGCGTTGCATTTCGGGTTCTGCCTGATTTTCAGCCAACCGTTCGACGATTGGGAACTTCTTGGAATGACCGCGGCGGGTGTGGCGGCTTCCGTGGCAATCGGGAGCCTGGTTAAAATCATCCAACTCGCCAAAGGCGGAAAAGCGGTCGCCGAACTTCTCGGCGGCACGCTGGTCGATCCCGCCACGACCGATCCCGCCGAGGTCCGCCTGCGGAATGTGGTCGAGGAAATGTCGCTCGCCTCCGGCGTTCCCGTGCCATCGGTTTACCTTCTCGACGAGGAGGCGATCAACGCCTTTGCCGCCGGATACGGACCGACCGATGCGGCGATTGGCGTGACGCGCGGCTGCCTCGACAACCTCACGCGCGACGAATTGCAAGGCGTGGTCGCCCACGAATTCAGCCACATCCTCAACGGCGACATGCGGCTCAACATTCGCTTGATGGGCCTGCTGAATGGAATTCTGTTCCTTGCCGTCCTCGGCGGGATTCTGGTGCGGATCGCCGCCACCTCGACGCGCAGCCGCTCCCGCAATGACAAGAACAGCGGTTCGATCGTCGGGCTCTTTATCGCTGCGGGAGTGGTTTTATATCTCGTCGGCTGGATTGGAGTTTTCTTTTCCAAGCTGATCCAGGCCGCCGTCAGCCGCCAACGGGAATTCCTCGCCGACGCCTCCGCCGTGCAATTCACACGCAACCCGAAGGGCATCGCCGGCGCGCTGGCCAAAATCGGAAACCTCACTTCCCGACTGCGACATCCCCGAGCGCAGGAGGCGAGTCACATGTTTTTCGGAAATGGCCTGGCCGAATCCTGGTTCAACCTCTTTGCGACCCACCCCCCGATCCAGGAGCGCATCGCCCAAATCGCCCCGGATCTGGAACTCTCCGAAAGCACGCCTCCGCCGCTGCCGGGGAATGCGAACAGGGAGGCCGCGGTCTCGATGCTTTCGAGTCTTCCAGCGGCCTCAATCGAGGCTTCGCATGGCATTGAAAGCGGCTGCGCGCTTGTTTTTGCCTTGTTGCTGGCCGGGGACAACTCCGCCCTCGAAACGCTCGACCCACGAATGCGCCGCGAGGTTTTGGATTTGATCGAACGGTGCGGGCCGCTGAGTTCCGCCCAAAAGCTCTCACTGGTCGATCTGGCAATTCCCGCCCTGCGCGGAATGACTCGTGAAAACTACCAAATATTCCGCGCCATCGTTAAAAATCTCGTGGAGGCCGACGGGCAAATCCACCTCTTCGAATATACCCTCCAGAAACTTCTCGTCCGCCACCTCGATGGGTTTTTTGAAAAACCCCGCCCGCCTCGCGTTCAGTTCCGCTCCCTCGTTCCCTTGCTTCCCGACGCCGGGGTTCTGCTCTCCGCGCTCGCCAATGCCGATGACACCTCGGCCGAGGGACACGAGGCGGCGTTCCAAACAGGTTTGAAGTCGCTTGGGAGATCCACATCGGCGTTTCCGATGGCCCGCCATGATTCGGTGAATCTGGTGGATTTCGACATGGCGCTGGATCGCTTCGCCGGGGCCGCGCTTCCCGTGAAAAAAGAATTTCTTTCAGCGTGCGGTGCCGTGGTTCTGCACGACGGTTGTGTGAACGACACGCAATTCGAACTCCTCCGCGCCATGGCCGATACGATCGATTGCCCGATTCCACCCGCCGTGAAAACCGAATGACCGCCACCCACTGGCTCGATTACAAAGTCGCTTCGGAATTCGAGTCGCAGGCCACCACCGCCTACCGCCTGGCCGCCGGGTCTGGATTTTGGATCGAACGCTACGGCGAAGCGGCCCTTCTTTCGCTCCGCCCGGAGTTGCGACCGGAGTCGATCCTCGAGCAACTCCACTCCTGGGCGCGAAACACGGCATGGCGACCTGCACGCGTTTTTTGCCGTCACCTCGTCCGCTCTCCCGGCGAAACCGACACGCCCGTTTTGCTCGAGGGAGACCCCGCCTCCCCTCCCCGCGAGTTGGCCATGGAGGGCGGTCTACGCTTCGAGGTCGATTTCCACTCGGGCTACAATCCCGGCCTTTTCACCGACCAGCGCGCGAACCGCGCCTATCTGCGGGAACTCCGCCCTCGCCAGGTTCTCAATACCTTTGCGCACACCTGCGCCTTCTCGGTCGCGGCCGCCAGCGTCGGCGCGGAAACCACCAGCGTGGACATCTCGAAATCCTTCCTGCAGCGCGGGAGGCGGAATTTCGAACTCAACGCCCTTCCGTTAGATCGCCATCGATTCGTTGCCGAGGATGTGCCGACCTACCTTCGGCGACTCGCCAAGCGCGGGGAGTCCTTTGATGCGATCGTCCTGGATCCGCCAACTTTCGGTCGAGGAGGTGCAGGCAAAACCTTCCGCGTCGAGCGCGACTTTCCCGACTTGCTTGCCGCCGCCCTCCAACTCGCGCGACCCGGCGCGGCGATTCTGCTTTCCACGAACTTTTCCAAATGGAATGCCGACCGACTTGCCGAGGACGCCCGGCGCCTCGCTCCGAATGCCTCTTTCAAAAAAATCCCCCCACCTCCCGATTTTTTCGGAGAATCGCCGTCTTGCACAGTTTGGCTTCATCTAGAAAATCCAGGCGGCAGTTTTTGCCAGCCCGCTCACACTTTCACCCATTCGTTGTGCGTATTCTAAAATTTATTTCTGATATTCAACCCTTTGATTGCTTTGAGATTGCCTTGTTGTCGTATTTTGGCGCAAAAAATGCTTCGCAGTCCGGAAATACCGCATTCGCACACCCACCCGTCGCCCATGCAATACTTCACGCTCATCGGAGGCTTTGTCGGCTTTCTGCTCACGCTTGCCGTGAGTTTCCTTGCCGGCAAAGACCTTGCCGATTCTGTGTTCAACGCCACGATCGGGTGCGTGGTGGTGGCTATTTTATTTCGGGCATTGCGCTATGCGGCGGAACATTGTGCCAAGCAGATCGTCGCCGAGAAGGCCCGCCGCCGCGATGAGGAACTCGCCGCCCAACAAGCCGCAGCCACTGCGGCCAGCCAGATGCCACAACAGTCCGAGGGCGAACCGAAGCCTGTATCCTAGCCGATGCCTGAAGTCGCCGAACCACCCATGAAGCCTCCCCAAGCGGATTCCCGAAAGATGTCCGCGGCTTGGCGTGCCTATGGCGAAACCCTCACCGAAGAGGAAAATCTCAAAAACCACATGCCGCTGGTGCGCTCGGTCGTGGACCGGATGCGGGCGAGCCTGCCACCCACCATCGATGTGGACGATCTTTACAGCGTCGGCTTGCTTGGGCTCATCCAAGCCGTGCGGAGGTTCGACCCCACCCTCGGCGTGACTTTCGCCAGCTATGCCTCGATGCGCATCCGCGGTGCGGTGTTGGATGAACTCCGCCGCATCGATTGGATGAGCCGTTCACTCCGGGTGAAAGCAAAAAAACTCACCGATGTGATCGCCGGAATCGAGCAAAAGGAGGGCCGTCCCGCCACGGAAGCCGAGGTCGCCGCGGAACTCGGCATTTCCAGCGAGGAATATTCCGCCCTGCTCGACGAACTCCGCCCGCTCAGCTATGTCGAGCTCGACGCCGTCGCGGGGGACGAGGACGAGTCCAACATGCACGATGTCGTGCCGGATGAGAAGCAACCGACCGCCAGCGATCAGGCGATGAAAAACGAACTCATCAAACTGATCGTGGATCGCCTTCAACAACTCCCCGAAATGCAGAGAAAAATTTTGGCGATGTATTATTTCGAAAACCTCCGCCTCGCCGAGATCGCGAAGGTTTTCGGTGTTACCGAATCCCGCATTTGCCAGATCCACACCCAAGCCGTGCTGAGCCTGAAAACCTACATCCGCTCCGCCACCACGAGATAGTCTCGACACTCACCAAAAAACAAAACAAACCACACCCACCAACATGACCCTAATTATCGGATACCTCATCGTTCTAGCCGGCACCCTGGGCGGCTTTGTGATGGCTGGCGGAGTAATCGCCAACCTCTTCCCGATCGCCGAATATGTCATCATCTTCGGAATTTCACTGGGTCTGATGGTCATCGCCGCCCCGCTCAACCTTCTCAAAAATACGATCGCCAAGGTTAAGCTGGCATTTCGCAACCAAGTCGTCCCGACCTCCGACTACTCGGACGCCTTGAAGTTGCTTTACGAATTGTTCACCAAAGCCCGCCGCGGCGGCTTGATCGCGATCGAAGACGACATCATGGCCCCGAAGGACAGCCCGATCATGTCCAAATACCCGTCGTTCCTGAACGACCACGAACGCGTCGAGTTTCTCACCAACAGTCTCAAGCCGATCATCGACGGCCGACTCAAGCCAGAACAACTCGCCTCGATGCTGGAGGCGGATCTGGAAGCGAAAGCCGATGATTTCGCCCACCCGGTTCACTTGCTCCAACTCGTCGGCGACTCGCTCCCCGGCATCGGCATCGTGGCGGCGGTGATGGGCATCATCAATACCATGGCGGCCATCGAAATGGGTGCCGGCGCGGTAGGCAAAAAGGTCGCCGCAGCCCTTGTGGGAACCTTCCTCGGCGTTCTAGGAGCCTATGGTTTCATCAACCCCTTGGGTGCCCGCATCAAGCTCAACAACGCCTATGAGCTTCAATACTACTCGATGATCATGAAGTCGGTCATCGGCTTCACCGGCGGCATGGCTCCGATGATGGCTGTCGAGGTGGGGCGCCGCATGATCGATCCGGCCTTCCAGCCCACGGCCGACGCCATCGAGGAAATGTGCAAGGGAATCGGCACGGGATCCTAGTCTCCAGCCATGGCTAAGAAAAAAGACGAACACCACGGAGGAGCTTGGAAGGTCGCCTACGCCGACTTCGTGACCTCCATGATGGCCCTTTTCATGGTGCTATGGATTCTCGTCGCCGAGGAAAAGCCCGAGGTGCTGGCCCAGGTCGCGCTTTATTTCAAGGATCCTAGCTACAAACCACCGACCCAGACGGCCGGAATGTTGGAGAGGCAGGTGCAGGCAACGCAGAAGGACTCCAGCATGCAGGATCTCACGACCCGTGAAAACCAGGGGTTCCTCAAAGCCATCGCCCGGGATTTCATGCGTCTCCTGAACATCAAGGAGGACGAAAAAGAACCCGTCGATATCCAGATCACCTCGGATGGTCTGAAAATGAATATCTACAACCGCTCCCGGAAGCCGATCTTCAAAGAGAACAGCACCGAGACCACCGATTGGGGCACACAGGTTTTCCAGAACCTCGCTTGGCTGATCGAACGCTACAATTTCAAGGTCTTCCTGGAAGGCCACACGCCCACAGGCCTCGACCTCGGGCCCAATAAAAACTACACACCTTGGGAACTCAGCACCGACCGCGCGAACGCGGTGCGTCGCCTCATGGAATTTTACGCGATGTCCCCCAATAAAACCCAGCGCATCGCCGGATACGGCGACACCATGCCGCTTCCGAATGTGCCCCCGGATTCCGAGGACAACCATCGCATCACCGTGAGCCTTTCACTGACCCAGACACCTCCGAAACCCACACCCCAGCCCAGCCCCGCGCCCGAGGCCAATTCGAACTAAGCTTCCGAACCCATGAAGGATTTTCTCATTGGCCGACCCAGCGTGGCATCGACCCGCAGCGGATCTCCGAACATCCAGCTTCCCTCGAACCTCCCTCCGATTTCTTCAGGCATGTCCACCGGAGAACCTCCACTGGAAGACTTGGCCCACTCCCTTGAGCCCCAAGGAAACGACCCCAGCCAGGCCCAGCCCTGTGCGAGCGAACCGCAGGTGGAAATCTTCCCGGACGCCGAGGGGCGCGTCGGCCACATCGTCGTAACTTGCCGCTGCGGGGAGAAAATCACGCTTCAGTGCAACTATTGAGAGTCATGCGCCGCGCCCTTTGTGCCGCGCTGATTCTCCTATCGGCCCAAACGGGCTGGTCGGTTTCCGGGTCCGACTCCAAACCAACCGCGCTGACGAAAGCCATCGATCAAACCGCCTTGGCTTTGGCGGATGCCGCCCGGAATCTTCCAATGCAGGCCAGGCTCCAAACCACCCGCTCAGCCCTGTCCATCATTCTTCTTTCCAAGTTCAACCGCCTGCTCCCCGCCGGGCTGGACGATTCGGAAATCGAAAAGTTGGCGCGTGTTTTTCTGGTTCCCCAACCCGATGCCTCCCGCCAAAGCGCGCAGGCCAACCGGTTGCCGCCCGCCGACTCGGTGGTTTTTGATGGATCCCGGCTCGTTGGCGGGAATTTCCGGAACATCGACGCCTTGATCGGAATGGACGGCCGCCCCATCGCGCTGAACCGGGAACTCCCCTCGTGGATCGTTCCCCTCACCCCAGCGGCCGCAGCGGCGCTGGAAGCCCAGCGACAGAGATTCCAGGGGAATCCCGCCAATTCCTCCGCAGCCGACCTCGCAAACCGGATCTACCTCGCCGATGTCGGCGGGAAACTTGTCACCGATGGAATTTTTCTTCGCCCTTACGCCGGCCGGATCGACGACCTCTACCACCACCTGGCCCAACAAGGAAACGACGCCACGGGATTGGATTTTTACGCCCTCCTCGACAGCCTGCCCCCGCGCCAATACAGCCCGGTTTCGGGAACGGCCGCACGCGCATTCGTTCCTGCCAGCCGCTTCAATCTCAGCGATGTCCTGAGCGGAGGAAGTTTTTTCGCGATCCAGAAATTCCGTTCCGAAAATCCCAAGGCGAATGTGAGAAATCCCTTCAAGGGGCTGGCAGTGCGGTTGCTGCCGTTCCTCGGCACCGGGCTGCGCGAAACTTCCGCGGGATCGCCTCTGAGAATTTCCGGTGAAACCATGCGTCGGGCCATCAGTGATCCCCGCCGCTTCACGCCCGGCAAGGTGCCACCTCTCTTTCAAGATCCCAGCCGCTTCCTTGGCCGCTGGGCCGACCCCCGGTTTCTTCTAGTCTCCAAAAAGAAAACGAAGTCCGCCTCCGCCGCGCTTTTTGAGGAAATCCAGAAAATCGATTTTGAAACTCCCCTCCCCGAAATGAACCTCGATCTCGCCGGCAACGAACTCCTGAGCCTTTCCCTGCCCGAGGATTCCGGGGAAAACACCGACACGATCGCCGAGGAGGAATCCGAAGACCTGATGCGGGAATTGGGTCTTCCGGAAGAGGTGCCGGCTCCCGCCCCGACTCCAAGAACTCCCTCCCAGCCAACACCCACCCCGCCGATTTTTACCGCCGATTTTAAACCCGCGCCTCCGCCACTGGAGCTTGAGAGAATCCCTCTTGAACAGAAGCCCATTGAAATAGCCCTGGCAACGCCCCAGCCAACGCCGATCGCCGAATCCACTCCCACACCAGCTCCCGTAACCGAGGAGGCACCTGTTTTGGTTGTTGACTTGCCCCAACCAACTCCCGAGCCGACCGAAACACCCACACCTGTGGAACCGGTGATTGCCGCAACCCCGACTCCGGGGCCCATCGCGCCTTCGGCGGTCGCTGTGGTGGAGGCCAAGGATCGGGAAGCTGCTTCTCAAACCGCCCAAGCCAGCCCCACTTCAACACCCGCCGAATCCATTCGGGTTGCAAAAGCCATTCCCATCGAACCCGCGCCCGACAGCGCGTTGAGTTTATTGAACGAGTCGATTTCAGATTCCCAAGCTCCCCGTGCGACGACAAGCCGCTTCCAGGTCGCGGCGCTCGCTCCGACCAGCGTCCAGGCGGTGGAGTATTTGAAAACCATCGCGGCAAGCGATGCCGCGCTTGCCGACAATATGGCCGAGTTCAACCGTGCCGAGTGCTACATTCGTTGGATCGGCGAGGCGGTGAAGCCCTTCGAGCCTCAAATCACGAGCAATCCGGACTCGGAGGAGTCCAAAAAAATCGAGGAACTGGTGCGGCAGGCACTCGCGGAAGTCGTCGCCCTCAAGACCCGCCGAGAAGAACTGAAGACCACCCGCCTCAAGGAACTCGAAGCTAGGCAAGCAGCCCGCGAAGCACTGGAAAAAGAAATCCAAACGACCCGTCGCGACGAACTCGCCCGCCTGACCGGGGTCGGAGCCTGATCAACCAAAAACCTCGCTCCATGCGAGTGCGGTATTCACATGCACATCCACGATTTTGCGGATGTCCTTGGAATAGCCTCCAGCCAAAA
>CAYOGR010000048.1:0-15859 GCA_964403605.1 uncultured Chthoniobacter sp.
TCGGTGGCGTAGTCGTAGTCGATGCGGCCGGAGTCGCGGTAGTAGCTGTGCTCGGGCCCGATCGCGGCGTAGTCGAGGCCGGCGGAGACGGAGTGGGTGAGTTCGATCTGGCCGTCGTCGTCGGCAAGGAGCCAAGTTTTGGTTCCTTGCAGCACGCCGAGCTTGCCGCCTTGGAAACGGGCGGCGTGGCGGCCGCGCACGATGCCGTCGCCTCCCGCTTCGACGCCGGTCATTTTGACGGTTTCGTCATTCAGGAACGGGTAGAAAAATCCAATCGCATTGCTGCCGCCGCCGACGCAGGCGACGAGCAGATCGGGAAGGCGCTCCTCGCGCTGCAAAATCTGGCGCCGGGTTTCGTCGCCGATCACACGGTGAAAATCGCGCACGATCATCGGATACGGGTGCGAGCCAAGGGCGCTGCCGAGGATGTAGTGGGTCGAGCGAACATTCGTCACCCAATCGCGCATGGCTTCGTTGATGGCCTCTTTGAGCGTGGCCTGGCCGGCGGTGACGCCGACGACTTTCGCCCCAAGGAATCGCATGCGCGCGACATTCAGGGCCTGGCGCTCCATGTCCACCGCGCCCATGTAAATGGTGCAGTCGAATCCGAATCGCGCGGCGGCGGTCGCGGTGGCGACGCCGTGCTGGCCGGCTCCCGTCTCCGCAATGATGCGGGTTTTTCCCATGCGGCGGGCGAGGAGGATCTGGCCGATGGCGTTGTTGATTTTGTGCGCGCCGGTATGGAGGAGGTCTTCGCGTTTCAAATAAATTTTCGCGCCGCCGAGTTTTTCCGTGAGGCGCTCGGCGAGGTAGAGCGCGGTGGGGCGTCCGCAAAAATCCGCGAGCAATCCGGCGAGTTCCTTGCGGAAGGCGGGGTCCTTGCGCGCGGCGTGGTATTCGCGCTCGAGATCCTGCAGGGCGGTCATGAGCGTTTCGGGAACGAACATGCCGCCATACGGTCCAAAGTGGCCGCTGGCGTCGGGAAGGACGGGCGTCGGGGCGCTGGTGCTCATGGGCTCAATGTGGAGGTTTTCGACCGGCAGCGCAATCAGCGAGCATTCGGGATTCGACCGGTTGCCTCGAGAGCGCGCGAACACAGGACCAGCTGG
This sequence comes from uncultured Chthoniobacter sp., assembly GCA_964403605.1. Taxonomy (GTDB): domain Bacteria; phylum Verrucomicrobiota; class Verrucomicrobiia; order Chthoniobacterales; family Terrimicrobiaceae; genus UBA967. The sequence goes on from CAYOGR010000048.1 coordinate 1,110, forward strand.
CTTTTGTAGAGTTTGTCCCAATCCTTGATCGGGCCTTCGATGCGCGTGGTCCAATTCTGGTCGCCGATCGCACCCGGGACATTAAATCGCTCGGACAGGCCGAAGATGTCGGTGATCTGGTGGACGGCTAGCCAGGAGTTGCTGGCGAAGAGGCCTTGCAGGAAAGCCCCGTGGATTTCGGGCGTGAACTCCTGCGGAAGCTGAATGTCAGGGCGGCCGCAAAATTCCATGATAGCCCGCATTTCGCGGAGTCCATTCCCGCCGGAGTCGGCATTCCAACCCTCCCAGTATTGACGGATCGTCGGATGGTCGTGCGTGGCAAAAGTCGCCAAGCTCAGGCGGCGGTAACTCTCGCCGGGCTTCAAACGCCCATCGGGTTCCGTTTCCCAAAGCGGAATTTTGAAACCGGGGATTTCGAGAGCCTCAAGCGCAGGCCGGACATAGGGGGGAACTTCGCCCAAATCCTCGGCGATGAGTCGATGCGAACCGGACTCTTCAAGAAAAACGCGGAAGAGCATTTCGCCCTGATGGCGGTTGTAGTCGCGGTTTTCCGGCGTGCTGTCGTCACGCGGCATGAAGCACGGAAGCTCTCCGCCGGTGAGATCGCGCGCCTGGTCGTGGTTGAGAAAAGTGAAGCGCTCATTGTCCTCGGGACGCCACGGGAAGCTCCAGATGCGGAAAAAACCGAGGGCGTGATCGACGCGCAGGAGGTGGAACACCTCGCGCGAGGCCCGCAGGCGGCGGCGCCACCATGCGAAGTTGTCGCGCGACATCGCCTGCCAGTTGTAGAGCGGAAAGCCCCAATTCTGGCCCCAGTTTTCAGTGAAGGGATCGGATTTGAAAACCTTCTCGGGCGGGGCGCCACTCGAGCGCGTCTTGTCGAAAATTCCCGGCTCGGCCCAGACATCCGCGCTGTAGAGGCTCACGCCCACCGGAATGTCGCCCATGAGCGCCATGCCGAGTTTGTCGAATTCCTCGCGCACGGTCCGCCATTGCGACACCGCCACCCATTGGATGTAGCTGAAAAAACGAACCAGACCGTCGAAACGGAATCGTTGCGAGGCTTCGAGGGAATCCCGCCATTCGCGGGCGGCGTCGGGGTTTTGATGATCCGCAGGCCAATTGGTGAAAACCTCGTTGTTGTCATTCCAAGCACCGAGCGAGCGGAACAGAGAGTAGTCGGCGAGCCACTCGCTCTCCTCCTCACAAAATTTCTCAAAGTGCCGGATGCGCGCTCCCTTGGTCTTTTCAAAACTGCGGAACGCGGCGGAAAGGAGATCGTGCTTGAGCGCCTTGACCTTCGCGTATTGCACCTTGCCCTCGCGGAGCGACTCGACGCCATGGGCCTTGGAGATTTTTTTAAAATCCGCCTCCGACAAATCCGGCAGCCAGCGGGGGTTGACGGCCAGCGTGACGGGTTCGTAGGCGATCGAGCTGATGAGGTTGTAGGGGCTGTTGTCGTTGCCGGTTTCGTTGACGGGGAGGATTTGGATAAGGCGAAAACCTTTTTTCGAGGCCCATTCGGCGAGTTCGACGAGGGTTTCGGTGTCGCCGATGCCGATGTCGTGCCGCCCCCGGATGGCACTGAGCGGCGTGAGAATGCCGGCAATTTTCTGGTCGGGGGAAAGCAGGTTTTCGTTACTCATGGGAAGAATTCTTTTGGCGGGCCTCCAGTGATTCGCGGGCGAGAACATGCCTCGCGCCACAGCGCGGACAAACGATCGTGATGGCAGGATCGCCGTGGAAGAGGTCGTCCGCCTGCCGCTGGAAAACAGGAAGCATGAAATCCAGCATCCGGTCCTGGTTGCAGCCGCAGCGGAAAGTGTAATGCCGCTTTTCGAGCAATGAGAGCTCCACATCGCGGTCGAGCGAGCGGATGGATTTGTCGTCCAGCCCCGCCAGCCATTCCTCGTCGCAATCGGGCTGCGCGGCGACCATCACGAGATCCTCGTCGCCATGCCAAAAAAACCGCACCGCGCGCTGCTCGCTTTTTGCATAGAAAACCTCCACGGCGCGCAGGAACGAGGTTTCCTGAAAATCCACCACGCTGCGGCGGGCGGGCTTCGCATCCTCGACGACATCGGCATAAAACATGCCCTTCTCGACGGCTTGGAGCCCGTCGGTTTGGAGGTTCGCCACGACCGTTCCGGTGTTGTTGTCGCCGACGACAAAGAGATTCACACGCGGGTCGGGAAATTTCACCGTCCACGCGCAGGTCTCCTTCCACGGACGGCCCGCGCAATGCAGCGTCAAGGCGGCGAGGGCTTCGCGGCCGGCATCCTCCATGGAGGCGGGAACCTCGATTCCATGATCCATGCGGTGGAGATACCAAGCGGCGAAAAGCTCGGAGAAATCCCCCCGGGCCACGAGGGCGTTGCGGCCACGGGCGAAATAAATCCGCACCTCGATATCGGGATCGGTGGTTTGGTCTGGCACGCGTTCGCCTTCAGGGAAGCGGCGCGCTATTGATCGAGCGCCTTGAGGAGGAGCGTGGCGTTGTGCCCGCCGAATCCAAACGAGTTGCTGAGGACATGGCGCACCTTCGCCTCGCGCGCCGTGTTCGGCACGCAGTCGAGGTCGCACTCGGGATCCGGATTTTCCAAATTGATCGTGGGCGGGATCACGCCGTGCTTGATCGCCATGGCGCTCGCGGCGAGTTCCACGCCGCCGGCGGCTCCGAGCAAATGGCCGGTGACGGATTTCGTGGCGCTCACGGCGACTTTCTTCGAGGACTCGCCGAGCGCGAGCTTGATGGCCTTCGTCTCGCAAATGTCCCCCAGGCCGGTGGAGGTCGCGTGGGCGTTGATGTAATCGATGTCGGCGGGGTTCACTTGGCCGTGGCGCATGGCGATGGCCATCGCCCGCCCGGCCCCCTCGCCTTCCGGCATCGGGGCGGTCATGTGGTAGGCGTCGGCCGTGCAGCCGTAGCCGCCGAGTTCGCAGTAGATCGTCGCGCCGCGTTTTTTGGCATGCCCGTATTCCTCGAGCACCACGATGCCCGCGCCCTCGCTCATGACAAAACCATCGCGGTCCTTGTCAAAGGGCCGGCAGGCTTTTTCGGGCTCGTCGTTGCGGCAGCTGAGCGCCTTCATCGAGGCGAAGCCCGCGATGCCCAGCGGCGTGATCGTGGCCTCGGCGCCACCCGCGATGAACGCGTCGGCGTCGCCGAATTTGATGATGCGCCAGGCCTCGCCGATCGAATTGTTCGCCGTGGCGCAGGCCGTGACGATGCACATGTTCGGCCCGCGGAGGTCGTATTCCATCGAGACCATTCCGCTGGCCATGTTTGAAATCATCATGGCGATGGTGAAGGGCGACACGCGCGAGGGGCCGCGGTCGGCCAGGCGGTGGGCCTCCTCCTCCATGCTGTAAAGGCCGCCGATGCCGCTGCCGATCATCACGCCGAAACGGGTGCGATCGATTTTCTCGAGATCGACTCCCGAATCCTCGAGGGCCATCTTCGTGCCGGCCATCGCGAATTGCGTGAAGCGGTCGGTGCGCTTGGCGGTCTTGGGGTTTTTAAAAAATTTCGCCGCCTCGAAATCGCGGATCTCGCCGGCGATCTTGCAATCGAAATTCGTGGAGTCGAAGGCTTCAAACCTGCGGATGCCACTCCGGCCCTCGATGAGGGATGTCCAAAATGTTTGCAGATCGTTTCCGACCGGGCTCACAACGCCAATGCCTGTAACGACGACTCTTCGTTCGCTCATGAAAAAAATGGTTTCGGCGACGGCTCCGTGCCGACGCGCGCGCCTTTTCTGCGGGGCTGGGCTGGTCTTGGCAATGATATTTTTCCCGGTGGATTTGCGGCAGGCACCGCCCCGATCCCGCGCCTCCGGGAAAATAAAATTGACCTCACAAGATGTAGTGTCGATTTTCGCGCCCGTCCGGTAATCGACACAACATATATGCGCTGCCCCAAGTGTGGAACAATTGACGACAAAGTGATCGACTCCCGGCTCTCAAAGGACGGTGTCAGCATCCGGCGGCGGCGCGAATGCCTCGGATGCGAGACGCGTTTCACGACCTATGAAGTTCTGGAGCACAATGAAATGCGTGTCGTCAAGCGCGACGGCCGACGCGAGTTGCTCGACCGGCAGAAGCTCCTCGCCAGCATCGCCAAGGCCTGCGAGAAACGCCCGATCGGCCTCGAGCAAATGGAGCGCACCGTGGAAGACATCCTGCAGGAACTCGAAGCGATGCAGGACCGCGAGATCAGCTCGAAAAAGCTCGGCGCCCTTGTGATGAGCCGCCTCCACGCGCTCGATCCCGTGGCCTATGTCCGCTACGCCTCGGTTTACCGCGAGTTCCAGGAAGTCGGCGACTTCATCGACGAAATCGAATCGCTCGAGAAACGCATCGCCCTCACGCCGGACCAGCGGGAGCTTTTCAAGGCATGATCGCGCTCCGCGACAATTTTCCCCTCGTCCGCTTCCAGGACGGCAGCGTGATGAACTACGACCGCGCCTGGCTCTCCTCCGCGGTCGTCCGCGCCGCCGAGAGCGCGGGCTACAAGAAATGGTGGCTCGCCAACCATGTCATCGAAAGCATCTCGAGCTTCCTGCAGCAGGATTTCGAAGACAACATCGTCAGCATTCCCCGCCTCGAAAAGGCCGTCCAATCCGTGCTCCAGGTCATCGGCTACTCGGATGTGGCGCGGTGTTTCCAAACGCTGCCGCCGCCCGTGAGGATCTCGCTCGCGGATCTCGCCCGCCGCGCCGGCAATGGATTCGAGCTGGCGTTTTTCGAGCTGCTGCGCGCGCGGTTGAAGGACATCCCCGACACCCCGGCCCAGCAAGTCGAACTCAGCGACCTGCATGCCTGTGTGAAGCTCCTGCGCGGCGCGAAGGTCTGGCGCTCGGATTGCGCCGAACTCACCGGCGAGATCGTCCACTTCGTGCGCTTGGAGCTCGACCACTCGCCAAACCGGAAGGACCTCAACCTGCGACTGACATGACCCTTTTCGAAAAAATCATCGCCCGCCAAATTCCCGCGGACATCGTCTTCGAGGACGCCCTCTGCCTGGCCTTCCGCGACATCTCACCCCAGGCTCCCACCCACATTTTGGTGGTGCCGAAAAAGCCGATCCCCCGGGTGGGAGAGGCTTCGCAGGCCGACCAGGCGGTGCTCGGACACCTTCTTCTCACCGCCGCCGGAATCGCCCGCAGCGAAAGTCTTGCCGAAGGCTTTCGGATCGTCATAAACAACGGATCCCATGGCGGCGAAACCATTCCTCATTTGCATGTCCACCTCCTCGGAGGCCGACCCCTGCAATGGCCTCCAGGCTAGCAACGGATGGAATCCATTCCCGCCCAAACAAACCCAGCCGCAATTGTCATTTGAACTATGAGCACCAAAAGCACAGGCCCGAGCGCATCCAAGACGGCAAAGGACATCATGGTGAAAAATGAGGTTTTCTTCATCGAACAGGGAACCCGGGAGGCCACCCCTCCGAAAATTGTCACCCTCGCCTCGAAAATCGATGAATTCGCCCTGAAGGTCGGGCACTCGAACACCCATGTGATGGGCGTGGTCGTCCAATTGCTCACCCTGGGCAAGGTGCGCCTGGATTTCCGCGACTACACGGAGCGGCTGGAATTGCTGAACCTGTCGGAACTCATGTCGCGCACCCAGGCGGTGGCCATTTTCGACAACCACATGAGCTCCCTCCGGAACGATGACGACCTGTCCCAGATGACCCAAAAAATCGTCATCCAGCCACCGCGGATCAATCTTCCGAAACGCTAACCGCCTCCCGCAGGGAGAAATTTTCCGCGCGAGACAAGACGCGCGTCGTCGCTCAAGCGCGAAGCGGCCTCCCGGGCGGCCCGGGACAGGGATTGGTCGAACGAAAAGGCCTGGCGCGGCTCCCCCTCGCGGTGCCGGATCTCCAGATGGCCCGACAAAAATCCATCCCCGAATTCAATCGCCGCCCCCCGGATGTCGAACGCCGCCAGCACACCACCCCGCCAGGTGCGACCGAGGAAGTAAACCTCCTCCGGCTCCTCTCCCAAACTCACAATCCAGCCGAATACATTCGCCGGAAGCTTGTCGCCCTTGCGGCTCACGCACGGCAGCGCCCACTCGACCGGGGATTTGCCGGAATGCATCCGGCGAAGGAGCGCATCCCAGCGCTCGGGCAGCTCGGGTAAAGGCTCGGCGAGCTTTTCCGTGTCCGGCGGCGACTTCAGCTTTCTCCAGGCGAACCACAGATTCGCCCGGACACCGCGGGCGATTGCCGGCAAAAACCAAAGCACGGCGCCGACTCCCAGAACCGCGCAAATCAAGGCTGCCATCGGATTCCAGGCCAGCAGCCCGAGCCCTCCGAGAACCAACCCGTCCTCCGCGAGACTCAAGCCGATATTCGAAAACGGCTCGGGCGACGCATTCACCATCACCCGCGTGCCGGCCTTGGCGGCATGCGCGGAGAGCGCCATTCCACCCGCGAGCAGCACCGCCACGATTTCAAAAACGGGATGCGCCTCGCCCATCGCCGCCACAGCCAGCGCGGCCGCGCCAACCGGCCGTATGAAGGTGTGCACCGAGTCCCACGCCGTGTCGATCCAGGGAATTTTGTCGGCGAAAAATTCGATCAAATACAATACCCCGGCGACCACAAGAACCACCGTGTGCCCGAGCGCCTCGAGACCTTGCAACGGCGCGGGCAACGCGACCCAATCCAGCCGCAGCGCCAGCCCGGTCACAAAAACCGTGAGGTAAAGATTCAGGCCCGCGAGCGTTCCCAGGCTGAGCGCGACAGCCAGCATTTTCAGGATTTCCATGCCCCGACTATCCCCCCATCCGCCGATTTGTCACGAGCCCTTTCCGGCCTTGGTTTCTCCAACCCGCAGAGCACGAATGAGGTAAAAACTGGCCCGTTTTTTGCTTAGGGGTGAAATCCTGGAAAACCACAATATATGGTGGTGTCGTTTTTTTTCACGCCAATCGGTTGTATTATTTTGACTCCGGGATCCGGCCTGATAAACAAATCTCCACTGCGCCGCCCAGAGCCTTTCCAAAAGTGTCCCGGGGCTGTCCCGCGCTGAAAAAACAAAACCAAACACCAATCACCATGGCTACCACCACCATCACACTCGGAGACCGCAACTTCGTCCTCGACCGCGACAAGGCCGAGGCCGCCTACGCCGCCAAACGCGTCATCAATGGACGCCAGACCATGTTTTTCAACATCCTCCCCCTGAAATACACCTGGGCCTACGACCTCTACAAAAAAATGAAGGCCAACCACTGGGAGCCGGAGGACATCCAGATGCAGAAAGACTGCGAGCATTGGCGCGACACCTCAGGCCTTGTCTCCGATGTGGACCGCTGGATCATCAAGATGGCCATCGGATATTTCTCCGCCGCCGAAGGCATCGTGGGCGACAATGTCCTCCATGTCATCCGCGAGGCCGTCACCGCGCCGGAACTCAAGCTCGCGCTTGGCCGCCACGCCCAGGAGGAAAACATCCATGCCGACTCCCTCGTTTACATGATCAGTTCGCTCGGCATCAATCCGCACGAGTGCGAGGCGATGTTCGAGGATATTTCCACGATCAAAAACAAAACCGATTTTGTCGTGAGCAACAGCCGCGCGCTCCGCGGCGATATGGACTTCAACGATCCCGAAACCAAGACGGCGCTTGCGAAAAACATGTTCCTCTTCGGCCAGTGCATGGAAGGAACGCAGTTCTACGGCCTCTTTGGCATGATCCTCGCGCTTTACCGCCAGAACAAATTCCCCGGCGTTGGCCAGATGATCAGCTACACCCTGCGCGACGAGTCGAACCACATCGAACTCCTCCGCCAGCTCTTCCAGGATCTCGTGGACGAAAATCCGGAGATCTGGACCGAGGAGTTCCGCGAGGATTTGCGCGCCACGATGCGCGAGGCGGTCGATCTCGAGAAGGAATTCATCCGCGACTGCCTGCCCGTCGCCGCGGTCGGCCTCACCGCCGATGAATTCTGCCAATACATCGACTATATCGGCGACCGCCGCCTCGTCGGCGTGGGCCTCGAGCCGCTCCACAACAATCTCGCGAACCCGCTTCCCTGGCTCTCCGAGATGATGGAGATCAAAAAGGAAACCAACTTCTTTGAAGGCCGCGTCACCGAATACCGCCGTGGCGTGGATCTCGCCGGCGTCTCCGACGACGAACTCTGAAACCCGGTTTCGAATTCCACATTCACCCGCTCCGAATTCCCGAAAGATGCCCCGCTTGCTCTCACTTGATGAAGACCTGGCCCTCAAGCGCCTCGTCACCATGCCCCGCGACCAGAAGCCCGATTTCTCCTGGCGCGAAGCCGTTTCCACTCCCTCGCACCCGCTGCAGGGGATCGTCGTCACCCGCCACAATGGCGAGGAACAATCCTTCAGCCTCTCCGATGTCGCCGACGAAATCGGCGAGGCCCTCACCGACCTGCTGCTCTCCCGCGAAGAGAAAAATATTTTCAACGAGCAGAACCGCGGCTTCGTTGCCAATGTCGCCCACTCCGTCGCCGTGAGCCTTGCCGAGCAGGCCGGAAAGGCCGGGTCGCTCCGCCTTTCCGAAAACGACCTGTCGCTTCTCATCGAAAAGGCCCTCATTGAAAACGACGCCCACGATGTCGCGAAGAGCCTCGTGTTCAAACGCTCCGTCCGCACCGGCAAAGGATCCGCGGACGACCTTCTCGATTCCACCCCCATCACCGTCCGCCTCATCCGTCGCAACGGAGCCGTCGTCCCCTGGATGGAATCCAAGATCGAGCACGCCTGCCGCCGGGCGTTCCTCGACGAGAAGGAAAATCCCGAGTCCGCCGCCACCATCGCCCGTTGTGTTACAGAGCGGGTTCGCGCGCGCGAGTCCGCATTCGTCCACATCGAGGATGTCCAAGACCTCGTGCAGGAGGAACTCATGCGGCAGGGTTACTACAAAGTCGCCGCCAGCTATGTGCTTTACCGCGCCCAGCGCGCCAGCCACCGCGCCGAAAACGCGAAAACCGAAGCCGAGGTCGCAACCAGCGATTTGCAGGATGCCCTCATCATGGTCACCCAGCGCGATGGCCAGAACATCCTCTGGGACGGCTCGGAGCTGAAAAAACGGATCCATTTCGCGATGATCGGCCTCGACCTCAATCTCGACGCCGTCCAGATCGAGCGCGAACTCCGCCGCTCGCTCGCCAGCGAGGTCACCGAGGACATCCTGAAAAACACCGTCATCCTCAACGCCCGCACCCTCATCGAGCGCGATGCGGATTTCGCCAAGTTCGCCGCCCGCATTCTTCTCTCCTACATCTACGAAGAGGTTCTCGACTGGCGCATCAGCCGTGACGGCATCGAGGGGCTCCGCGAGGCGCACCGCAAAGCCTTTAAGAACTACCTCCGCACCGGGGTTTCCATCGAGCGCCTCACTCCGAAGCTTCTCGGCTACGACCTCGATGCTCTTGCCAATGCGATCGACCCCACCGCCGACATGGACTTCGACTACCTCGGCATCCAGACGCTCTATGACCGCTATTTGATCGTCGATAAAACCAAGAAACCCTCCCGCCGGCTCGAGACTCCGCAATTTTTCTGGATGCGCGTCGCGATGGGCCTCTTCATCGAGGAACCCGCCGCCAAGGAGGACTGGGTCGTCCGCCTCTATAATCTCTATAAATCCCGCCGCTTCTGCTCGAGCACCCCGACGCTGTTCAATTCCGGCACGCTCCACAGCCAGCTCTCCAGTTGCTACCTCTATAAAGTGGACGACTCGATCGAGTCGATCATGCAGCGCGGCATCGCCGAAAATGCCTACCTCTCGAAATGGGCCGGTGGCCTCGGAGGCTCCTGGACAGCCGTTCGCGGCACGGGCAGCTACATCAAAGGCACCAACGGCGAATCCCAGGGCGTCATTCCGTTCCTCAAGCTCCACAACGACCAGCTCGTCGCCGTGAACCAGGGCGGCAAGCGCCGCGGCTCCGGTTGCGCCTACCTCGAGACCTGGCACAACGACATCGAGGACTTCCTCCAACTCCGGCGCAACACCGGGGACGACCGGCGCCGCACGCACGATCTCAACACCGCGAACTGGGTTCCCGACCTTTTCATGAAGCGCATGGAGTCCCGTGAAAACTGGACGCTCTTCCGCACAAACGAGGTTCCCGATTTGCACGATGCCTATGGCCGCAAATTCGAGGAGCGTTACACCCACTACGAGGAACTCGCCCGCCAAGGCAAAATTTCCGGCAAGGAGGTTCCCGCCATCGAGGTCTGGAAGCAAATGCTCAAGATGCTTCTTGAAACCGGCCACCCGTGGATCACCTTCAAGGACCCCTGCAACCTTCGCAGCCCGCAGGATCATGTCGGAGTCATCCACTCGTCGAACCTCTGCACCGAGATCACGCTGAACACCAGCGAGGACGAAACCGCCGTTTGCAACCTCGGCTCGATCATCCTCGATTCGCACATGAAAGCCGACGGCACACTCGACAACGAGATGCTCAGGGAGACGATCACCGTCGCGATCCGCGCCCTCGACAATGTCATCGACATCAATTTCTACCCCACCGAGGCCGCCAAACGCTCGAATGTCCGCCACCGCCCGATCGGCCTCGGCGTAATGGGAGTCCAGAACGCCCTCTTCAAACGCGGCCTCGGATTCGCCAGCCAGGAAGCTGTCGAATTCAACGACGAGTTCATGGAAGCCATTGCCTACCATGCCTACTCCGCCTCGAGCGACCTCGCCGCCGAGCGCGGCTCCTACTCGAGCTACCGCGGCTCGAAGTGGGATCGCGGTCTGCTGCCACAGGATACCATCGACCTCCTCGAGCGCGAACGCGGCGTGAAGATCGATGTGCCGCGCGGCGGCCGCCTCGACTGGACTCCCGTCCGAGAGAAAATCAAACGCCAGGGCATGCGCAACTCGAATGTCCTCGCCATTGCGCCCACGGCGACGATCTCGAACATCACCGGCACCACGCCCTGCATCGAGCCGAACTACAAAAACCTCTACGCCAAGGAAAACCTCGGCGGCAAATTCACGATTCTGAGCACCGAACTCGTCCGCGACCTCAAAAAGATCGGCAAATGGGACAACCGCATGCTCGAGCAGTTGAAATACTTCGAGGGCGAACTCACCAACATCGAGGAAATCCCCGAGTCGCTCCGTGAGAAGCACCGCACTGTTTTTACGATCGACCACGAGTTCGTCATCGACGCCGCCGCGCGCCGCCAGAAATGGATCGACCAGTCCCAGTCCGTGAACCTCTTCATCGGCGAGCCAGACATGCGCGTCGTCAGCAAGATGTATCGCCGCGCCTGGCACACCGGCCTGAAGACCACCTACTACCTCCGCACCCTCGGGGCCTCAAGCATCGAAGGCCCGACCACGAATGTGAAAAAGGAACTCCGGGGCGTCGTCGCCGGCCCGAAACCCGAATACACCGCCGAACAAAAAGCCGCCTGCTCGATAGAAGCCATGCGCAACGGCGGCGAGTGTGAAGCCTGCCAGTAAACCCACTCCGACTCGAAGGGGAGCGTCGATCACAACGCTCCCCTTCTTTCGTATCGAGCTGAATGTCACACGCCTCGTCGATACCGATCACTTTGGAAAATAAAGAAGCCCTCCAGGTCTTCCTCTTTTCCTCCACCAAAAAAACACAGCAGCGCGGCCAGGCGCTCGCCTCCAATCGCCATGTCCTCTCGATCCAGAGGAATGATAAAATGCTCGAGGCTGTCGTTTTGGGTTCTGACAAACTGAAATCCTACTCGGTCCACCTCGCCTTCCAGTCCGGGGGCGTCATTGGCGATTGCACCTGTCCCTACGGCAGTCATTGCAAACACGCGGTCGCGGTCGCGAAACTGTTGATCAACGAGGCTCCCATTGTTGAAGCGCCTGTGGAATCTCCATCCACCGGGCCAACCCTCGCCGACCTGGTCTCGAAAAAGGTCAAACTCCCCCTGGCCGGACCAGCCGGAGCGTTTTTGAAGGCGGCCGAGCGGTGGCGCCAAACCGGAAATCACACGGTCAACCAGAACACCTTCCTGCAGACCCTTGGAGCCAAGACCAGCTGGAATTTCAACGCAACCTTTGAAATCCACCCGAAGTCCCTTCCTCCGCGCGACGCTTGGGATTTCCTCGCCTATCTGGCCATCCTCGCCAGGGAGAAAAACTGCCCGCTTCCTCCGACGGTCGCCTCCGCCATCGATCCGGCCCTCATCGAGGAACTCTCGAAAAAAATCTCCAGTCACCGCGAAATCGCGGAATGGGAAAACGAACTGGCGCAGTGGCAAATCAAGACCGCCACAGCCCGCCCCAAAAGCGTGGAGTTGCAACTCCAGCTTTCCCCTGGCGGCCCCGTCATCCTGGCCCGCAGTGGAAGCGAGACGGAATTCACTCCGGCCAAAATCAAAACCCTCCGCGAATGCGAGTCCGACCTGCGCTACGGAAACTACGATTCCACACTCCTCGATGCCGGCAGCGTCAGCATTCTTGCCATCCTCCAAAACGCCTATGGATCGATCAACACCCTGAAAATCGCCCCTTTTTCCAAGGAGTTGACGCATTGCCTCGCAAAGTTGTGCCGCACTCCCGAGCTTCTCCCGAAATATGTGCTCGGAGCGGATGGCCTGCCCATCGTCGTCGCGAAGTCCCCGCTCGTCTGGCATCTGAAATGCCCTGCGGAGGGACATTCCAACTACAAACTCGACCTCCTCGATGCGGATGGGCGCGGCGTTCCCGCGCCGATGGCCATCATCCCCGGCGAACCACTCCTTTATGTTTGCGGCTCGGGCATCTACCCGATCGATCGTTGGCCGTTCCACAATCGTTCCCAGCCGATGCCAGTGAAAATTCCGGCCGCCGCGCTTGAGTCGAAAACCGGAATCCGCGCGCTCGTTGCAATGGCATTGCCCCTGCCACCGACTCTTCAGTCCCGCATTCGCCGCATTCCTCTCGCCATCCAAGTCCAGCTCAAATACTCGGACCTCGGCGCCGCCCACATTCAACTCACCGCCAGGGCCGGGATGGAAAAAAACAAGAAGCACTCGATCTGGAGCGGCTCTGAATGGCTCGATGACGCCGGGGATTCTGACGATGACGACGAAATCATCACCTTCGCCGATAAATCCCGCCTCGCCCCAGCCGCCTCATGGCTTGCGGCGATCCCGTTCAAGGAAGTCGAGCACTACGGCGATCCCGACACGCTGCATTTCCGTTTGATCAAATCCTGGCCCCAGCAATTTCTCGACTGGCTCGCCGGGCGCCCCGATCACATCGAGGTGTCTCTCGACAAGAACCTCGCCAGCCTGCGGGACGGAGCCGTCGCCGGGCGTGTTTCGATCGATATCGAGGAATCTTCCGAGATCGACTGGTTCGATCTCTCCGTGGCTCTGAAGGTGGACGACACCACGCTCACTCAGGAGGAAATCGATCTTCTCCTCCAAGCCCGCGGCCAATGGATCCAACTCGGCAAAAAAGGCTGGCGCAAACTCGACTTTGACATTTCCGAGGAACAGCTCCGCGAACTCGCCGACCTCGGCCTGGCCGCCCACGATTTTTCCGCCGGAAACCAACGCCTTCACGCCCTCCAACTCGGCTCGCTCGCCAAGAAAAACTCGCCGCTGCTCGATTCGGAACGCTGCAAGCAGGTCCGCCGCCGCATCGAGGATATCCAGACCCGCATCACCCCCCCGGCGCCCTCCGCCATCACCGCCACACTCCGGCCCTACCAGCTCGAGGGATTCCACTTCCTCGCCTACCTCACGGGGAATCGCTTCGGGGGCGTGCTTGCCGACGATATGGGCCTGGGCAAAACCCTTCAGTCCCTCTGCTGGCTCGAGTGGCTGCGTGAAACCCAAAACCTCGAAGGCCCCGCGCTCGTTGTCTGCCCGAAGTCCGTCCAGGACAACTGGCGATCGGAAGCCGCCCGCTTCCTGCCCGGTCTCCGCGTCGAGGTCTGGAACCGCGACAGCGTTGGAAAAACCGGCCTCGACGGTTCGTGCGACCTTCTCGTCATCCACTACGCCCAACTCCGCTCGCAAGAGGAAAAGCTCCATGCCGTCCGGTGGGGGGCGCTCATCCTCGACGAGGCCCAAAACATCAAAAACCCCGCCTCGCAAAACGCACGCGCCGCCTGCGCCTTGTCGTCCAGCCACCGTCTCGCGCTCACCGGCACCCCCATCGAAAACCGCCTCCTCGACCTTTGGTCTATCTTCCAATTCGCCATGCCGGGTGTTCTCGGCCATCGCGCTGGTTTTCTAAAAAACTTCGACCGCAAGGACGACCTCTTCGCCCGCCACCGCCTCGCCGCCCGCACCCGTCCTTTTCTCCTCCGCCGCACGAAAACCGAAGTCGCCTCCGACCTCCCCGAGCGCGTCGAGGAGGACATCATCGTGGAGATGGAAGGCACCCAATCCAAGCTCTACCAAGCCGAGATCAAGCGCGCCCGCGCCCAGCTCCTCAAGGCCCAAACCGACAAGCAACTCGACAAGCTCCGCTTCAACATCCTCACAAGCCTCCTCCGCCTCCGCCAGATTTGCTGCCACCCGCGCCTGCTGGGCCTCGACGAAAAACCCAAAGCCAGGAAAGCCGAGGCCGCCGCGCCGGAGGAGGAGAGCGCGAAGCTCTCCGCCCTCCTCGACCTCCTCGAGCCGCTCATGGAGGAAGGCCAGAAAGTCGTCGTCTTCTCCCAATTCCTCCAAATGCTCGACCTCGTTGGCCAGGCCCTCGCCGCCCGCGAATGGAAATCCTTCCGCCTCGACGGCTCCACCGAAGACCGCGGCGCGCTCG